>DATJXQ010000001.1:0-10321 GCA_035500015.1 Steroidobacteraceae bacterium
TCAGCGAGCCCGGGCCGCGCAGGTGATCGCACAGGTAGTCGCGCAGCGGGCCGCGGAACCAGTCATTGACCGGCACGCGGAAGCCCACCTTCGGCCGCGTCAGGATGCGCTTCGGCAGCAGCGAGCGCGCGGCGGCGCGCAGGATCCACTTGCCGGTCAGGCCGCGCACGCGATAGCGGTCGGGCAGCGTCGAGACGAATTCCACCAGCTTGTGGTCCAGGAAGGGCACGCGGCTTTCGATCGACGCGGCCATGGTCATGCGGTCGGCGCGTTCCAGCAGGTTGTCGGGCAGCCAGCTGGTCTGGTCGAAGTAAAGAATGCGCCGCAGGGAGCTCGCGTGCGGATCGCCGTCGAACGGCGGCGCGTCCCCGCCGGCGCGGTGCCGCGATGCCAGGCGGACCAGCGTCTCCCGCTCGTTGCGTCCCAGCGCACCGAACCAGCGCACCTGGCGCTCGTGCCAGTCCTCGATGTTGAGGTTGGCCACCGCGGTCTTCACGCGCCGGAAGCGGTAGGGCAGCGCCTGCACCAGCGGCGCCAGCAGGCCGTGCCGCAGCGCGCGCGGCAGCGCCTGGAAGCCGCGCGCCGAGCGTTCGGCGACGTGCTTGGGATAGCCGCCGAGCAGCTCATCGCTGCCTTCGCCGGTCAGCACCATCTTCACGCTGCGCGCGGCCTCGCGTGCCAGGATGTGGATGGCCACGTCCGAAGGCTCGGACACCGGCGCATCGCGCATGCCCACCAGCGCCGGCAGGCGCTCGATGATGTCCGCCGAGCCAACCAGCAGCTCGTGATGCCGCGTGCCGCAGTGGCGCGCCACGGCCGCCGCGTGCGGCAGCTCGCTGTAGGCGCCTTCGCGGAAGCCCACCGAGAAGGTCATCACCTGCGGATTGTGCCGGCTCATCAGCGCCACGATGGTCGAGGAATCCAGGCCGCCCGACAGGAAGGCGCCGAAGGGCACGTCGCTGACCATCTGCAGCGCCACGGATTCCTCGAGGCGGGCGCCGAAGTCGCGCACCGGATCGGTGCCGCATGGGGCCGTTGCCAGCGGCGCGCGGTCCGGCGCCGACCAGTAGCGCGAATGGCGCAGCGTGCCGCCTTCCCACACCGCGATGGTTCCGGGCAGCAGCTTGCGGATGCCGCGGAACAGCGTGGTGGGGGCGGGCACGTAGCGATAGGCGAAGTACTCGCCGATGGCATCGCAATCCACCGCGGTGTCGATGCCCGGCACGCGCAGCAGCGCCTTGATCTCCGAGGCGAAATACAGGTTCTCCCCGCGCTGGCAGTAGAACAGCGGCTTCTCGCCGAAGCGGTCGCGCGCCAGCAGCAGGATGCCGCGGCGGGAATCGCTGATGGCGAAGGCAAACATGCCGCGCAGGTGGTGCACGACGTCGGTGCCCCAGTGCTGGTAGGCGCGCAGCAGCACCTCGGTATCCGAGTCGCGCGCGAAGCCGTGGCCGTGGCGCGCCAGCGTGGCCCGCAGCTCGCGGAAGTTGTAGATCTCGCCGTTGAACACCAGCGCGAGGCCGGCGGCATCGTCGCACATGGGCTGGCGCGCGCCGGCCGGATCGATGATCGCCAGCCGGCGGTGGCCGAGCGTGACGCTGTGCGGCGCCGCGCGCGCGCTGCAGATGCCGGCATCGTCCGGGCCACGATGCGCGATCGCGTCCAGCATCGCGTGGATCGTGCCTTCAGCCGGCACCGCATCTTCGGCCACAACCCAGCCCGCTATGCCGCACATCCGCGTTCAGTCTCCCGTGCCGCTCAGCGATCCATGGCCACGGCGGCCAGCGGCGCGGCGCCGCGGCACAGCTGCGCCAGTAACTGCTCGTAGCGGTCGACCATCCTCGTTTCCGAGAAGCGCTGCTCCAGCACCCGCCGCGCGTTGGCGCCCATGCGCCGCGCCGCGTCCGGGTCGCTGAGCGCGGCGAGGCGCTCCACGAACGCCGGTGTATCGCGCGGCGGAAACAGCAGGCCATTGCAGCCTGGCACGACCATCTCGGCGGCGCCCCCGACGTCGGAGAGCACCATCGGCCGGCCCATGGCCATGGCCTCGAGCGCGGCCAGCGAAAAGCCCTCCGCCATGCTGCACAGAGCCATGACGTCGCAGGCCGCGATCCACGGCCGCACGTCGGCCTGCAGGCCGACGATGGCCACCGCATCGGCCAGCCGCAGTGCCCTGACGCGCCGCTCGATCGCCTCGCGCATGACGCCATCGCCGATGATGAGCGCGCGGGCGGGCAGTCCCATGCGCTGCAGCCGCACGATGGCGTCGAGCAGCTGCAGGTGGTTCTTCTCGACCCGCAGCAGCGCCGTGATGCCGATCACGTAGTCCGTCGCGCACCAGCCCAGCCGCTCGCGCAGTTGCCGGCGCTCCGCCACGGTCGAGCGGTCGCGGTATCTTTCCAGGTCGATGCCGTTGTAGATCACCTCATTGCGCCTGGAAATGAGGCCCCGCAGCCGCCAGTAGCGCCACTGCCGCTGGCACAGGAAGACGCAGCAGTCCGCAGCCCAGAACAGCGGCCGGTAGGCCACCATCTGCAGCGCTTCCTTCAATCCCGGCAGCTCGGTCGAGTGCCATACCACCACGACGCGGCAGGCGAGGCCGGCCCGACGCCGCGCCAGCATGGTGTACATCAGCGCATAGGCGTTGGCGGCGATGACGGCCTCGGGACGGATCTGTGCGAGCGCCGCCGCGAACCGGGCGATGGCGCGCCGGTCGAGGAAGCCATCGGCGCCCAGGCTGCGCGGCGTGGTCGAGCGCGCCAGGTTTTCGAAGCCGGCGCGCGGCGGCTTGATGCACAGCGCGTGGCACTCGTGGCCGCGCTGCGCGAGTGCGTCGAGCAGCGCGATGGTGTGCTTTTCCGCGCCCCCGTCCGGCAGCGAACAGGTTACGAACAGCAGTCGCACGGGGCGCGCGCCGGCATCAGAATTCGTTGCACACGGTGCCCACGGTCTGCGCGCCGGCATCGGCGAGCTGGCGGGTCAGCCGTGTCGTGTCGGCGAGCCGCGTATGGTTGCGGCGCGCCAGCATCAGCACGCTGCCGGCGCGGAAGGCCACGCTCTGCGCATCGGCCCACACGCGCGCCGGCGGTGTGTCGAACAGGATCACCTCGAACACCTGCGCGAGCTCGAACAGCAGCCGCTGGAAGGCGTCGCGCGAGAGCAGTTCCACCGGATTGGGCGGCGGTGCGCCGGCGGGCAGCAAGGCCAGCGGACCGAACTCCGGCAGCGGCACCGCGGCTTCGCGGCCGGCGCGCCCCGACAGCACGCTCGACAGCCCGACCTTGTCCGCGACGCCGAAGATCTGCTGCTGGCGCGGCCTGCGCAGGTCCCCGTCGATCAGCAGCGTGCGCCGCCCGAGCTGTGCGAACGCGACGGCGAGGTTGGCGACCAGGTAGCTGCGGCCGTCGTGCCGGCCCGGGCTGACGATCGCCAGCATGCGGCAGGCCGGTCCCTCGCCCGACCAGCGGATCAGCAGCTGCGTGCGCAGCGCGCGGATCTGTTCGGCGGACCGGCTGAGCGGCTCGGCGGCGACCACCAGCTCGCTGTTGATGCGATCGCTTTCCGTGGCCAGCTGCGGCAGGTCGTACTGCTGCGCCAGCGCGCCCCGCAGGTCGCCGGCGGTGACCAGGCCAAGCCGCAGCGCCGCCTCGCCGAAGCGCAGGCCGCTGCTGTTCTGCAGGTTCAGCACCTGCTCGATGTCGTTGCCTGCCAGCTTGTTGGCATGGCGCAGGATGGTGCCGATGCGCCGGTCCGGCGCCTGCCCGATGGGGCGCACCGTGCCGTCGATCTCCACGACCTGTTCGGTGACTTTCACTGGACCTCCTGGCGGGCGGCGGGGGCGGGCAGGCGCAGGCGGTTGGCCGGGGGATTCCAGGCGATGAGCTCTCCCAGCATCGGCGCCCGCGCGATCTCGGCGATTTCCCAGCCGGAGTGGATGCGGCGATCGGTCATCTCGCGCAGCATCACCAGGCCCACGCCCAGCATTACGCCCACCAGCGCGGCCAGCGCCAGGTTGAGCGGCAGGTTGGGACTGTGCGGCCGCTGCGGCAGCACCGCGGCGTTGAGCAGCGCGGCATCGGCCTGGCTGGCGCGGCTTTGCACCTGGTTGACCACGCGGCGCTGCATGGCGGTGTCATAGGCCGTCTGGGCCGTGTTGACGTTGCGCGCAAGCACCTCCAGCCCGTCGCGTGTCTGTTTCAGGTCAAGCAGCCGGGCGCGTTGCGTGGCCAGCGCTGCCGCGAGTTCCGCCGTGCGTGCCTGGCCCTCGTTGACCTGCGAGGCGGTCGAGGCGGCCACGCGCTGCATCTCCGCGTTCAGCGCGCTGCGGGTGGAGCGGTTCTCGGCAAGCTGCTTGCTGTACTCGGGGTAATTCTCGCCATACCTGGCGGCCAGCACCTGCAACGTCGCCTCGCCCTCCACCAGGTGTGCCTTCAGCGCCTGGACACCCGCGTCGGTGCGGATCTCGGGGATGTCTTCCAGCGGCCGGCCCTGGGCCACGGCCTGCTGCACCAGCTGCCGGCGCGCCTCCAGCCCGGCGTCTTCCGCCTGTGCCTTGCTCAGCTGCGTCGACAGGTCCGACAGGCGCGAATACTCATCGTCCAGCTTCTCGTCGGCGGAGACGATGCCGTGCTCGCGCTGGTAGTCGGTCATGCGCTGCTGGGCCGACTGCAGGTCGGCGCGCAGCGTCTTGAGCTGCTCGTCGAACCATTCGGCTGCATGGCGGTCCGGATCCACGTGCAGTTCGAGCGAGGTATCGATGTAGGCCTGCGCGAACGCATTGGCGGTGCCGGCCGCCGCGGCCGGATCATGGGCGTTGTAACTGACCTGGATCACGTTGCTCTGCGAGGTCTCCACCTCGAGGCCTTGCTGCAGGCGCGCGGCTTCCCAGTCCTCGATGGAACCCTGACCGCTGGTGGCGGCCTCGAACTGCCGGCGCACTGCGGGCTGCGCGGCGAGGCCAAGCGAGTCGACCACCTTGCGCGCGACCTTGGGGCTCTTGATGATGTCCAGCTGGGTCTGCAGGTAGGCGGTGCGTTCGGCCGGCGAGGTGAAGCCGTTGTACGCGCCGTCGGTGAACGACTGCGAATCGTGCCGGTCGACCACCAGCGAGGCGGTGGCGCGGTAGGACTTCGGCAACAGCAGGCTCACGCCCGCCGTGGCCAGCAGCGTCGCGCCGAGCACCAGGGCGAACAGGCCGAAACGCGCGCGCAATACCAGGAAGAAGAGGTTCGGATTCATCAGAACAGGCTCTCCCTTACATAGATGACGTCATTGGCTTCGACCGGATCGGTGAGCCTGGCGTGCAGGTCATGGGTGGAACCGTCCGGCATGCGGCGGTGGATGCTGATGCCGTGCTCGGAGCCGCGCGGCGTCAGCCCGCCGCCCAGCGACAGCGCGGCGCGCACCGAGGTCTGGTCCTCCAGGCGGTATGCGCCGGCGCGCTGCACGGCGCCGTATACATAGAAGACCGGCGCCGCGGGCACGTACACCACGTCGCCGCTCTGCAGGTGGATGTCGCTGGCCAGGTCGCCATCCTGGTACATGCGGGCCACGTCGACGTCGAAGTGCGCTTCCTTGCCGTCGCGGCGCGTGATGACCACGTGGTCGGAGCCATCCTCGGTGCGGCCGCCCGCGGCGGCCAGCACGTCCGAGAGATGCTCGTTGGTGCCGTCGAGCGGGTACTGGCCCGGCTTGGCGACGTGGCCCAGCACCTGCACGCGGCGGCTGTGCGCTTCCACCAGCGACACGCTCACGTGCGGGTCGCGCAGCAGCTTGTTGTCGCGCAGCCGCGTGCCGATCAGCTTCGCGGCGTCGGCCGGTGTGTGTCCGCCGATCGCCACCTCGCCCAGCAGCGGCAGGCCCAGCGTGCCATCCAGCGACAGGTGTCCTTCGGTGGTGAGCTCCGGGCTTTCCACCACCATGACGCGCACCGTGTCGCCGGGACCCAGTACCGGCTCGGCGGCGCCGGCCGCGCCCGCCATGGCGCAGGCAAGCAGCAGTGCGGCAATGCGGCGGAGCCGGCCATTCGTGCAGCGGGTGTGCGGGGTTCTCATGGGCGCGGACCATAGCGGCAACAGATGTACCCGAAGCCTGCCGCGCAATGATCCGATCGGCATGGCATGGCGGCCATCGGGTGTTTTCAGGATGCGACATCCGCAGATGACCCGGCGGCCATTCGATTGTTGAACCGATGGCGGGGTGGCGGGCCGGTCACTAGGATTTTCCCCGAGCCTGGTTCGGGTCGAAGACAGGGAGAAAGGTATGCAGGGTTCCATTCTGGTGGTTGAACACGATGCGGCGATGCGCGAGTTGCTGGCGGGAAACCTCCGCAGCGCCGGTTACCAGGTGACGCGGGCGCGGGATTTTCTCGAGGCCGAGGGACTCATGCACAAGATACGGCCCGACATGGCGCTGCTGGGTTGTCCACCCGGCGCGCCGGGCTTGCTGTTCGCCCGCCAGCTGCGCGCCGACCGGCGCACGGCGCACACCTCCATCATCATGCTCAGCGCCCGCCCCGGCGAGGAGAGTACGGTGGCCGCGCTGGAGTGCGGCGCCGACGACTGCCTGGCACGCTCGGTGTCGATCCGCGAACTGCTGGCGCGCATCAAGGCGGTGCTGCGGCGCCGGGCGCCGGAGCGCACCGAGGAGACCATCGAGTTCGCCGGGCTGCGCGTGGATCCGGCACTGCAGCGGGTGACCAGCGGCGAGCGCGAGATCGACCTGCCGCGCACCGATTTCCGCCTGCTGCTGTACTTCGTCACGCACCCGGGCTGGATCCTCACGCGCCGCAAGCTGCTGGACGAGATCTGGGGCGACGACGTGTACGTGGAGGAGCGCACGGTCGACGTGCACGTGCGCCGGCTGCGCCGTGCGCTGCCGGAGGCGCAGGGCGAGCTGATCGAGACCGTGCGCGGCATGGGATACCGCTGGCGCACCGGTCCCGAGCCGGTGCCGGCGCCGGCGCTGCACTCGGCGGTCAGCAGCCTGGCGGCCCGCATGCAGGAGTTACCCGAAATGCCGCTGCCGGCGCTGGCCGCCGCCGCGGTCGCCCGCCAGGCCGGCGCTGCATGAGGTCCACCTGACATGGGCGTCACGGCAGAGCACGCGGCGGGATCGGCCCGGCACGTGCCGCAGTTCGGGCCCGCGGCAGCGCCGCGGCCCGTCTCGCTCGGCGTGCTGCGGGTGCTGCTGGATTCCAGCGTGGTGCTGGCGCTGCTGCTGGTGCTGGGCTGGAAGGCCGGCATCCTGGAGCACATCGACACGCGGGTGCTGCTGGCCTGGGTGATCGCCACGCCGCTGCTGCAGCTGGCCGTGCACCGGCTGTTTCCCTACCTGCTGGTGCGCGTGCTGGCCACCGAGGCGCCGCGCCGCACAGCGGTCATCGCCGGCGTGAACCAGACGGGCTGCCTGCTGGCGCGGCACATCGTGCGCGATCCGCTCGCCATGGACGTCGCGGGCTATTTCGACGACCGCGACGCCGGCCGGCTGGCCGGGGTCGGACCGCAGGAGATGCTCGGCTCGCTCGCCGAGCTGCCCGCCTTCGTCAAGCAGCACCACGTCGACGTGGTGTACTGCGCGCTGCCGTGCTGGCACCCGCGCATCCGCAGCATCGTGGACGGCCTGCACGACACCACCGCCTCGGTGTACTTCGTGCCCGACATGCTGTCGCTGGACCCGATCCAGTCGCGCGTGGATACCATCGCCGGCATACCGGTGATCGCGCTGTGCGAGTCGCCGCTGCACGGCCTCAACGCACTCGCCAAGCGCGCCTGCGACATCCTGATGGCGCTGCTGTGCCTGTCGCTGGTCGCGCCGCTGTGGCTGGCGATCGCCATCGGCATCAAGCTGGATTCGCGCGGCCCGGTGCTGTTCCGCCAGCGCCGCTACGGCATGGACGGCCGCGAGATCGTGGTTTTCAAGTTCCGCACGATGCACTGCCTGGAGGACGGCGCCACGGTGCCGCAGGCCGCGCGCGGTGACCCGCGCGTCACGCGCCTCGGCCGGTTCCTGCGCGCGTATTCGCTGGACGAGCTGCCGCAGCTGCTGAACGTGCTGCAGGGCTGCATGAGCATGGTCGGGCCGCGCCCGCACGCGGTGGCGCACAACGAGCTGTACCGCAAGCTCATCCCCGGCTACATGCTGCGCCACAAGGTCAAGCCCGGCATCACCGGGCTGGCACAGGTGCGCGGCCTGCGCGGCGCCACGGATACCGAGAGCATGCGCGCGCGCATCCATTGCGACCTGGAATACCTGCGTGAATGGTCGCTGCTGCTCGACTGCCGCATCCTGGTGCGGACCTTGGGAGTAGTGCTCAGGAGGGAAAATGCATACTGAGTCAGTAGTTGCCGAACGGCCCGGGCTGCGCGTCATGCCACCGGCCGCCGAGCGCGCCGCCGAACGAACCGACCCGCGGCTGGAGGCCGCCGCGACCGCGCGCCTGGAAGCCGCGCACGTCGAGGGCCTGCTGCTGAACCTGGACGACGCGCTGCGCGTGCGCACGCGCGCGCAGTTCTTCGCGTGGACCCAGGGCCTGCTGCAGAACCTGATCCCGCACAGCGTGCTGGTGTGCGCGCTGCGCCGGGGCGCGACGCGCTCCTTCGCGGTGGACGGCTTCTCGACGCTGGTGGGCGATGCAGCCGCGTTCGGCGAGCTGCTGATGCGCGAGACGCCGCTGGCCTCGATGCTGGCCGAAAGCTGGCGCCAGCACCGCCACCTGCCGGTGCTGTGCGGGCTGAATGAATTCGCCGCGCTGGCCGCCAACCCATGCGTGCGCGAGCTGCGCCGCGCCGGCGCCACGGACCTGCTGGTGCACGGCAGCCACGATGCCGACGGCGAGGTGCAGGGCATGTGCGTGTTCGCCTGCCAGGCCGGCGCGATCGGCCCGCGCGAGATCTACCTGGTGCAGCTGATGGCGCCGTCGCTGCATGCCGCGTGGATGCGCACGCAGAGCCGCATCGCCGCCGAGGACGTGCGGCTGGCATCGACGGGCAACGGCACGCTGACCGAGCGCGAGCGCGGCATCCTGCGCTGGGTGTACCTGGGCAAGAGCAACGGGGAGATCGGGGCGATACTGAACATCAGCGCCCTGACCGTGAAGAACCACATGCAGAAGATCCTGCGCAAGCTCAACGTGGTCAACCGCGCGCAGGCGGTGGGGAAGGCACTCGATGCGAGAATCATCAGGCCCTGAGGCGGCCTCCGGAAGCCTCGTCCGCGGCCGCGCAAGACTGCCGGCCGCGTCCGTGTTCGCGCTCGCCTCGGCGCTGGCCGCCGGCAAGGCCACGGGGGCGCAGGATTTGACCGCGTTCGCCGCGGTTGGCGTCACACGCGACGACAACGTGTTCCGGCTCGCCGATGACGCCAGCGACACGGATACCTACCGGGTCGCCTCGGCCGGCCTGCACTTCGACCTGCCGGTCAGCGCGCAGCACCTCACCGCGGACGGCAAGGTGGAGGATTACCGCTACCAGCATTTCGATGAACTGGACCACCACGCGTACAACGCCGAGCTGGCCTGGCTGTGGAAGCTGGGTGCGCGTTCCGAAGGCAAGTTCGACTACCAGGCTTCCTCGGTGCTCACCTCGTTCTCCAACCTGCAGGCCGGCGTGCAGACCACGACCCCCAACGAGGAGAAGTCGCAGCAGCTGCGCGCGGAGGCCGGCTACGGACTGACCGGCACGCTGCAGCTGCGCGCCGCGGTGGACCGGCTCATCGAGAACAACAGCGCGGAGATATACCTGCCCAGCGACATGCGCCGCAACGGCGCCGAGGCAAGCGTCGCGGTCGTGGGCCGCACCGGTCATCGCATCGGCGTCCAGGCGCGGGTCGAGGACGCGACGCTGCCGAATCCCGAGATCGTGCTGCACTCGCTCATCGACAACTCCTACAAGCAGCGGCGCATCGGGCCGTTCATCGAGTGGCAGCTGTCGGACACGCTCGGGCTCAAGGCGCGGGCCAGCCGCGTCGAGCGCAAATACGACCAGGTTGCGGCGCGCGACTACCTGGCCTGGACCTGGGGCGCCGACATGACGTGGCAACCCGACGACAGGTTCACGCTGACGGCGCAGGTGCGGCACGACATCAGCGACCATGAGGAGATCAATGTCGGGCTGGTGTTCATCCAGGGCGTGGCGCTGCAGTCGGCCATCACCTTCAGCGAGAAGACCAGCCTGACGCTGGGCGCCGAGCGCGACCGGCGCAGCTATTACAGCGACGCGGCCCACGTGGACGCCGCGGCGGTCAGCGAGGACCTGACCGTGGCGGATGCCAGGCTGAACTGGCAGGCGACCCGCCTGCTGAGCCTGAGCCTGGCCGCGCACCA
>DATJXQ010000002.1:0-19847 GCA_035500015.1 Steroidobacteraceae bacterium
CGTTTGGTGAGGAACTGCCTATGGAGCTGCTGAAAGTGCTGGCCGTGCCATTCCAGGCGGGAAGTTTGCTGTTCGTGGCAACTTCCTCATTACTGCTGGCATTAGTCACTGCCCTGGGCGGCAGTTCGCCAGTGGCCGCGCTATTTCTGGCCTGGCTGATGCTCACCTGGCTTACCAACTACGCCCTGCACTTGATCGATGACGTCGCCAACGGGACGCGCGAAGCGCGCGCAGCTTCGATCGAGATGATCACCCATCTCTCCATCGATTCGCGCTGCTGGATCCATCCGCTGATCGCGGTGGCGCTGATGGTGATCCACCTGCTGTGGCCGGCGTGGCCGATGTTCCCGATGCTCGCTGCAGCCGCGCTGCTGCTGCCCGCTTCGCTCGGCGCATGCGTGATGTCCGGCCATGCGGGCGATGCATTGAATCCCGTTGCGCTGTGGCGCGTAATCCGCGGCTTCGGGTTCTGGTATCTGCCGCTGGTTACCTTCGTGGCGGCCTGCGCGTTGCTGGGCGCAGTGCTGGCGCAGGGGCTGGCGACCGGCGTGCTGCTCATCGCCAGCCTGCAGCTGCTGTTGCTCACCGCTTATGCCGGCATCGGAGGAGCCCTGTACGAGCGGCGCCTCGAACTCGGCTTCGCTCCGCGCATCAGCCCTGAACGAAAGGCGGATCTTGCGGAACAGGAGCGTCGCGCCCGCCGGCAGCACGTCATCGATGGGCTGTACAGCGATCTGCGGATACGCGAAACGCCGCGCGCCCTGGCCACCGCGCGGCAGTGGCTGGACGGCTTGCAGCCGCCGGAAATGGCCGATGACCTGCGCGCCATTCTCGATGCCGGCCGCGGCTGGACGAACCTGCGCGAATACCCGCACTTCCTGCAGGGACTGATGGCCGTACTGTTCGAACTGAGACAGCCGGGTCTCGCCTGTATCGTCGCCGAAACCGGGCTGGCGCTGAACTCCAACTTCGGTCCGGCCACGGAGCCCGACGCCATCGCCCTCGTCAGCTATGCACTGGAGACCGGCCGGCGGCGCACCGCGGCGCGCCTGCTGGACAACCATCTCAAGCTGGCCGCGGCGCGCGGCGAGCAGGGCGCGAGGCTGCTGGCGCTGCGCGAGCGACTGTAACAAGTTGGCCTCAGCCGCTGGCCGCGACGAGACTGCCGCGCAGGCCGTCGATCATGTACTGCACCGCGAGCGCCCCCAGCACCACGCCGAACAGCCGGTTCATCACATTGCTGCCGGTTACACCCATCAAGCGGTTGATCGGGGCGACCATGTAGAGCGTCAGCAATGTGATGACCAGCGCTACGGCGACGCATGCCAGCAGCGCACTGAACAGCACCGGATTGCCGGTCGCCGGGCCGAAAGCCAGCAGGATGGTGGTCAGGGAGCCCGGTCCGGCGATGAAGGGAAAGGCCAGTGGGAATA
Organism: Steroidobacteraceae bacterium; assembly: GCA_035500015.1. Classification (GTDB taxonomy): domain Bacteria; phylum Pseudomonadota; class Gammaproteobacteria; order Steroidobacterales; family Steroidobacteraceae; genus ZC4RG30. Next base: position 1,434 of record DATJXQ010000002.1, read on the forward strand.
CCGAGATGTCGGCGCGGCTCTTGCCTTCTTCGACTTCCGGATTGGAACTGCGGGATCCGGAAACGCGCGCGAACACCATCTCCAGCGCGATCAGCAGCAGCAGCAGGCCGCCGAAAATGCGGAAGGCATCCAGGCTGATGCCCAGCAGCCGCAGGAACAGCGCACCGCCAAAGGCAAACAGCAGGAAGATGCCGCCGGCAATCATCACGCCCTTGCGCGCCATGCGGCGCCGCTCGTCCTCCGTGACACCTTCTGTCACGGCAATGAAGATGGGTATGACGCCGACCGGTTCCACCACGACGAGGAAGGTGACGAAGAACTTGAGCAGGTAGTCGATCATGGTGCTTTGCGCAAAATTGAGTTCTTGTCGCCGTTGCCCGCCCGGGCGCAGGATAGCAGCGACTCCACACACCCGGCATCGAAGCGGAGGATCTCGTTCATGGATCATGCGCAATTCATCGAGCCGGTGGTGGGTGACTGGTACCGCAGCCACGGCCAGAAATTCGAAGTCGTCGCAGTGGACGATGCCGAGCGCCTCGTCGAGATCCAGCACGCCGATGGCGATCTGGAGGAAATCGAATTCGACGACTGGATCATCCGCTGCCGCGCCGGATCGCTGCGGCCGGCCGAAGCGCCCGAGGATCCGCGCGCTGCCACGGACAGCGAGTTCGAGGACCTGAGCGGACGCTTCCCGCAGGCCTTCGAGGAACTGCGCGGCCTGCGCGCCGATGCGCTGGGCGACCTGGACCTGTTCGACTGAAGCAACCTGCCGCTACGGCAGGAACGGCTGGCGATCCAGCTTCCCCGTGTCGAGATCTTCGGTCAGGCGCAGCTCGCCGTCGATGAGCTCGACCGGCAGGCGCCGCAGCGATTCACCGACGCAGGGGCCGGCCACGCACAGCCCGGTATCCTTCTCGAACAAGGCGCCATGCGAGCTGCACTGGATCAGCGTGCCATCGGGACTGAGGAAGCGGTCGGGACGGAAATTCAGCTGGCGCAGCGCATGGGGACAGCGGTTGAGGTAGGCATGGACCGCCTCACCCACGCGCACCAGGAAGCCGGTGAGCGGCCAGCCCGTGTCGTCGAGCACGAATTCCCTGGTGGCGCCGTCCGGCAGGTCGGTGACGCGGCCCAGCCGCGTGCCCGCGGGCAGCACCGCGCTCATCTCCTTCCCGCCTTTCCGCCCCTGCGCGTCGCAGCGTCGCCGAGCGCCTGATCCACCAGGCCCACGCGCATCATGTACCAGAACACCAGGATGCCGGGCAGCGCGGCGAGCACGGTCACCAGGTAGAAATTCACGAATCCCATTGCCTCGATCATCTGCCCGGCGATCCTGCCGGTCAGCATCCGCCCAACGACACTGGCGGCGGCCGAGACCATCGCGTACTGCGCGGCGGTGAATTCCAGATTGGCGAGCGCGGAAAGGTAGGCCACGACGACCACGCCGCCATAGCCGCTCGCGGTGTTCTCGAAACCGATTGCCGCGGCCAGCCCCACGTTGCTGTGCCCGGCTGCGGCCAGCAGCGCGAAGCCCAGGTTCGAGACGCCCATCAGCAGCAGCGCCAGCATCACCGAGTGCTTGAGACCGAGCTTCTCGTAGAGCGCGCCGCCGACAAAGATGCCTGCCAGATAGGCCCAGAAGCCCAGCCCCACATCCCAGGTCGCGATTTCGCCGTTGGTGAAATGCAGGTCATTGAACAGCAGTCGCACGGTCAGCTGGGCAAGCGTGTCGCCGATCTTGTGCAGCAGGATGAACAGCAGCACCAGCCAGGCGCCGTGGCGACTGAAGAATTCAATGAATGGACCGGCAACCGAAGCCCATAGTTCCGCCAAGCCACGGCGCGGGTGGTGCACGACATGCCGCACAGGCTCGCCCAGCGCGAGCGCGGTGATCATGGCGGGCAAGGCGAACAGCAGCGTGGCGAGATATGCCGCATGCCAGCCGATGCGTCCCGCGACCACCAGCGCGAGCCCCGCGGCCCCCGCCGAACCTATGCGCCAGCCATACTGGCTCATGCCCGAGCCCGTTCCCAGCTGCTCGGGTTTCAGGGTCTCGATGCGGTAAGCATCGATCACGATGTCGTAGGTGGCTCCCGCCACGGCCACAAGTATGGCGGCAATCGCCATGTGCCGGAGATCGGCCCGCGGATCCGCCAGCGCCAGGTTGGTCACCGCCGCGATCACCAGCACTCCCGAGAAGAGCATCCATGACACGCGCTGGCCCAGCCGCCCGATCAGCGGCAGGCGCAGGCTGTCCAGGACCCAGGCCCACAGGAATTTCAGGTTGTAGGCAAGAAGAGCGAGCGAGAAGGTGGTGACCGTGCTCTTCCTGATGCCGTCCTGCGCCAGGCGCGTGGTGAGCGTGGCGGCAATCATCGCGTACGGAAAGCCGGAAGAGACGCCGACGAAGAAGGCAGCCAGGGCTTCCTTCTCGAAATAGTGCCGGACTGAGTGCCAGAGTCCCCGGCGGCCGGAGGCCGGTTCAGTCACGGTGTCTGGTCCGGCAGGCGCATGACGCGCGGAAACGGTCCAGCCTGAAGGTTATGATGCGCACCGGCCGCATCATAGCGGCTTTGTCCGCCGCGAAACGATGCACGAGTACCAGAACGAATTCATCCGCCTCGCCCTCGCACGCGATGCGTTGCGCTTCGGCGAGTTCACGCTGAAATCCGGCCGCGTGAGCCCGTACTTCTTCAACGCCGGCGCCTTCGACGACGGTGCCTCGTTGGCGGTGCTCGGGCGCTGCTATGCCGAGGCCATCGTGCGCTCGGGCCTGGCGTTCGACATGCTGTTCGGTCCCGCCTACAAGGGCATCCCGCTGGCTGCGACCACCGCCGCCGCGCTGTATGCGGCGCATGGCCGCAACCTGCCGTTCGCCTACAACCGCAAGGAAGCCAAGGATCACGGCGAAGGCGGCACCATCGTCGGCCGCAAACTCACCGGCCGCGTGCTGATCATCGACGACGTGATCACCGCGGGCACCGCGATCCGTGAATCCATCGGTATCATCCGCGACGCCGGCGCAACGCCCGCCGGTGTCGCCCTGGCGCTGGACCGGCAGGAACGCGGGCGGGATGCGGGCGGCAACGACCTGGCCGAGTCCGCGGTGCAGGAAGTCAGGCGCCTGTACGGCATTCCGGCGATCAGCATCCTGACACTGGCGGATCTCATCCAGACACTGCGCGCCGGCGGCGGACTGCTGCCGGCGACCTCGCTGGCGGCGATGGAGGCGTATCGCAACCGCTACGGCGCAACCGGCGTGTGACGGACACCGCGATGCCGGCTGACGACCTTTGCAATGAAGCCGCGGTTGGAGCGAGGATCATGATATGAAAAACAGGCATTTCCTGCTTGCCCTGGCAGGCACCCTCGCGCTGTCCTGCACCGCGGCCCACGCCGCGACCAAGGCCTACAAGTGGATCGACAAGGATGGTGTGGTCCACTACGGCGACACCGTCCCGCCGGAGTACTCGGAACAGGAACACCAGGAGCTCAACGAACAGGGCGTTCCGGTGCGCGATTTCCCCCGCCAGCTGACCCCGGCCGAGGCCAATGCCGCGCAGCAGACCGCGAGCGAGGAAGCGCGCCGCCACCAGCACGACTCCTACCTGCTGAACACCTACACCAAGGTGGCGGACATCGAGCAGATCCGCGACGAACACATCGAGATAATCGACGGCCAGATGGAACTGGCGCGCGACTCGATCACCGCCACTGAACAGCGCATCGTGGGGCTGCAGAAAAGGCTGGGCTTGTTCAAACCGTACTCGTCATCCGCGAGCGCCCGCCGGGTGCCGGATGAGCTGGCCGTCGAAGTGGTGCGCGCGCTCGCCGAGCGTCGCTCGATGCTCACCCAGCTGCAGCAGCGCCAGCAGGAAAAAGCCGACCAGCTGGCCACCTTCGCGGCCGACATAGCGCGCTACCGCGAACTTACTGCAGGCTCGTCCGCGCGCCGGTCCGGCACTAATTGACCGTATAGCCGCGGCCGGTGAGGCAGGCAATCACCGCCCGCCGGTAGGCGGCGTTCTTGTTGGCGTCGTACGCGTCGTTCAACGGATCGTAATGCGACTGATCCGCCGCCCAGCGGTGGCATTCGTAGCGGTCGTCCGCCTGCTGCTGCTCGCTCTGTCCTTTCGCCGGGTAGACGTAGAGGTCATCTCCCTGCGAGGAATCGTTGTATTCCTCGTCGTCGTCGCCATAAGGTGAGTGCGTAACCAGGTAGCCCTGCTCGTCCGGGTCATACACAAAGTAAGTATGGTCCGAATAAAAGTAGCGCGTGCCCCCGTACCAGAAGCTCGTGTAATAGCCGGGCAGCGTGGTGACGAACAGCCCGAAAGGAATGTCGATGGAAATGAAGGTGCTGCCGTAAGGCTGGTACCAGTGACCGCCCGAGAAGTAGTAATGGTTGCCCCTCCAGACGTAGTCGTGGCGATTTGACGGCAGGTGATCCACGACGTGCGGCGGACGGGGCCCCGAACGATAGTTGCCGCGATTGCGGTCGTCGTAATCGCGGCTGTTGCCATGGAGGCGACCCAGATCCTCATTCAGGCTGTGGCTGGACCCCTCACGGCCACGATTGTCGTCGCGACGATCATGCCCTCGGTTCGCGTCATTGCCGTGGCGATCCCCATCATTGCCGCGATGGGAATCGTGCGAGGGCTCCGGGCGCGAGGGCGCGGGATCCGAATGACTCTGCTGCTGCTGTGGGGCATCCTGACTGGGCCCGAATCTCGCACTGCTGCCATTGCCCGAATTGTCCGAATTCTGGCTCTGGGACGACTGGTCGAAGTGATCGCTGTGCTGATCCTTGAGTTTGGACGCGGCATCGGCGATGGTCCCCGCCTGCGCGGCGCCGCCGGCGGCGAGTATCGCAGCCCCGATCAGGACTCCGAGGAGATTGCGTGATTTGGCGGACATGGTTCACCTCACCGAATAGCCGCGCCCCGTAAGGCATGCGGTCATGGCGCGCCGATACTCGGCCGCCGCGTGTTCATATTGACGGCTGCTGCGCGCATTGCGCGCGTCGTTGACAGCATCGGCTGCGGCCTGGTCATTGGCCGCCTGCGCGGTACCGGCCATCGTTCCCGCCACCGCGCCGAATGCGGCGCCCCCACCCATATGGCCGGGGCCCGCGAGGGCCGCGCCGAGCACCGCGCCAACCACCGCGGCCGCACCCACCGTCTCACCGGGCGTGCGCGCCGGCACCACGGCCTGGCTCAGCGCAGGCCCGCCGTGCTGGGTGGGATCGAACCCGGTCTGCTTGACGGCCCATTCGTGGCACTCGAAGCGGTCGCGATCCTGCTGCGCCTCGGATTGGCCCTGGGTCGGGTAGAAATACACCTTGGTCTGGTTTACAGGCTCCGGCGCCGCGATATCGGCGCGGCGATCGGGAAACGGTGCATCCTCGAATGGCGCATCCACGCATCCGCCGAGCAAGGTGGCGCCAAGCAGCAACGCAATGGTTCTTGTGTTCATGATGTACAGCCTACGCCGCAGCGATGAACCTGCCCTGAATGATTGCAGCCCGCGGAAATCCCCCGGCGTTCGATTCACGAAGCAGCTGTCAGCCGCGTCCGGAATGGCCGAAGCCGCCGGCGCCGCGCCCGCTGGCGGCGAAATCCTCCACCACTTCCAGCCGCACCTGCGCCACCGGCACCACCACCAGCTGCGCAATGCGTTCGCCCGGCTCGATCGTGAACGCCGTCTGGCCACGGTTCCAGCATGACACCAGCAGCTGGCCCTGGTAGTCCGAGTCGATGAGTCCGACCAGGTTGCCGAGCACGATGCCATGTTTGTGGCCGAGGCCCGAGCGCGGCAGGATGACGGCGGCGTAACCCGGATCGTCGATGTGGATGGCGAGGCCGGTGGGAATGAGCGCGGTGGCGGCCGCCGCCAGCGGCAGCGGCGCATCCAGCACCGCGCGCAGGTCCAGGCCGGCCGAACCGGCGGTGGCATAGGCCGGCAGCGGCCAGGTGGAGCCGATGCGCGCATCGAGCACGCGGACTTTCAATTCCTTCATCAGCGGATGTTAGCGAAAACGCATCGCGCTGTAGCGAACAAGCATCAGCCCACAACGGCCGATGGCTTCGCCCCGATGTGTTGCAGATAGCGCGCCGCGATGAAATCCACCAGCTGCCGCGCAAGCTCGGCCTTGGGACCTGCGCCGAGCTCCAGCCGGCCGCCGCCCGGCCACAGCAGCGTGAGCGCGTTGTCGTCCTGCTCGAACACCTTGGTGTCGCCGACTTCGTTGGCGGCGATCAGGTCGAGCCGCTTGCGGGTGAGTTTGGCCAGCGCGTGTTGTTCCACGTCGTTGGTCTCCGCGGCAAAGCCCACGGTATAGGGACGGTCGGCGCGCGCCGCGACGGCTGCGAGGATGTCCACGGTGCGCTCCATGCACACCTCGAGCTGGTCGCTGACCTTCTTGATCTTGCAGGCGGCGGGGTTGGCCGGCCGGTAGTCCGCGACCGCGGCCGTGCCGATGAAGATGTCCGTGCCGGCGATCTCGCCCATCACGGCTTCGTACATCTGCTGCGCGGATTCCACGCTGATGCGCTTCACGCCGGGTGGCGCGGCCAGGTTCACCGGACCGCTCACCAGCACCACCTCCGCGCCGCGGTCGCGCGCGGCCTGCGCCACGGCATAACCCATCTTGCCCGAGCTGCGGTTGCTGATGAACCGCACCGGGTCGATGCGTTCGCGCGTGGGACCGGCGGTGATCAGCACCTTGCGGCCGCGCAGCGGCCCTTCGGCCGGCAGCAGCGCGAAGGCTGCGGCGGCGATATCCGCCGGTTCCATCATGCGCCCTTCGCCGGTTTCGCCGCAGGCCTGGCTGCCGCTGTCGGGGCCGAGCACCTGGACGCCGCGCGCGCGCAGCAGCGCGACGTTGGCCTGCGTCGCCGCGTTGGCCCACATCAGCCGGTTCATCGCGGGCGCCACGGCAAGCGGCGCGCCGGTCGCGAGGCACAGCGTACTGAGCAGGTTGTCGGCCATGCCGTGCGCCAGCTGGGCCAGGAAATCCGCGGTGGCCGGGGCGATCAGCACCAGGTCCGCCCAGCGCGCCAGCTCGATGTGGCTCATCGCGCGTTCGGCGGTTTCATCCCACAGCTCGCTGCGCACCTCCCGGCCCGATACGGCCTGGAAGGTCAGCGGCGCGACGAACTCCCGGGCGCCGGCTGTCATCACCACCTGCACTTCAGCGCCGCGCTCAACCAGCCGCCGGACGATGTCGGGGCCTTTGTAGGCCGCGATGCCGCCGGTAACGCCCAACAGGATGTGTTTGCCTGCCATGCAAGCCAGTCTGGGCGGACAAGAGCCTGTTTTCCATGATCCGCACGCGATTTGCTTATCCAGTACCGGAGTATTCCGGGCCAGACTGTCGCCATGTCGATCCGCGACTGGCCAGAACAGGAACGCCCGCGCGAGAAGCTGCTGGCCGAAGGCGCGGCGCGGCTCACCGATGCCGAACTGCTGGCGGTGCTGTTTGGCACCGGCGTGCGGGGCCTCAGCGCCGTGGACCTGGGCGGCCTGCTGCTGCGGGAATTCGGCTGCCTGCGGGGGCTGATGTCCGCCGATCGCGAGCGCTGCCTGGTGATGCCGGCACTGGGGCTGCGGCGCTACAGCCTGCTGCAGGCGGCGCTGGAGCTCTCCCGGCGCCACTACCAACAGGAATTCGCCTCCGGTCCGGCGCTGGAATCCCCCGCCGCAACCCGCAACCTGCTGGTGGGCCGGCTGCGGGACCGGCCCTACGAGGTGTTCTGCTGCCTGTTCCTGGACAATCGGCACCGGCTGATCGCCTTCGACGAGCTGTTCCGGGGCACCGTCGACGGTGCCAGTGTCCACCCCCGTGAGGTGGTCCGCCAGGCGCTTTACCGCAATGCAGCAGCCGTGATCCTGGCCCACAACCACCCTTCCGGAGTGGCCGAGCCCAGCCAGGCGGACGAGCTGATCACCCTGCGCCTGCGGGAGGCACTGGCGCTGGTGGACATCCGGGTGCTGGACCACCTGATCGTGGGGGACAACCGCTGCGTGTCGCTGGCCGAGCGGGGCTTCCTTTAGGGACCTGCCCGCCGTTCCGCGGCTTGCCCGAACCGGGCGGCGGCTGGTATAAAGCTCGCCCTTTTTGGGCAACCCCAGCCAGGAAACCCGATGTCCCGCGTCTGCGAAGTGACCGGCAAGCGGCCTGCGATCGGCAATCGCGTCTCGCATGCCAACAACAAGAGGAAGCGCCGCTTCCTGCCGAACCTGCACGAGCAGCGGTTCTGGCTGGAGGACGAAAAGCGCTGGATCACGCTGCGCGTGTCCAGCCGCGCCCTGCGCACCATCGAGAAGAACGGCATCGACGCGGTGGTCGCGAAACTGCGCGCCGCCGGCGAGGCCGTGTAAGGGAGCCCGCATGCGCGAGAAGGTCAAACTGCTGTCCTCGGCGAACACCGGCCATTTCTACGTGGCGATGAAGAACAAGCGCCTGCATCCCGAGAAGATGGAGACGAAGAAGTACGATCCGGTGGTGCGCAAGCACGTGGTCTACAAGGAAACGAAAATCAAGTAAGGGCCTTTCTCCAGGCGCCTGCTTAGTCCGCGAGGAACCCGCCACTTGGCGGGTTCTTTGCTTTTATGCTGTGGCATCCATGCCCGAACTGCCCGAAGTCGAAACCACCTGTCGTGGCATCGCCCCGCACGTCAGCGGCCGCCTCGTCACGCGGCTTGCGGTGCATGAGCCGCGGCTGCGCTGGCGCGTGAACCCGCGCCTGGCGGCGTGGGCCGAGGGACAACGCATCCTGGGTGTGCGCCGTCGCGCCAAGTACCTGCTGCTGGAACTGGAGCGCGGCCACCTGCTGATGCATCTGGGCATGTCCGGATCGCTGCGTGTATTGCCGGTGCGCACTGCGCTGGAGACACACGATCACTTCGACCTGGAGATGGACTCCGGCTGGCTGCTGCGCTTCAACGACCCGCGGCGCTTCGGCAGCCTGATGTACCTCACCGGCGATCCTGCGCGGCATCCGCTGCTGCGCGACCTCGCGCCGGAGCCGCTGGAAGATGCCTTCGACGCGGATTACCTGTACACGGTGACGCGGCGGCGCAGCGTCGCGATCAAGCTGGCCATCATGAACAGCCGCCTGGTGGTGGGCGTGGGCAATATCTACGCGAGCGAGGCGCTGTTCCGCGCCGGCATCCGTCCGGGACGCGCCGCGAAATCACTGACCCGCGCCGAGGCCGCATCGCTGGTCGACGCGATCCGGACGGTGCTGGAAGATGCCATCCGCGCCGGCGGCACGACGCTGCGCGACTACGTGGGAGCCGGTGGCGAGCCGGGCTACTTCCGGCAGAAACTGTTCGTGTACGAGCGCGCGGGAGAGCCATGCCGGCGCTGCGGCACCTGCATCCGCCAACGCGTGCAAGGACAGCGCTCGACGTATTTCTGCCCGCATTGCCAACAATGAAGGAGCAGCGATGAAGGCCAAATTCAAGCGTCATTTTGCAACAAAAGATCCAGTCATCGCAGGAATTGTTGCAATATCGGAACCATATTCGGGTTCGCCGGGTTCCGCCGCGTCGGCGTTCGAGACGCTTGCCCGCTCCATCGCCAGCCAGCAGATTTCCTGGGTCGTGGCCCGCAAGATGATCGAACGGCTGATGGCCATGCACGAGGGCCGCTTCCCCACTCCCGCACAGCTTGCCGCCGCCACGCCCGAGACATTGCGCGGCGCGGGCTTTTCCTTCGCCAAGGTCACCGCACTGCAGGATCTCGCCGCACATGCGCTGGATGGGCGCCTGCCAGACGACGACACACTGCGCCAGCTCGACGACGAGGCCATCATCGCGCACTGCGTTGCCATCCGTGGCATCGGGCGCTGGACGGCGCAGATGCTGCTGATGTTCCACTTCGGGCGACCCGATGTGATGCCGGCGGACGACTTCGGCGTGCGCAATGGCTTCCGCCTCGCCTATGGCCTCAAGGCCATGCCCAGGACCAGGGCGCTGCTCGCCTACGCCGAGCGCTGGAAACCGCATCGCTCGGCCGGCGCCTGGTACCTGTGGCGGGCCGTGGAACTGCACCAGCAGGGCAAGCTGCCCAGACGGACAGGCCGCGCGCCGCGCATCGAACTCGAAATGCCGAAGGCAGCGGCACGCGGCAAGACCGGCAGGAAGGCCGCCCGCAAGGCGCCGCGATCGCGGCGCCGCGCTCAGTAGGGAAGGACCGGCACCTCCGCGGTAATGCGCGGCACGCCAACCGACGGCCACGGCGGCGGATCCGGCGTCTCGCGCTTCGCGCCCAGCTTGCGCAGCGCCGCGGCGGTCTCGGGAAATGGCGTGGGCTTGCTTTCCAGGAACCGCGTGGGAAAACGTCCCATCGCATAATCGATGGGCGACATGTTGTCCTTGTCCACCGCGTCCAGGTTGCCACCCGCGGCCGCCAGCACTCCGGCCAGCTCGCTGAATCCACGGATGGCCGCGCCATGCAGCGGCGTCTCGCCGATCTGCGAACGCGCATTCACGTCGGCACCGGCGGCCAGCAGCAGCTTCGCCGCCTCGATGGCCTGCGCCTCGGTCTGGTGGCCGCCACGGGTGGGGTTATTCCCGCGGCCGACGCCGCAGGCCATCATCAGCGGCGTCTGCCCGAACACATTGGGCATGTCCACGATGGCGCCGTGGGCCAGCAGCAGCCTGATGGCCGGCACATCCGCGGCCTTGGCCGCGCGGAACAGCGGCGTGACGCCGGCATCGATCGAGGGATCGGACTGCCGGTCCTGCGACACCATCCGGAATGGCGGCCGCAGCTTCAGCCGCGCATTGGGATTGGCGCCTCTTGCCAGCAGCATCTGCGCGATGTCGAGCGCCGTGGCGTAATCCAGCGTCGGCAGCTCCACGCGCGCCCCGGTGGGCAGCGTATTCATGTCCACCGCCATGTACAGCGGAGCCTGCCCCCACCAGTCCCACAGGTTCACGTCCGCGCCCGCATCGATCAGCACCTTCGCGGCGTCGAAGTGCCCGTTCATCAGCGCGAGGATCAGCGGCGTGCTGCCATCGGGATCGGGCAGGTCGACGTCAGCCCCCATGGCGAGCAGCACGCGCAACGCGTCCAGATAGCCTTCGCGCGCGGCATACATCAGCGGCGTGAGGCCGCCGCGGTTCATGTCCTTCGGCCGGCCCTCGGCCGTCACGCGCCGCTCCCATTCGCGCACGGCGGAACGCGCGTTGACATCGGCCCCATGCGCGGCCAGCAGCCGTATCATCTGCGGCTGGTCCTGTGCAGCGGCCCAGATGAGCGCGGTCTGGCCGCCCCATTTCTCGCGCGCATCGACCTGCGCGCCGGCCTGCAGCAGCAGCCTGGCTGCCGCGACATTGCCGGTGCGCGCGACGGCCATCAGTGCCGTCTCGCCATCGGCGTTCACGCTGCGGGGATCGGCGCCGGCCTTCAGCAGCAGCTGCAGCACCGCCGCATCGCCACGACGCGCCGCCTCGGACAGCGGCGTGGCGCCGAACTCGTTGGCCTGGTTCACGTCGGCGCCCGCCCTGACCAGCGCCGCGACGCGCGCGGCATCGCCTGCATAGGCTGCCGCCAGCAGCGAGCTGCTCTCCGCGCCATGCGCCAGCGCGCTGCAGACGACGAAAAGCAGCGGGAAAAGCCCGGGTCTCACCGGCCGCGCAGCGCTGCGGCGACCAGGGGATCGACGAACTGGCCCACATTGCCGCCAAAGGCCGCGATCTCGCGGACCATGGTCGAGGAGATGAAGGTGAACTGCTCCTGCGGCGTGAGGAACACGGTCTCCATTTCCGGCAGCAGGTGCCGCTGCATGTTCGCCAGCTGGAACTCAAACTCGAAATCCGATACCGCGCGCAAACCGCGCACCACGATGCGGATGCCGCGCTCGCGCATGAAATCCACGGTCAGCCCCTGGTAGCCGCAGACTTCCACATTCGGAATGTCGGCCAGCACCCGACGCGACAGGTCGATGCGCTCCTCCAGCGCCAGCAGCGGCGCCTTGCGCGGATTGTTCGCCACCGCCACCAGCACCTGGTCGAAGATGCCGGCGGCGCGGCGCACCAGGTCCGTGTGGCCATTGGTGATGGGATCAAAGGTCCCGGGATAGATCGCGCGGCGCGGCATGCAGCAGATGATACCCGACGTCGCCGGCCTTCCCGCTGCGGTGGAGTATCCAGCCAGCAGGCAGCGCCGGCGGTCCTTGCGCCGCCGGCTGCTCGAGATAACAGAAGCCACCCGGCGCCAGCAGCCCGCCGGCCGCGATGGCCGCAAGCGCCGGCTCTGCCAGGCCCGCGGCGAACGGTGGATCGAGGAACACCAGATCGTAGCCACGGGCCGGCGCGGCGCGCAGGAACGCCAGTGCGTCGCCGCCTTCGACGCGGGCTGCGGCGAGGCCGAAGCGCGCCGCAGTCGCGCGCAGGTTCGCGGCGGCGGCGCGATCCTGTTCCAGCAGCACCGCGCTCGCGGCCCCGCGCGACAGCGCCTCGAAGCCCAGCGCCCCGCTGCCGGCGAAGGCGTCCAGCACGCGCATGCCGGCGATGTGCGGCGCCAGCCAGTTGAACAGTGTTTCGCGCACACGATCCGGCGTAGGCCGCAGGCCCGGGGTTTCCGGAAAGCGCCACTTCCGGCCGCGCAGGGCGCCACCGACGATGCGCAGTTCCCGGGCAACACGTTGCATGGGCCAAGCTTACAATGCGCGGCTTTATCCTCACGGCAAGATGGCAGACACCAGCGGCAAGACCGGTTTCCTGGGACGCCTGCGCGAACGGCTGTCGCGCAGCGCCGGCCGCCTCGCCGGCGACTTCGCCAGCCTGTTCCGCGGGCGCCGCATCGACGCGGAGCTGCTCGACGAACTGGAGACGCGCCTGATCGCGGCGGACGTCGGGGTCGCCGCGACGCAGGCGATTCTCGAACGGTTGCGCCAGCGCGTGGCGCGGCGCGAGCTGGACGACGCGGCAGCGCTGCTTGCCGCGCTGCGCGCGGAACTGCTGGCCATCCTCGCGCCCTGTGCGAAACCGCTGATCATCGACCCCGCGCGCCGTCCCTGCGTGATCATGGTCGTGGGCGTAAACGGCTCGGGCAAGACGACCTCCATCGGCAAGCTCGCGCTGCGCCTGGCAAGCGAGGGCCGCAAGGTCATGCTCGCCGCCGGCGACACCTTCCGCGCCGCCGCCGCCGAGCAGCTGGACATCTGGGCGGAGCGCAGCGGCGCGCTGCTCGTGCAGCAGGCCGCGGGCGCCGATCCCGGCGCGGTGGTGTTCGACGCGCTGCGTTCGGCGCAGGCACAGCGCATGGACGTGCTGATCGCCGACACGGCCGGGCGCCTGCACAGCCAGTCGCATCTCATGGAGGAGCTCAAGAAGATCCGCCGCGTGCTGGCGCGCGTGGATCCGGCGGCGCCGGATGAGGTGCTGCTGGTGCTGGACGCCAACCAGGGCCAGAACGCGCTGGCGCAGGCGCGCGAATTCCACGCCGCCGTGGGCGTGACGGGCCTGGTGCTCACCAAGCTCGACGGCACTGCGCGCGGCGGCATCGTCGTGGCCATTGCGCGGGAGCTGGCGCTGCCGATCCGCTTCATCGGCATCGGCGAGCAGCCGGCCGATTTCGGGGAATTCGACGCGGCCGCATTCGTCGACGCGCTGCTCGGCGACGGCGGTGTAAAGTCGCCTCCATGATCCGCTTCGACCGCGCCAGCAAGCGTTATCCCAACGGGCGCGAGGCGCTGTCCGCCGCGAGCTTCGAGATCCGCGGCGGCGAAATGGCGTTCCTCACCGGCCGCTCCGGCGCCGGCAAGAGCACCATCCTGAAACTGGTTTCGCTGCTGGAGCGGCCCACCCGCGGCCTGGTGATGGTCAACGGTCACAACACCGCGGCGCTGGCCTCGCGCAGGATCCCTGCCTTCCGGCGCGAACTGGGCGTGGTGTTCCAGGACCATCGCCTGCTGCCCGAGCACAGCATCTTCGACAATGTGGCGCTGCCACTGCATGCCGCCGAAACCGGCATCACGCTGAAGGAGATCGACCGGCGCGCGCGCGCGGCGCTGGACCAGGTCGGCCTGCTGGACCGTGCCAGGGCGCTGCCGCTGGAGCTGTCGGTGGGCGAGCAGCAGCGCGTGGGCATCGCCCGCGCCGTGGTCGGCAAGCCGCAGCTGATCATCGCCGACGAACCCACCGGCAACCTGGACCCCGCGCTGTCGCGGGAAGTGATGGATGTCTTCCGCCGCTTCAACGACGTGGGGACGACGGTGCTGATCGCCACGCATGATCTGGACATCGTGCAGGCCTCGAAACTGCGGGAAATCAAGGTCGCGGATGGCCGCGTGGAGGCCGAGGCGCCATTCCCGTTGCCGGTGATCGAGGCCGAACGATGATCGGCTGGGCGATGCGGCACCTGCGTTCGGCGCTGTTCGCCGCCGGGAGGCTGGCGCGCACTCCGCTCGCCACGGCTTTCACGGTGCTGGTCATTGCCATTGCGCTCACGCTGCCGACGGCACTCGGCCTCGCCATCGTCAGCGTGCGCCAGGCGACCGGGGACTTCGCCAACGCCGTGGATATCAGCGTGTACTTCAAGCAGGACGTGCAGCTGGACAAGGCCCGGCAGCTCGCCGCGAGCCTGCGCCAGCGCAGCGGCGTCGCCAGCGTGAAACTGATCAGCGCCGACCAGGCGCTGCAGTCGTTTCGCGAGCGCAGCGGCTTTGGCGCGGCGCTGGACGCGCTGGGCGAAAACCCGTTGCCCCATGCGCTCGATGTGCGTCCCTCCGCGGACGCCACCGATGCCGAACAGCTGGACTCACTGCGTCGCTACCTCGCCGCCTGGCCGGAAGTGGAACTGGTACAGGTCGACAACGAATGGGTACGCCGCCTCAACGCCATCCTGGATCTGCTGCACCGGGTGGTCGTTGGAGCGGCGGTGCTGCTGGGCGCCGGCGTGCTGGCAATCATCGGCAACACCGTGCGGCTTGAGATCTTCAATCGCCGCGCGGAAATCGAGGTAGCGAAACTCGTTGGCGGCAGCAATGCCTTCGTGCGCCGCCCGTTCCTGTATACCGGCCTGTACTACGGGATGGCCGGCGGCCTGCTGGCGGCGCTGCTGGTGCTGCTGGGGCTGTCGCTGCTCAATGAACCGGTCACGCGGCTCGCCGACAGCTACGGCAGCCCTTTCCGGCTGCTCACGCCCGGGCTGCGGGAAGTGGGCGCCCTGATGGCAGCCGGCGGGCTCCTGGGTCTTGCCGGCGCGGGACTTTCCGCAGCGCGGCATCTGGCCCGGATCGAACCGCGCGTCTGACACAGATCATTGATTTAGAACGAATAGTTCCTCTGGCCTCCCGGGAACCGGCAGGCGTGTTAGCACTCTAACCTTCTGATTGCTAATATCGGACTCAAGGAGGAATTCCCAAGTGAGCGCAACGAATGTTCTGGTTGCCCGCCCCGACAGCCTGCTGGCCGGGCCACTGGGCAGTTTCGAAGCCTATGCCGAACGGGTCGGGCGGATCCCGGTACCCAGCCGCGAGCAGGAGCAGGAGCTGGCCATCCGGTACAGCCGCGACAACGACCTCGATGCCGCGCGGCAGCTGGTCATGTCGCACCTGCGCTTCGTGCTGCACATCGCGCGCGGCTATGCGGGCTATGGCCTGCCGCTGGGCGATCTGGTGCAGGAAGGCAATGTCGGCCTGATGAAGGCGGTGAAGCGTTTCGATCCGGCGCAGGGCGTGCGGCTGGTTTCGTTCGCCGTGCACTGGATCCGCGCCGAGATCCACGACTACGTGCTGCGCAACTGGCGGCTGGTGAAGATCGCCACCACCAAGGCGCAGCGCAAGCTGTTCTTCAACCTGCGCCGCATGAAGAAGAATCTCGGCTGGCTCACTCCGGCGGAGACGGCGGCGGTCGCCCACGACCTGGGCGTGTCCTCGCGCGAGGTCAGCGAGATGGAGCAGCGCCTGGCCGCACGGGACATGTCGTTCGACCCCGCACCCGACGGCGAGGACGAGGAACGCAGCTTCGGCCCCGCGCAGTACCTGCCCGCACCCGACGCGGATCCCGCCGCACAGGCCGAACGCGCCGAGTGGGATGCCGACGTGCGCGAGCGCCTGGTCACAGCGGTGGCGAACCTCGACGCGCGCAGCCAGGACATCCTGCGCCGGCGCTGGCTGGCCGAGGAAAAGCCGACGCTGCACGAACTGGCCGATGAATACGGTATTTCTGCCGAGCGCGTCCGCCAGATTGAAGCGGCCGCGGTGAAGAAACTGCGCCACCTGATGGCCTGAAGGCCGCGCCTTCAGGCGCCCTGCCTCTGTGACGCCTGTTGCAGAAATTTGTCGCCTTATGCAAACAGGTTGGCAAATGTAATGGGGTTCGCGCTACACTTTTTGCCATGGAGTTGGCTAGGCGGCGACGCCGCGGTCAACAGACTGAAGGGATTGGCTTTTCGACCCGTTTGTTGGATCGAGGTAACAAGAGAAACCCAGGCGATCAGGGTGGGCACGGTAGGCAGAGGCCCCATTTTGCGGGCTTGCTGCGGTGCGAGAGGCGGGCGAGCAACGCCCGGGCCGCGAAGTCGGCCGGACCAGTGGCCCAGACGCACCAACCGGCGAAACTTTTGATGTCCGGTTGATTGATCTAGGGACGAGCGTTGAACTTCACGACCCCGCGGCTTCACGCGGGGTTTTTTTTGCCCGCCGCCAGCAATTCCTCCACCGTGTGCCCGGGCGTGCCCAGCAGCGGCAGTTGCGATGCGGCCTGCAGATACGCGATCTCGCGCGCCAGCGCCTGCCGCCACGGCAGCCCTTGCGGATGGTGCCTGCCGCAGGGCACGCAGCTGGCATAGCCGGCGTAATCGCCGGTGGCGTAGGGATCATCCTGCAGGCCACGCACCGGTTCGGCGGGCTCGCCATCCCGGTCCTGCAGCGGGAACATCCAGCAGGTGGTGGGCTTGAAGGTCCATGGATGCTGGCCGCGCGCGCGCGCGAACTTCTCCAGCCCGCAGTAGCCCTCACCATCACTGAAGACGCAGCGCGTGCGCGTGAAATGCGGCGGGAAATCCGCGGCGCGGTATTCGACCGGCCGCACCGCGGTCTTGCGGCCCAGGTGTTCGCCGTTCCACCAGCCGTCGACGACGAACTCCACGGGCAGCTGCGCGGCGAGTTCCGGCACGCGCGCCACCAGTTCGCGCAGGAACTCCTCCTCGCCCGGCAGCAGGTAAACACCGTCGTAACAGCAGCGGCCCTCGCACTGCCGGACATCGCAGGCACGGAGCCGCAACGGACCGGTGCTGCTCACGCCTGCCGCCCCGTCAATGCGGAAGCGGCGGCGCGCCGTTCGGCGACGAGCGGCAGTTCCAGCTCGAAGCGCGAACCGCGCCCCGGCGCGGCATCCACCGTGAACCTGCCGCCGACTTCCTGCGCGCGGTCCGCGATGCTCCACAGGCCGAAGCCGCCGGCACGCGTACCGAACAGCTCGAGTTGCGAATCGAAGCCCCGCCCCTCGTCCGCCACCTGCACCTTCAGGTGCCGCTCATCGCCGCGCACGGTGACGCGCGCCCGGCTGACACCCGCGTGCTTGACGACATTGCGCAGCAGTTCGCGCACCAGCTTGAAGGCCAGTATGCGCATGTCGAGCTTGATCCATTCCTCGCGCACATCCGCGTCCAGCTCCACTGCCAGGCGGTCGTGGCCGCGCATGTAGACGGCCAGCCACTGCAGCGCCGGCACCAGCCCCAGGTCGTACAGGCCGGGCGGGCTGAGGTCGGTGATCATCTGGCGCGTGCGCTCGTGTACTTCGCGCAGCCGCGTGCGCACCTCATCGATCAGCAACGCCACGTCGGCCGGCGCCTGCCGGCGCGCCACGTCCAGGGTCATCGCCATGCCCACCAGCGTCTGGCCGATGCCGTCGTGCAGATCCACGGCGGTGGAGCGGCGCGCCTTCTCCTCGGCGGTGACCAGCTGCCGTGCATAGGTTTTCAACCGCTCCTGTTCGCGCAGCAACCGCGCATTGAGCTCGGCCAGTTCGGTGATGTCCCTGGCGACGCCCCAGACGCGCAGCAGGTGGCCCTCGCGCACCACGCCGCTGAACGACGTGACGAAACTGCGGCTGCGGCCCGCGACATCCATGGTGAAGCCCAGCCCGTCGATGGAATAACCCTGCGCGGCGGCGGCGGCGAGATGATCCTCGTAGGCCGCGCTCCACGGCACCTCGCGCCGCCAGGGCAGCGTGGTTTCCGGCGTGGCACGTGGATCCAGCCGCCCGTAGGAGCGGCTTGCCTCCACGATGCGCGCCTGCTCCCGCAGCCAGGCCAGCTGCTGCTCGACGCCCAGCGTGACCGGCATTGCCTGTTCGAGCTCCACGCGCCAGACCGCCTCGGTCGAGAGCTCCACGAAGCTGCGGTAGCGGTACTCCGCATCGCGCAGGCGGCCCATCATGATGTTCTTCTCG
>DATJXQ010000003.1:0-2039 GCA_035500015.1 Steroidobacteraceae bacterium
TGCGCGAACGCGCCGCGCTGTGTGCGGCGGTGGTTGCGGATCCGGTCGTGGCCGCGGCGCATCCGGCCTGGTTCGCCGCCGCGCTGAAGCACGCCTGGCCCGAGCAGGCGGCGGCGGTGATGGCGGCCAACAACGTGCACCCCCCGCTCACCCTGCGCGTGGACCTGACGCGCATCGGGCGTGAGGACTACCTCGCGCGGCTCGGCGCTGCGGGCATCGAGGCGCGTGCGATCAGCTGGGCGCCGGCGGCGGTGGAACTGGCGGCGCCGGTGCCGGTCACTGCCCTGCCGCACTTCGCCGCAGGCTGGGTATCGGTCCAGGACGCGGGCGCGCAACTGGCCGCGTTGCTGCTGGGGGCGCAGCCGCCGATGCGGGTGCTGGATGCCTGCGCGGCGCCGGGCGGCAAGACGCTGCACATCCTGGAGCGCGCCGCGGGCTGCGAGCTGGTGGCCTGCGACTGCGATGCCGGACGGCTGCAGCGCGTGCGCGAGAATCTGGAGCGCTGCCAGCGCAGCGCCCGGCTGGTGGTCGCGGATCTGGCCACGGGCACATCGCCCGAGGGCGAGTGTGCCGCGCTCCTGCCCGCGGCGGGCTTCGATCGCATTCTGCTCGATGCGCCGTGTTCGGCGACCGGGGTGATCCGCCGTCACCCGGACATCCGATTGCTGCGCCGTGAGTCAGACGTCGCCGCCTTCGCGGCCACACAGCGCGCACTGCTGCAGTTCGCGGCCACACGGCTCGCGCCCGGCGGGCGGCTGCTGTACTGCACCTGCTCGGTTCTGCCGCAGGAAAACGAGGAGCTGATCGCGCGCTTCACCGCCGGGCCGCGTGCGCCGCTGCGCGGCATCGCACCCGAGCGGCTGCTGGCGGCGGCGGGCCTCAGCGTCCCGGGGGCGCTCATCGGCCGGCACGGGGTGCAGCTGCTGCCGGGAGGCGAGGCGGGCACGGACGGCTTCTATTATGCTTGTCTTGAGAAAGACACAGCCGGACCGCACTGAATGTACCGAGGAATTCGCTCGACCTGGGTGACGCTGGCGGCGGCCTGCCTGGCGCTGGGCAGCATGCTCGTCCGGGGCGATGCCCTCGATGGGGTGCTGCAGGTGCGTTCGGCCTTCGTCGACCTGGACCACTCGGTGTTCCAGCTGCATGCCCGCATCGACTATCCCATGACGCCGGCGATCAGCGACGCGCTGCGCGACGGGGTGGACCTGCTGTTCGACGTCGATGCCCGCGTCGAGCGCGCGCGCCGTTTCTGGTTCGACAGTACCGTGGTGGAGGTGACGCTGCGGCGCGAGCTGGCCTACCACACGGTCGCCGACCGCTACGTGGTGCGCGATCCGGACTCGGGCGAGCAGCAGACCTTCGCCACCCTCGATGCCGCCTTGCAGTACCTGGGCACCGTGGATGGCTGGCCGATCCTGGTCGCGCCGCAGCTCGAGAGCGGCGCGCATTACGAGATCAGCGTGCGCGCCGGCATTCACCGCGGACACCTCTCCTCCTCGCTGCGCGCGCTGCTGTTCTGGACCGATGACTGGAGCCGGGTCAGCCGCTGGTACAAATGGTCACTGACAACCTGAAAGCGCAGCGCCGTCCCTGGGGCACCTACGCCCAGGGACTGCTGTGGGCGACCGTCGGCGCCAGCGCGCTGCTGCTGCTGGCCAAGAGCGTGCAGCACTCCTCGGACTTCGAGCGTTTGCAGGTGTGGATCCTGCTGCTCAACATCATCGGGGTGATCGGCCTGACGGTGCTGATCGCGCGCAAGATCTGGCAGCTGGTGAGCGCCTATCGCGCCAACGTGCCCGGCTCGCGCCTGACGGCGCGCACCGTGGCCACCTTCGGCGCGCTGGTGATCGCGCCGCTGGTGATCGTGTACCTGTTCTCGCTGGACTTCCTCAACCGCGGCATCGATAGCTGGTTTCGCATCGAGGTCAAGCAGGGGCTGAACGATGCGCTGCTGCTGTCGCGCGCCGCGATCGACGTGCGCATGCGCGAATACGGCCGGCGCACCGAGGATTTCGCGGCGGCGCTGGCGGTCGCGC
>DATJXQ010000004.1:0-2519 GCA_035500015.1 Steroidobacteraceae bacterium
GCGCGCTGAATCCGGCACCGTCGTCGGTCACGGTCAGCACGATGCGCGCACCCTCCTCGCGCGCGCGAATCACCACCGTGCCGGTGCCGTCCAGTGGCTCGATACCGTGCGTGATGGAGTTCTCCACCAGCGTCTGCAGCAGCAATGAGGGAAACGCCATGGCGCGCAGCCCCGGCGGAACGTCCACGTCGAACCGCAGCTTCTCGCCCAGCCGGATGCGCATGATGGCGAGGTAGCTCTCGATGATCTGCAGCTCGTGGCCCAGCGTCGAGCGCAGATCCCGCGAGCGCTCGAGCGCGCCCTGCAGGAACTCCGACAGATGATCGAGCATGGCATAGGCCGTGGCCGGATCCGACTTGACCAGGTAACGCAGGTTGGCCAGCGTGTTCATCAGGAAATGCGGCTCGATGCGTGCCGCCAGCATCTGCAGGCGCGATTCCAGCAGACGCTGCCGGGTCGCGAATTCGCCGTGCTCGCGCTGACGGACGGCGGCGGTGGCCAGCGACAACCCCACGAAGAAGGTGCTGAATGCCGCGCCCCGCTCCCAGGGGCGGACCGCTCTGGCCGGCACCAGCAGCGCCCGCCAGTCCGGCGCCAGCGCAATGGCGGCGGACACGCATCCGCCCAGCGCTGCGCCGAGCACCGCCACCGCCAGCACGTAGCGCCATGGCGCATTGGTGCCCATGCGCCGGGCCAGCAGCGCGAGCACTGAGAACGCGACGCTGTAGGCCGCGCACAGCTCCAGCAGCAGTTGCAGCGAGCGGCTGTAGCCGGAGAACAGGAACATGCCGGTGGCCACGACCACCAGTGCCACGAACGGACCGGTGCGCCCGGCGAACGTGAACTCTCCGAGGCGTGCGGCGGGCAGATCCCCGCCACGCGCCAGCCGCGCCAGGAGCGCACGCAGCCGCATGCGGACTACTGCAATGACAGATCGGGCCCCGCCGGACGTTTGGGATCGGTCCACAGGAAGTTGAGCGGAACCGAAGCGGGCACTTCCTCGACCGTCAGGTCGCGCACCCATAGCTGGCCTTTGCCCTGCATCCAGTAGCCGATCATCATCTGTCGGCTGTCCACGGGCACATCGGCCACGAAGTCGCGGTACTGCCAGTCCGTCGTGCCCTTGACGGCACGTTCCTGCATGCGATCCATGCGCATGCCTCCCTGCACCGAACCCATGCCCAGCCACAGACCGGCCTCGCCGGCGATCGGAGCGTACTGCGGGCTGTTGACACCCTCGACACCGTCGGTCTTGAGCCACGCCGAAATGCGTACGCGCTTGCCGCGGTACTGGCTGGAATCAATGGTTTCCTTCGCCCCGCCGAAGGACGGCACGAGATCGCCCACGCAGTGCACCGAGAACGGCTGCATCGTGCCCACCTGCTTCTGGCTGTCGACGCCGATCTCGCAGCGACCTGGCAGGCGTAGTGGACCGCCATTGCCCAGCACACTCCAGCCCGGCGGCAAGGGGCTGAGCGGCACCGCCGCCACGCCGCCGGGCGGGATTGCCGCCGTGGCGTTGTCCGTGGCGCTGATCTGCTCGAACTTCAGGTCGCGCGCCCACACCTGGCCCTTGCCCCGGATCCACAGCCCGACCACCAGCCACGCGCCTTCGCGTGGCACGACCATCTCGAGCTCGCGGTACTGCCAGTCGCTCGAGCCCGCCACCCGCTGATCGGTCATGAAGTCGGTGATCGGCTGGTCGGACCGCGGCGCGGCCTCAACGTACAGGCCGGCGCCGGCCTTGCCGCCGACACCGGCCGGGTCGATATCCTTGGTCTTGATCCAGGCCGAGAACCGCACGCGTTTGCCCCACAGGGGCGCGGCCTCGAAAGTCTGGTGAATGGAAGAGGACAGGGCCGCGTGGCAGACGATCGAAAGATTGCGCTGTCCGGCGCGCTGCAGCGAGCCATCGACGCCGGATTCGCACTGCACCCCGGCGGGGCCGCCTCCTGCGTCCGCCACCCACTTGACCGGCAGGGGTTCGAATGCCACCGGAGGTTGCGCCACGCAGCCCGCCAGCAATGCGGCGATCAGTACCTTGTAGTTCATGGGAGTTCGATGCCTTCGCAGTGTCCGTACATGGGCCCGGCTCCTTCCCTTATGAGGGCGAGTATAGACACAGCAGGCAAGGCGGGGTGCGGCTTTGCGACGAGCCGCCGGATTCCGGGTATCAGCCGCAAGGGGCTGGCATGAGGCGTGCCGCAAACGCAGGAAGGGGCTGCCAGTGGCAGCCCCTTCTGCGTCAACTACGACTGACCGCTGCGATCAGTTGCTGAGCACCAGCAGCAGTTGCTGCGCCGCGAACGTGCCGCCCGCGGAATCGAACGTACCGTCGCCGAACACGCCGAGCACCGTCGTCGATCCGGTGAGGTCGGTATTCAGCGCCGTGACGAAGTCCGCAAAGGTGCTGAAGTTCTCGATGTGGCGGCTGCCGCGGTGGGCGATCGCGAAAGCCAGCGTGCCGCTGGTGGCCGGCGCGATCACCAGACCGGTGGTCAGCGTGGACACGTCGATCA
>DATJXQ010000005.1:0-44948 GCA_035500015.1 Steroidobacteraceae bacterium
AGCGCCTTCCAGCTGGGCCATGTCAGCGTCACGGTCGATACCGGCACCGTGGTGACCCGCGACGGCCAGGGCTCGGGCACCATGGACATCGGCGACATCTCCGTGGGCCAGCACATCGAGGCCTACGGCAGCTTCTCGGCCGGCGGCTCGGGCAACTCCAGCCTTGATGCCACCGCGGGCCGCGTGCGGCTGAACTACACGCACCTGTTCGGCACCGTGGGCGCCAGCGCCGCCGGCAGCCTCACGCTGGCATTGCAGGACATCGACGGCCGCGACCCCGCACGCTTCAACTTCGCCGGCACGGGCGCCGCGTCCGCGAGCGACGCCGATCCGGCGCACTATGTGGTCAGCACCGGTTCGCTGGATATCTCCGCGGCGGCCAATGGCGCCTACGCCCGGCTGTTCGGCTTCGTCACGCCGTTCGGCACGGCGCCGCCGGATTTCACTGCCGACACCATCGTGGATTTCACCAGCACGCGCGCCAGCCTCGGCCTCACCTGGGGTGCGGTCGGCGCCATCGCGCCCTTCAGCGCCAGCTCCACGACGGCACTTACGCTGAACCTCACCGGATTGCATGGGCTCATCACACTGGGCGCGCGTCCCATCGATGTGTCGACGCTGGCGATCGGCCTGACGCTGGTGCCGGCCACCGGCGGCACGCTGGTGTTCGCGATCGCGCATCGCGCCAGCCATGCCGTGAGCAACTACAGCACCTTCGCGGATTTCGCCACGCAGCTCTCCACGGAGCTGAACGGCACCACTGCCATGTACAGCCTGACCGCAGAAGGCACCTTCGATGCCGCGGGCGGGGTGTTCACCGTGCAGCGGCTGCTGGTGGTGCTGGGCGACTGACCGGACCGGTATGAAGGGGGCTGCATCAGCAGCCCCCTTATTTGTTTCAGCTGCGGCGGTTCTTCCAGAGAATCGCCGCCAGGATCAGCAGGAAGGCCAGCAGGCGCACCACGTAGGTTTCCGGGCTGCCCTCGTTCGGTTTCTCCAGGAACAGGATGCCGGTGCGGTTGATGCTTTCGATGATGAACGCCAGCGAAAACGCCAGGAATAGCGGGTCGCGGGTGGCACGCCAGAACTTCAGGAAGTACAGCCCGGCCACCAGCGAGGTCGTGACGATGACGCCGAGCAGGAAGCTTTCGATGACCATGCTTATTCGCTGTCCCAGATCAGGCCGTAGAGCAGCAGCAACATCGCCGCGGCCGCGGAGGCCAGCCGCAGCAGGTACAGGTCGATGCTGGTGGGCAGCACCACCAGGTCGATGAACAGCAGCGTGTTCGACACGGCGAGGCCCGCGAAACACAGCCCGCTCCACAACAGCAGCCGCTGCCGGCCGCGCGCATAACCCCGCAGCAGCAGCACTGCGCACAGCAATGTGGTCAGCGCACCGAGGATGTAGACGAATGGTCCCATGTCACTCCTCGGGCTTGAACTGGAAGGCGCGCGCGAACTCGCGCACCGCCTGGGATGCGGCCTTGGCGTGGATCAGTCCGGACACGTGCACGATATGCCGGCGGTACGCCGCGGCCACCTTCTCCATGAGCTGCGATTCATCCCACGCGGAATTGTAGACGTGGCGCTCCGCGGCTGCCGGCGCGGCCATGATCAGGCCATTGCGGGCGAGGTCGGCCAGCACCTTGCCGGCCTGCTCGGTGCCGATGTACACGCGCGCGGCGATGTCCGCGGCCGCCCAGGACTGCGCGGGGTTTTCCCACAGCAGCAGCAGGGCTTCCAGGTGCGGTACGCTATCGATGCGGCGCTCGATGAAGCGCAGGACCTCGTCGGGAATTTCGCCACGCCGCATGGGCCGGATGTACCCCGCTTGAAATGGTGGGCGGTACAGGATTTGAACCTGTGACCCCTGCCGTGTGAATCGGTAAAAGGGCGACTTCCAATCAATAACTTACGTACGATTTTCCACTAAATCAAGCGGTTGTTGTCCCGCCCTTTCCCGACGAATCCCGCTCAAGTCCGTTCGAGCTGTCCCAAATTTGTCCACCAAGAGAATTGGTCTCGGCGACGGCGCGATTCAGTGACCTGGGTACATCTCGCGTCGGATTCGAAATTCCGGCCGATTGCGGGGCTCACTGGACTTTTGGGGCAGTGATCGCAACTTGCGTAAGGAAAGACGGTGCCACTTGGCCGTCATAGTAGCCGATACGATGGACCCAGCCGGCAACAGCGCGCGCGTAGCGTCAACAGTCACCAAGGATCAGCTGACCGAGTACGTATGACGATGGCCGATGCATTGCGGCCGTTCGTCCAGAGGGCTAAGTCAGCAGCGGCCAGGGCCCTCGATGAAAGCGCGGGCGTTGGTACTTGCCAGCCCACACCAGTCAATGATTCGATGGAGATCGACCCTTGTCAGGGCTTGTGGTCTTCGGGATCGTGCGGCCAGCGACGCTTCTTGTAGAAGATCTTAGGCGCGGTAGGGAGGTCCCGAATCGTGAATACCAGTGCCGCAGGTCGCGCGGCCAGCGTGTCCTGGTATTTTCCGACCAACTCACCGTCGAGCGCGCCCTCATGAAAATACAGAGTCACAACGGTCCAGAACTGCTCTCTAGGACGGAAGCGCAACAGCATCAATGCCGCTGGGGAAATCGGCATCCAGATTTTGCCCTTCTCCGGTTCCTCGGACGTGTAGATCAGGCCTGGCTGGCAGCACTTGCGCCAGACCAACTCCGGAGCAGCGAGCCCTTGGAGTCGGACCCAATTGGCGTGCTTCTGCTCGATATGAGTAGCGCCGAAGGTTAGATCGCCGCGCTGCAACCGGATCGGGAACGTCTGATCGGTGATGCCGGTCACACCCCCGGAAATGAGGCCAAAATCAGGCGATCCATTCGCGAGCCAGAAATTATAACGTACTGTTTTATTTGAGAAATATGCCATCTCGTGAAGTTTCGTCCAGCTTGCCCTTCCGAACCGCTTTTCTGCTTGAAAACCTGCCGCGTCGGGCCTAGGATGGCCAAGCCGAAGACGATCTTCCCACCGATTTGGCTGAAGGTGAGGGAGTGTAGCGGCGCCAGGGCCAACTTGATTCCTGGTTGAACGAGGTGATCGGGCAACCGATCTCGGTTCGCAGCAATGCAACCGCGGGCGTCGTTCAATATCTTGGAAGAAGGCTCCCGTTAGGGAGCCTTCTTGTTTTCCAAGCCCATTCCAAATCTTCCCCTCGCACCACCATGCAGACGGGCCTCAGCGCAACTCGACGCGAAAACGCGCCAAATACCGGACGCCCTATTTCCACGCGGTGCGCAAAGGTCCCTGCACCTGTTCTCGACTTCAACGCGGCGATGCTCTTCACGTCTTGCCTTGATCACCTGTGCTTCATCGAGAAAGCCCAAGAGGATCGTGTTGATCTGCTCCTCCAACCGACTCTTGGTGGAATCCTTCCATGTGCGGATCAAGTGATTCCAACCAGGGTGCATGAGGTGCAGCCGGAGCTCGCCGGTAGGAATGAAGTCGTAGCGCGGGGGGTGAACGAACTGGTTGCGACGCTTTCTGTCCTTTTCGTCCTCGGTCAGGACGTGATCCACCTGACGGCGTCTCTCGTCAATACGGAAAGCCAGCGCTTCGCCTTGTATGGCCCGCTACTGCCGGGCGTCGCCGTGGTGCCTGAATTAGACGATTGACGTCGCTGGGGGCTTCGCTGCAGCTGCGGCCTTTCTTGCCACAAAGTCCGCGTACTTCTCTGTCAGCGTGTAGACATATTCGAAGATTGCCATGGTGAAGGCGACAACGTCCGTTGCGTTCTCTTTGCTCACATCTTCTTCGGCTGCGTGTGCCCCTAGGTTGCGCTCTTTTCGTAGCGCCGTGGCCCACTGGAAAAGTCGGTCGTCAATGATGCCTTGCGCTTTAAGTTCGGCCAGTCCGTCCGCTAGAGAGTTCTTGCCCGGCGCCTTCTCTTTGGTCAGGCGCTCCAACGCGCGGCCGCACATGACGACTGCGGCGGGAAAGATGTTGTGGGAAAGGCATTTCTGGGCGTCCCTAATGTCGCGCTTTGCCTTCAGAGGAACACTGTTGCTCAGTTCAGTGTTTGGCGGTGACGGCCAGACACGTTCGGCATGCGCATAGTTCCCGTTGTCATTTTCGTCGTAATACACTTCGGTGAGACCCACCAATGGGCCTTTGCAGGAAGGGCACTGCGTGAGCACGATGGCAGATTCACTATCAGGGTCGTAGACTGCCCCACGCACCGCTGAGTTCACCCGCATTGCGCATGCGTCGCAATCAATCACCACGTTTTGCTGGGCCATAATGGTTGCTCCATTTAAATATTGTCGCCTTCCGATGGCTTGACTTGAACGGTGAGGGAGCCGCGCCCCTGCAACGCATCCGTCAGCGCGGTGTTCACCGCCAACTGCTTTGCCGCGAAGTCTTCGTCTGCAGGGAAGCTGGTTACTTCCATCTTTAGCGGCGTCTCTCCGCTTAGGACACTCAGAACACCGTGGCGGATCTTCGTTTGCTCGTCTTCGATCTGGCCGTGCGCAATTGGTGAATAGGCACCTTTCTTTAGTTCCACGCGGTCGAAGACGTATCCGACATCGGCGGCCATGGTCGCGAGCAAGTTGATGAAGAGTTCTTCGCTTCTTACGTTCCAAATGCGCTGGGTGTCTGGTTCAGCTGGTGTGCTCAGGTGGTCGTGGTATTCCTTCCAAGCGGCCAATGCGGCCTCTTCACCCTTGCTGCGACGGTGAACACCTAAGATCTTCCGGCCATAGAACGCTAGATCAATGGAGTTCAACCCTTGCACGTGTTCGGCGGAGACACGCGCCGCCCGAGTGGCCATCAGCTGGTGGAAGACATACGACTTCCTGCCACGGCGTTCCCTGGCATGTTCGATGGCCTTCTGCGCCTGGACCGCAAGGATTGGTCCCAGCAGAGTGGCAAAGACTACTGCCCACGCGCTTAGATCGATGACCACCCGCGTGGTTGTAACTGGTGCGGCGTCCATGCGAGACCCTTGTTCCTTGGAACGGAAGCTGGAGTATCACGCTGCGCGGTTTGGTGTACGAGCCGCCGTATATAGATGTGTGCTGCTGTTCGCAGCAATGCGCGGGCGTCTACTTCCATACGGGCTTCCATATGGCCCCGGGGTTCCGGGGAGAATGGCGCCTAACTGATTGATTTAGATGGTGGGCGGTACAGGGCTTGAACCTGTGACCCCTGCCGTGTGAAAGCAGTGCTCTACCGCTGAGCTAACCGCCCGTCCCGCGGGGCCGCAAGTCTACGCAGCGGCTGCGTGGGACGCAAATTCCGCCCTGCCATGCCAGAATCGCGCACCATGACCAGCCGGAACGGGCCCGCGGCACCCACGCCTGGATTGACACATGTGTTCTCGCTGCGCGGCGAGCTGGCCCCGCCCGTGGAGCAGGGCGAGATCGATGGCGGCCGCAGGCGCTTCATTCCGATCACCGGCGGCAAGGTGTACGGGCCGCTGCTGGCAGGCATCGTACGGCCGGGCGGCGGCGACTGGCAGACCGTGCTGCCGGGTGGGCTCACCGACGTGCTGGCGCGTTACTTCATCGAGGCTGAGGACGGCACGGTGATCGGCGTGACCAACACCGGCGTGCGCACCGCCACGCCCGAGGTCATCGACCGCCTGACGCGTGGCCTGGAAGTGCCGCCGGACCAGTACTACTTCCGCGCCACGCCGCGCTTCGAGGTGCGGCCGGGTCCGCACGACTGGCTGCGCCGCCATGTGTTCGTGGCCCGCGGCATCCGCCGGCCGGACCATGTGATCGCGGATTTCTACCGCGTCGATTGAGCACGGGACGGACGCGCGTCAAGCGGCGCGTTCGGCTACGCTACGCGCCCCATGACCATCGTCACCCGTTTCGCTCCCAGCCCGACCGGCATGCTGCACATCGGCGGCGTGCGCACCGCGCTGTTCTCCTGGCTCTACGCCCGCCATCACGGTGGCAAGTTCATCCTGCGCGTGGAGGATACCG
Source organism: Steroidobacteraceae bacterium (assembly GCA_035500015.1). Classification (GTDB taxonomy): domain Bacteria; phylum Pseudomonadota; class Gammaproteobacteria; order Steroidobacterales; family Steroidobacteraceae; genus ZC4RG30. The sequence goes on from DATJXQ010000005.1 coordinate 5,961, forward strand.
ACCGCGAGCGTTCCACCGGGGAGGCCGTGCGCGTGATCCTGGACGGCATGCGCTGGCTCGGGCTCAACGAAGACGAAGGCCCGTATTTCCAGACGCAGCGCTACGACCGCTACCGCGAGGTGATCCAGATGTTCCTGGACCGCGGCCTGGCGTACCGCTGCTACTGCACGAAGCAGGAGCTGGACGCCATGCGCGAGGCGCAGCTGGCGCGCAAGGAAAAGCCGCGCTACGACGGCCGCTGGCGCGACAGCACGCAGGCCCCGCCGCCGGGCGTGGTGCCGGCCATCCGTTTCAGGAATCCGCTCGACGGCGAGGTGGTGGTGGATGACCTGGTGCATGGCCGCACCATCTTCCAGAACGCGGAGCTGGACGATCTCATCATCCAGCGCTCGGACGGCAACCCCACCTACAACTTCTGCGTGGTGGTGGACGACTGGGACATGGGCGTCACGCACGTGATCCGCGGCGACGACCACCTGAACAACACGCCGCGGCAGGTCAACATGCTGCGCGCGCTGGGCGCCACCCCGCCGGTGTACGCGCACGTGCCGATGATCCTCGGGCCGGACGGTGCCAAGCTCTCCAAGCGTCATGGCGCGGTCAGCGTGCTGGAGTACCAGAAGGAAGGGTACCTGCCGGATGCGCTGCTGAACTACCTGGTGCGGCTGGGCTGGTCGCACGGCGACCAGGAGGTGTTCACGCGCGAGGAGATGATCGCTGCATTCGATATCGCGCACGTGGGCAAGGCCGCCGCCGCGTTCAACCCCGACAAGCTCCTGTGGCTCAACCAGCAGCACATCATGAAGGCGCCGCGCGCCACGCTGGCCGCCGCGCTGCGCGAACAGCTGGCGATGCTCGACGTGCAAACGGATGACGAGGCGATGCTGGGCGGCGTCGCCGAGGCGCTGCGCGAGCGCGCGAAGACGCTCAAGGAAATGGCGCAATCCAGCCTGTTCTTCTTCCGCGAGCCGGCGCTGGATGAGAAGGCGGCGGCGAAACATCTCACGACGGAAGCGCGGGCAGTGCTGCGCGAACTGCAGGCGGCGCTTGCCGCCGGCGACTGGACCGCGCCGGCATTGCATGCGCTGCTGCAGTCGTTCGCGGAAAGCCGCGGGCTGGGCCTGGGCAAGGTGGCGCAGCCGCTGCGCGTGGCGGTCACCGGCGGCACGGTCTCCCCACCCATTGATGCAACGCTTTCACTTCTCGGCCGTGAAACCGTGCTGGCGCGCATCCAGCGCGCGGTCGGATAGGTCCTACCGCCGAACCTTCGCGCAGCTGACGGAGAATTCCGCCGCGGCGTAGCAGGCTGCTCCGACCAAAAAGGGGGGCAGCTCATGCTTTTCTCACACACAAGATGGCTTCGTATCGCGATGGCCGGCGCGCTGGGCGCGGCCGCGTTCAGTACGCCGCTGCCGGCGATGGCCGAGGAGACCGCTGCGGAAACCACTGCCGATACCACCGCGGGCACCACTGCCCCGGGCCAGGACGAGGAACTCGCGGCGGTGGTGGTGACCGGCTCGCGCATCCAGCGGCGCGATTATGAATCCAACAGCCCCATCGTCACCGTAGGTGAGGAGGTGCTGGAGCAGAGCAGCACCACGGCGCTGGAATCCAACCTCAACAAGCTGCCGCAGTTCAGCGCGGCACAGACCCCGACCACCACTTACGGCGATATCCAGCAGACCGCCACCAATACGCCGGGCGCGGCCTCGGTGGCGCTGCGCGGCATCGGCACCAACCGCAACCTGGTGCTGCTGGACGGCCGCCGCGCCACGCCGGGCAATGCGGCCATGGTGGTGGACATCAACACCATTCCGGCGGCGGCCATCGACCGCGTGGAGATCATCACCGGCGGCGCCTCCTCGACCTATGGCGCGGATGCCGTGGGCGGCGTGGTCAACTTCATCCTGAAGAAGAATTTCCAGGGCCTGCAGGTGGATGGCCAGTACGGGCTCAGCGAGCAGGGCGATGCCAATGAGTACGACATCGGCGGCATCCTGGGCGCCAATTTTTCCGGCGACCGCGGCAACGTGACAATTTCCTTCTCGAAGCAGAACCGCCGGGACGCGCTGCGCGGCGACCGGTCCTGGTTCCGCGACCTGTGGCGCGACCCGTCGATCGTGGGCACGGAATTCTTTCCTGACTTTCCGGCCTTCAGCCCGATCGGCACCAACACGCCCAGCCAGGACGAACTCAACAACCTGTTCAGCGGCCGGCCTTCCACCATCCCGGACGTGAACCTCGCCGAGCGCGTGTACTTCAATCCCGACGGCACGGCTTTCACCGGCTTCGCGTTCAGCAGCGCCGCCGGTGCGTACCGGTTCGCCGAACCGGTCGACGGCCTGAAGTGGAAGCGCACCAACGATGGCCTGCTGTCGCAGAACTTCCTGGACGAGCAGCTGCAGGTGCCGCTGGACCGCTCCAACATCTTCCTGACGGGCAACTACGACATCAACGAGCACGTGGGCGTGTTCATGCGCGGCATGTTCAACCGCACCCGGGTCAATACCGTGCAGCAACCCTCGCCCGCCGTGAATGGCTGGAGCGCCAACATCCCGGTGGACGGCCGCGCGATCCCGGCGGATCTGGCGGCATTGCTCGCCAGCCGCGACGATCCCGACGGCGACTGGCAGCTCTACCAGTACATGAACTTCGCCGACCGCACCGCGCGCACCGACGTGTTCACGTGGAACATGCTTGCCGGCCTGCAGGGCAAGCTGTTCGGCGGCGACTGGACCTGGGAGGCCTATGGCTCGCAGGGTGAATCGCAGACCGACTCCTACCAGACCGGCTTCCAGTCACTGGATCGCTACCGCACCATCATCGAGGCGCCGAACTGGGGCGCCGGCTTCACCGCCACGGGCAACGGCCAGCAGGGCGGCTTCGGGGCTTCCACCGCGACCTGCACCAGCGGCCTGGATCCCTTCATGCCCGTTGCCGACATCAGTGCCGACTGCATCGAGGCCATCTCGGCCGACATCAAGTCCACCTCGACCATGAAGCAGACCATCTGGGAGGCCGATGCGCAGGGCGGTGTGCTGCACCTGCCGGCCGGCCAGCTGCGCGCCGCGCTCGGCGCCACCTACCGCAGGAACGACTACGAGTTCCTGAACGACACGCTGACCACGCAGGGCCGCTCCTTCCTCGACCAGGCCATTGGCCTGTATCCCAGCGGCAATTCCATCGGCTCGATCCACGTGAAGGAACTCTACGGCGAGCTGCTGGTGCCGGTGCTGGCGGGGCTGCCGGCGGTGCAGCACCTGGACCTGGAGCTGGGCGCGCGTACCTCGGATTACAGCACCACCGGCAACAGCTTCACGTGGAAGTCGCTGCTGAGCTGGCAACCGCTGGCCTGGGCGCGGCTGCGCGGCGGCTTCAACCGCGCCGAGCGCGCGCCCAACATCGGCGAGCTGTACCTGGCTCCGCAGCAGTCGTTCGCGTTCTCGGCCGGCGGCGACGTGTGCTCGCTGAACAACACGCAGCCCTGGTCGGCCAATCCCGCCGCGCCGGGCAACACGGCGGCGAATGCCGCCGCCGTGCAGACGCTGTGCCGTACGCTGATGAACCGCAGCGGCGATCCCACCACCGCGGACAATTTCTACGGCAATCCCGCGCTGCAGCTGGCCGGTGGCGGCTTCGTGTTCCCGACCACGCAGGGCAATCCGGATCTCTCGCCCGAGACGGCGAAGACCTGGACGCTGGGAACGGTGCTGCGCTCGCCGTTCCAGTCGCCGGCCCTGCAGGCCCTGGACCTGGCGCTGGACTACTATCGCATCGCCGTGGACCACGCGATCGGCGTGCAGTCCTATGACATCGCGCAGCGCCAGTGCTTCGACACGGCCTTCAATCCTGCGCTGAGTCCCGATACGGTCTCCTGTCGCAACATCACGCGCAACATCACCGTCGGTACGCTGGGCAATGTCGCCGGCACCTACGTGAACAATGGTCGTTTCCGCACTTCCGGCGTGGACCTGCAGCTGGACTGGAGCATGCAGGCCGGCCCCGGCAAACTGGGCGCCACGGCCGCGGTGAATTACCTGATCGACATGAAATCCGCCGGCCTGCCGGTGACGCCGCTGGTGGATTACGCCGGCACCTTCGGCGGCCAGGACAATGGCCCGGCCAGCACCGCGGTGATGGAGAACGGCCTCGACGGCAACTTCTTCCGCTGGCGCATGTTCGACACGGTGTCGTACGGCATGGGGCCGTGGAACGCCACGCTGCAATGGCAGCACCTGCCGAAGATCAAGTCGTCCGAATCCGCGCTGAACCCCGCCACCACCATCTCCGGCGCGCCGGCATACGACCTGTTCGGCGTGAACGGCAGCTGGCACTTCACGGACAAGGCCATGCTGCGCGCCGGCATCGACAACATCTTCAACAAGGCGCCGCCGATCAGCGGCGTGAACAGCGCGCCGCCGCCGGGCACGCTGGCCGGCGGCGGCATCAACGTGGGCACGTACGACGCGCTGGGGCGCCGTTACTACCTGGGTGCGCGGGTCACTTTCTGAAGCGCCGGGCCAGGCAGCAGCTTATTTCGCAGGCAGGGGCTTATTTCGAGCGTTTGGCGGTGAATTCCTCGCCGCCCTGGCCGGCGACGTCGCGCTTGAACTTGATCTCGTCGGGCGAGACGATTTTCCCCTGGTAGGTGATGTCGAGCATCATGCCCTGGTAGTTCAGGTGCTCGACGAAGGTCACGTTGTCCTTGTCCACCTTGCCGTCGCTGAGGTCGCCCTCGCCGAGGTTCGACTTGGCATGGCCGGTGAGCTTGCCGCCTTCGACCTTGAAGGTATAGGTGTAATCCTGCTTGCCCACCTGGCTGTCGAACGAGGTGGTCCACGTGCCGCTGATGTCGGGCGCGTCGGCGGCCAGCGCGGCGGCGGCAAGCAGCAGCGTGGTGGCCGCAAAGGCATAACGGAGTCGTCGCATCGCAATCTCCCTGTGTGAGGTTCGTTCCGGCGGCATCCCGCGCGGTAAAAGCCGCAGCCAGAGTATGCGGGTGTGGATGCAGTGGCAAATCGGCGATTCCGGCCGTGGCAGCCGTCCTCAGGGATGCGGTCCGGAATCACCGGCGCCCGCGCTGAGCAGGATCACCTCGATTTCCTCGATGATTTCTTCCTGCCGCAGCGTGTTGGCGCGGCGGCCGAGCTCCTGCCACTGCGTTTCCAGATGCTGCGTGGCGCGCTCCAGGTGCATCACGCGCTGATGGCTCTCGGCCATCAATGCATCTGCCATGCAGGCGTTCAGCGCCGCGAACAGGTACTGGTCGGTGAGCTCCAGCAGCAGGTGCTGTGGCGGCAGCTGCAGCAGCGGCGCCTCGCGCGGTGGTGCCACCGGCGCGGGCTCCTGAAACGGCGGCAGCAGCGTGGTCCAGTGCGGCGCCCCGGCAACGGGATGGCTGAGCACCTGCAGTGGTCCCGGCGCCAGCCGCGCGCGCAGCCTGCCCAGCGTGGCCACCACGGCATCGCGCACGGCTTCCAGTTCCTCGGCCACGCTGGCGCCGTCCAGCGCGGCATCGACCGCCACGGCATCGGGCCACAGCGACTGCAGGCGCCGTCCCACCAGTACCCAGTGTTGCAGCGGCGCGGCCCGTTGCCGGGCGACGGCCAGGTCCACCAGGCTGCGGTTGAAATCCCCGCAGAAACCGCGTTCGCTGCCGATCACGATGCCGATGCTTTCGCCGGGACCGGCATCCGGCAACAGCTGCGGCCAGGCGGCCAGCAGCTGCTGCGCGCTGTCGACGATGTGGGCCACCAGCCCCTGCTGTGGAGCGGTGCGCCGCGCCAGCTTGCGCGTTTCCAGGTACGCCAGCGTCTTCATCGAATTGAGGATGCTGCGGATCTCGCCGAGGCTGTGGCGGTGCCGCTCGAGATCGTGGCGCCGTGTCATGAGGCCGGGGCCGCAGCCGGTGCGGCGGCGGTGGCGGAAGCGGCGGGCAGCCAGCGCGTCACCGCCTGCGCCCATTCCTCGCGCGGTGCATCCAGCGCCGGGCCGCCGGCATCCACCGCCGCGGCGAGCCGGCCCAGTTGTGCGGCAACGCTCTCCGGCGCGCAGGCATCGAGCAATCCGTCGTTGAAAGCCACCAGCCAGGCCATCAGGAAACGCGGCCCGACCGGGCTCAGGCGATCCTGCTTGAGGATCTCGCGCAGCAGGCGCCCGCGCGCGATCACGCGCTCCATGGAGGCTTCCAGCTTCGCGCCGAAGCGCGTGAACACCTCCAGCTCCAGGTACTGCAGGTAATCCAGCTTGATGCGCCCGGCCTCCTTGCGGATGCGCGGATGCTGCGCGCGCCCGCCGATGCGCGATACCGACTTGCCGATGTCGATGGCGGGACGAAAGCCCCCGGCGAACAGCGCCTGGTCGAGATAGATCTGCCCGTCGGTGATGGAGATCAGGTTGGTGGGGATGTAGGCGGAGATCTCGCCCTGCTGCGTCTCCACCACCGGCAGCGCGGTGAGGCTGCCGCCGCCGCAGCGCGCCGCGCGCCGCGTGCCGCGCTCCAGCAGCCGCGCATGCACCGAGAAGATGTCGCCGGGATAGGCCTCCCTTCCCGGCGGCCGGCGCAGCAGCAGCGACAGCTCGCGGTAATTGCGCGCGTGGGTGGAAAGATCGTCGTACACGATGAGCACGTCGCGCCCGTGGCGCATCCAGTGCTCGGCGATGGCGCAGCCGGCGAATGGCGCCACGTGCTGCAGGCCGGGCAGTGCACTGGCCTCGGCGACCACCACCGTGGTGTATTCCAGCGCCTGGTAGTCGCGCAGCGTCGCGATGGTGTTCACCGCGGCCGAGCGCTTCTGGCCGATCAGCACGTACACGCACTGTACGCCGGCGCCGCGCTGGTTGATCACCGTGTCGATGGCCAGCGAGCTGCGGCCCAGGCCCTCATCGCCGATCAGCAGCTGGCGCTGGCCCTTGCCGATGGGCACCAGCGTGTCGATGATCTTCACGCCGCTGTACAGCGGCTCCTGCACATAATCGCGTTCGATGATGGGCGGGGAGCCGGCCTCGATCGGCCCGGTGTCGCGCGTATCCGGCGGCGCGGCGCCATCCAGCGGCACGCCCAGCGGATCGATGACCCGGCCGCCCAGCGCATCGCCCACCGGCACGCTGAGCGCCCGGCCGGTACGCTGCACGCGCACGCCGGCGGTCAGCTGCGGCGTGGCGTGCAGCAGGATGGCGCCCAGCGTGTCGGCGGCCAGGTCGAACACCAGCCCGCGGCTGCCATCGGCGAAGGCCAGCTCCTCATCCATCGCCGCGGCCGGCAGGCCGCTGATCCACGCGATGCCGTCGCCCACCGACTGCACCAGCCCGAATTCCTCCACGCGCAGGCCGGGCCGGTAGGCATCGAGCCAGCGCGACTGTGCGGCCAGCGGGCCATCCTCGTCAGCCCCCATGGTCCAGCTCCGCGAAGGCGGCCAGTTCGTCGGCGAGGTTCGCGCCCAGGCGCCAGGTGCCGGCCTCGATGCGCAGGCCGGCGAGCAGGGCCGGATCCGTGGCAAAGGCTGGCGGCGTGCTGACGCCGGTGAGCGTGGCCAGCGCCGCCGCCACGCGCCCGCGCGTCGCGTCATCCAGCGGCTGCGCGCTGCGCACTTGCGCGGGCGCGCCGCCGCGCACCATGTCCGCGCGCAGCGTCGCGGCACGTTCGGGCGGCAGCGCGGCGAGGTCGCGCAGCAGCCGCTCCAGCAGCCGCGCACCGGTGTCCGCACCGGCGACGTCGTGCAGCAGCAGCGCCGCGAAGCGCGCGCCATTGCGCGCGGCCTCCCGTTCCATCCGCTCGCGTTCCTGCGCGGCGGCGCGCGCCGCGGCGGCCGCATGGTTGCTGCGTTCGGCTTCGAGGCTGGCCTGCAGCCCCGCACGCTGCCTGCCGCGCTCGGCATCCAGTTCGGCCGTCAGTTGCGCGCGCGCGGCCTCTTTCTCCTTCGCCCATTCATCGAGCCGGCCCTGGTAGCGCTTCTCGAGATCCTGCGCGGCGCCCTCGCGGGCGGCGGCATCGGCCAGCGTCTTCTCGACGGCGGCGCGGCGCCGTGCGATCACCGCCAGCACCGGGCGATACAGGAAGTGCTTGAGGATCCACACCAGCACCAGGAAGTTGAGGATCTCCAGCAGGAACGTGGACCAGTTGATCGACATCGCGATGCCCTCCGCGCGAGCTTTCCGCCGGCTACTTCAGCAGGTACTGCAGCAACGGGTTGCGGAACAGCACGATCAGCACGATCACCAGCACGTAGATGGCCAGCGATTCGATCATCGCCAGGCCAATGAACAGGGTGCGCATGATCGAGCCCTCGGCCTCGGGCTGGCGCGCCAGCGCGTCCAGCGCGCGGCTGATGGCGCGGCCCATCGCCAGCGCGGGCAAGCCGACGCCCACGGCGATCGCGGCCACCGCCGCCACAGTGGATGCAATTGAGAAGCTCGACAGGTCAGGCATGGGAGACTCCTTCCGTTTGATTCGTGTTGTCCTGGCGGCGCGCGCGGATGCCGCCGGCGATGTACAGCATCGCCAGCATGCCGAAGATCCACGCCTGCACCAGCGCCTCGATGATGTGCAGCATCAGGATGGGGATGGGCGCGAGGAAGCCGGCCACCACCAGCACCAGCAGCGCGGTCATCTCCAGGCTCATCATGTTGCCGAACAGGCGCACCGCCAGCGCGATGGTGCGGGTGATCTCGCTGATGAGGGTCATCGGCAGCATCAGCGGCGTGGGCTCGAGGTAATGCCGCAGGTAGCCCTTGACGCCCTGGTCGCGGATGCCGAACCAGTGCGTGGAGAAGAACACCACCAGCGCCAGCGCCGCGGTGGTGGAAAGATCGCGCGTCGGGGCATGCACGCCGGGTATCAGGCCGCTGAGGTTGGCGGCCACCAGGAAGATCCACAGCGTGCCGATGAAGGGCAGCAGCAGGGCGGTGGCGCCTGGCACCGCATCGCCGATGGCCTGCTCGATGGCGCCGACCACGCCCTCCACCATGGTCTGCAGCGTTCCCGGCTGCTCGCGCAGGCGCCGCGTCAACAGCCAGCATCCCGCGGCCAGCAGGGCGGTGATGCACCAGGTGGTGAGGATGGTGGCGCTGATCTGCAGCGGCCCGAACTGCCACAGCACCGCGGCCTGCAGGTCGTCCTGGTTCATTCATGCTCCCGGATGAACAGGTACACGTTGCCCGCGCCCACCGCCAGGCCCACCAGCATCAGGCTAAGTGTCCAGCGCATGGAATATCCGCCCAGCCGGCCGTCGAGCCAGCTGCCCAGCCACGCGCCGCCCACCAGCGGCAGCGCCAGCAGCAGGCCGAGCGTGCCGATGTAGACGGTCTGCCGCAGCACCGTGGGATGCTCGCGCGCCGCGCGGTGCAGGCGCGCGGCCTGCCGGTCCACCTCGCGCGGCAGCTTCTCGCCGGTGCTCACGCAAGGCTGCCCATGCCCTGGCGGCCGAGCTCCCACATGCGCTTCATCAGCGCTTCCTCCATGTGGCGCAGCGAGCGGCGGGTATCCTGCAGCTGGCGCTCTTCCACCAGCAGCCGTTCGCGCAATGCGGCGGAGATCTGGTCGAGGTCCTCTCCCAGCAGGTAACGGCGCGTGCCCAGCACGAGCTCGCGCCCATCGAAGCGCAGCACGGCTTCCGGCAGCGCCAGGTAGCGCCAGCGGCCGTCGCGGCCGCGGAAGCGCGCCAGGCCCATGCGCAGCGCGGTGATGAAGGGCGCGTGGCCGGCCAGGATGCCGAACGAGCCGCTGGCATCCGCGCCGACGAAGGACACCACCTCATCGAGCTGCTCGCTGCGCGTGGCGTCCAGCAGCCGCAGGGTGAAGCCCTTCATGCCGGCTGCTGCTGCATGCTGCCGCGCATGTAGCAGCGCTCCTCGGGCAGCTCGTCGTACTTGCCGGCCAGGAAGGCCTCGCAATCGGCCAGCGTCTGCTCCAGCGGCACGGACGCGCCCTGCGCGCCAGTCTGCGCGGCGATGGTCCAGAACGGCTGTGTCAGGTAGCGCTGCAGCTTGCGGGCGCGCATCACGATGCGGCGGTCGGCGGCGGCCAGCTCCTCGATGCCCAGCATCGCGATGATGTCCTCCAGCTCCTTGTAGCGCGCCAGGTGCTCGCGCACGCCCTCGGCCACGCCGTAATGGCGCTCGCCCAGGGTGTGCCGGTCCATGAGCTTGCTGCCCGACTGCAGCGGGTCCACCGCCGGGTAGATGCCCTTGCCGGCCTGGGCGCGCGACAGGATCACATTGGTGTCGAGATGGCCCAGGATGGTGGCCACCGCCGGATCGGTCATGTCGTCGGCCGGCACGTACACGGCCTGCACCGCGGTGATGTCGCCGGACGCCGTCGACAGGATGCGATCCTGCATCTCGGCCACCTCGCTGGCGAGCGTGGGCTGGTAGCCCACCGTCGCCGGCATGCGGCCCAGCAGGCTCGACACCTCGCTGCCGGCCTGCACGAAGCGGAAGATGTTGTCCATCAGGAACAGCACGTCGCTGTGGCGCGCATCGCGCAGGTACTCGGCATAGGCGAGGGCGGAAAGCCCGACGCGGAAGCGCACGCCGGGGGATTCATCCATCTGCCCGAATACCAGCAACGCGTGCGGCAGCACGCCGGCGTCGCGCATCTCGTTCCACAGCTCGTGGCCCTCACGGATGCGCTCGCCGACGCCGGCGAACACCGACACGCCGCCATGCAGGCGCGCCACCGCGTGCATGAATTCCATGATCAGCACGGTCTTGCCCACGCCGGCGCCGCCGAACAGGCCGGTCTTGCCGCCGCGCACGAACGGGCACAGCAGGTCGATCACCTTGATGCCGGTGGGCAGGATGTTGCCCACGCCGCGCAGTTCCGCCAGCGGCACCGGCGTGCTGTGCACGCCGCGCCAGTGGCCCGTGGGCAGCGGCGCGCCGCCGTCCAGCGGTTCGCCGAAGGCGTCGAGCAGGCGCCCCAGGCATTCCGGCGCCACCGGCACCCGCAGCGGCGCGCCGCTGTCGTACACCGGCAGGTGGCGCCGCAGTCCGCTGCTCCGGTGCAGCGTGATCGCGCGCACGTGGCGCGGATCCAGGTGCTGGTGCACCTCGAACACGATGGGCTCGCTGCCGCCGGTGTGCAGCGCGCGGCGCAGCGGCGGCAGCGCATCGCACTCGATCACGACGACTGCGCCGTGCACCTCGGTGATCGTGCCGATCCTGGCTGCTGCCATGATTCAGTTGCCGCCCCAGCGCCAGTTGCGGATCTCCGGCAGGTCCTCGCCGTGTCGCGCGATGTATTCGCGGTGCTCGCCCAGCTTCTCGCGCATCAGCTGCTTCACATGCGCCGCATGGTAACCGAGCGAGGGCACCCGATCGATGACATCCATGACAAGGTGGAAGCGGTCCAGGTCATTCAGCACCGTCATGTCGAAGGGCGTGGTGGTGGTGCCTTCCTCCTTGTAGCCGCGCACGTGCAGGTTGTGGTGGTTGTGCCTGCGGTAGGTGAGGCGGTGGATCAGCCAGGGGTAGCCGTGGAAGGCGAAGATGATGGGCCGGTCGGTGGTGAAGAGCGCGTCGAAATCCGCATCGCTCAGCGCATTGGGATGCTCGCCGGGCGGCTGCAGCGTCATCAGGTCCACCACATTGATCATGCGCACGCGCAGCCGCGGCAGGTGCTCGCGCAGCAGTGTGATTGCCGCCAGCACCTCCATGGTGGGCACGTCACCGGCCGCGGCCAGCACTACTTCGGGATCGGCCGTGCCATCGCTGCTGGCCCATTCCCAGATGCCGATGCCGGCCTCGCAGTGGCGGATGGCCGCGGTCATGGCCAGCCACTGCGGCGCCGGCTGCTTGCCGGCGACGATCAGGTTCACGCGGTCGCGGCTGCGCAGGCAGTGGTCGGCCACCGACAGCAGCGTGTTGGCGTCGGGCGGCAGGTACACGCGCACGATGTGGGCCTTCTTGTTCACCACGTGGTCGATGAAGCCCGGGTCCTGGTGCGAGAACCCATTGTGGTCCTGCCGCCAGACATGCGAGGTCAGCAGGATGTTCAGTGAGGCGATGGGCCGGCGCCACGGCACCTGGCCGCTGACCTTCAGCCACTTGGCGTGCTGGTTGAACATCGAATCCACGATGTGGATGAAGGCCTCGTAGCAGGAAAAGAAACCGTGCCGGCCGGTAAGCAGGTAGCCCTCGAGCCAGCCCTGGCAGGTGTGCTCGGAGAGAATCTCCATCACCTGGCCATCGGGAGCCAGATGATCGTCGCCAGGAAGGCGTTCGGCGTCCCAGGCGCGGTTGGTGACTTCCAGCAGCGCGCCGAGCCGGTTCGATACGGTTTCGTCGGGACCGACCACGCGGAAGTTGCGGCTTGCCAGGTTCTGCCGCATCACCTCGCGCAGCCAGTCGCCGAGTGTGCGCGTGGCCTCGCCGTTCACCGCGCCCGGCGCGGGTACCTGCAGCGCCTGCGCACGGAAATCCGGCAGCCGCAGTTCGCGCAGCACTTCCCCGCCATTGCTGGCCGGCACCAGGCCCATGCGGCGCCGGCCCGGTGGCGCCAGCGCGAGCAGTTCGGGCCGCGGCGCGCCGGCCGCGTCGAACAATTCCTCCGGCCGGTAGCCGCGCATCCAGTCCTGCAGCGCCGCGAGATGGTCGGGCCGGGTGGCGAGTTCCGCGAACGGCACCTGGTGCGCGCGCCAGGTGCCTTCCAGCGGCACGCCATCCATTTCCTTCGGACAGGTCCAGCCCTTGGGCGTGCGCAGCACGATCATCGGCCAGCGTGGCCGCTGCGCGTCGCCCGCGCGCGCGCTGGACTGGATCACGCGGATCGCCGCGAAGGCCCGGTCCAGCGCCGCGGCCAGCTGCTGGTGCACGGCCAGCGGCTCCGAGCCCGCGACGACCAGCGGCTCGTGCCCGTAGCCGCGCAGCAGCTCGATGAGCTCGGCCTCGCCGATGCGCGCCAGCACGGCGGGATTGGCGATCTTGTAGCCGTTGAGATGCAGGATGGGCAGCACCGCGCCATCGCGCGCCGGATCGAGGAACTTGTTCGAGTGCCAGCTGGTGGCCAGCGGTCCGGTCTCGGCTTCGCCGTCGCCGATCACACAGGCCACGGTCAGCTGCGGGTTGTCGAACGCGGCGCCATAGGCGTGGCTCAGCGAATAGCCCAGTTCGCCGCCCTCATGGATGGAGCCCGGTGTCTCCGGCGCCGTGTGGCTGGGGATGCCGCCGGGAAAAGAGAACTGGCGGAACAGCCGCCGCATGCCGGGTTCGTCACGCGTGACGTCCGCGAAGCGCTCGGTGTACGAGCCTTCCAGCCAGGTCTGCGCCACGATGGCCGGCGCGCCATGGCCCGGGCCGGTGATGAACAGCACCTCGCAGTCCTCGCGGCGGATGATGCGGTTCAGGTGTGTGTAGATGAGGTTCAGGCCCGGCGAGGTGCCCCAGTGCCCGAGCAGCCGCGGTTTCACGTGCGCCAGTGTCAGCGGTTCACGCAGCAGCGGATTGTCCAGCAGGTAGATCTGGCCCACCGCCAGGTAGTTGGCCGCGCGCCAGTACAGGTCGATGTGGTGCAGTTCGCCGGCGTTGAGCGGCCGTGCGGGAGCGGCGGGCATGTCAATCTCCTGCGCCGGCTGCGGCGCTGCGCTGGTCCAGCAATGCGCGCGCCGTGTGCGCGCCGATCACGGCTTCCTCGTCGGTGGCCAGCACCCAGGCGGGCACGCGGCTGTTGGCCGTGGTGATGCACACGGCGCCGTGCGGCACGCTGGCGTTGGCATTGGCCTGCCCGTCGATGCGCACGCCCAGCCACGCCGATTGTTCGAGGATGGCCGCGCGCACCGCCGGTGCATGCTGGCCGATGCCGCCGGTGAACACGATGGCGTCCAGGCCGCCGATGGCCGCCGCCATCGAAGCCAGCGCGCGCGCCACGTGATGGCAGTAGTAGCGCACGGCATCCCGCGCAGCGGGCTGCGCATCCGCCAGCAGCGTGCGCATGTCGCCGCTGCTGCCGGACAGGCCGCGCAGGCCGCTTGCCTCGTGCAGCAGTGCGCGCACCTGCGTGACGTCCATGCCGCGTTCCAGCAGGTACAGCGGCACGGCCGCATCGATGGCGCCGCAGCGCGTGGCCATGGGCACGCCGTCCAGCGGCGTGAAGCCCATGGTCGTGGCCTGGCTCTGCAGCCCGTGCAGCGCGCACAGGCTCGAGCCCTGGCCAAGATGCGCGATCACGATGCGGCCGCGGGCCCGCTCGCCCCACAGCCGCGCCAGCTCGCCGGCGATGAACTCGCAGGACAGCCCGTGGAAGCCGAAGCGTTGCACACCCTGTGCGTGCAGCGCCGCCGGCAGCGCCAGCCGCTGTTCGACCCAGGGCATGGTGCGGTGGAAGGCCGTGTCGAAGCAGGCCAGCTGCGGCAGCCCCGGGCGCAGCGCGGCCAGGCGCCGCACCGCGGCCAGCGCCTGTGGCTGGTGCAATGGCGCCAGCGGCACCAGTGCTTCCAGTTGCGCCAGCAAGGCCGCATCGAGCAGGGCGGGCGCATGCTGGGTGGTGCCGCCATGCACGATGCGGTGGCCGGCGGCCACCAGCCGTGCGGCTTCCGGCAGCTCTTGCAGCCACTCGAGCACGGCGTCCAGCGCGACCGCGTGATCGTCCCCGCCATGTGGCAGCGGACGCTGCGTGACGGCGGCCGTGCCGGTGGTGTGCACGGTGAAGTGCGGCGCGTGCCCCAGGCTGCTGGCCTCGCCGCGGTAACGGCGCGCGAATGTCCCGTCGCCGCCTTGCTCCAGCAACGCAAAACGCAGGCTCGAGGAGCCGCAATTCAGCACCAGCAGGGCATCAGGCATGGGCGGTTTTGCCCGCCGGTTTGCGCCCGAGTGCATCGAGCAGGGCGTCGTAGGCCTCGGCGAACTTGCGCAGGCCGTCCTCCTCCAGCTGGCGTGCCACCGCGCCCAGGTCGATGCCCGCCGCGGCCAGTGGCGCGAGCCGCTCGGGCCGCGCCGCGGCCTCCGTCACGCCCAGCCGCACGGCCGGCGCACCATGCATGCGATAGGCCAGCAGCGTGGCCATCGGCAGGGTGTTCACGGTATCCGGCGCGATCAGCGCCTCCACGTACTTGGTGTCCGGGTAGGCCGGATCCTTGGTGGAGGTCGAGGCCCACAGCAATCGCTGCGGCTGGGCGCCGGCGTTGCGCAACCGCCCCCAGTCCGCACCCTGCATGCGCCGCCGCCAGCCCGCCAGCGCCTGCGCGGCCAGCGCGATGGCGGTTTCGCCGCGCAATGCCCGGGCCGGTTGCTGCGCGGGACCGGCGGGCAGCTTGTCCAGCTGCCCGTCCACCAGCGTGTCGATGCGGCTGAGGAAGAAGCTGGCCACCGAGGCGATGCCGTTTACCGGTTGCCCGGCCGCGAGCCGGCCCAGCAGCGCGCGCTGGTGGGCCGCGGCGATCTGTTCATAGCGCTCGATGCTGAACAGCAGCGTCGCATTGACGTTCACGCCCCGCGCGATCAGCTGCTCCAGCGCGGCGACGCCGGCATCTGTCGAAGGCACCTTGATCATCACGTTGTCGCGCGCCAGCCGGGCGCGCAGCCGCAGTCCTTCGCGCACCGTGGCGTCGGTGTCGTGCCCGTACTCGGGCGCCACCTCCATGCTGACGAAGCCATGCCGCCCGCCGCTGGCGCGGTACTCCGGCAGCAGCAGGTCGGCCGCGGCCTGCAGGTCCTCGACGGCCAGCGCCTCGTAGCGCTGCAGCGGTGGCAGCCCCGCGCTCTTGCCGAGCACGCCGGTGTAGTCGTCGGTCTCGACGATGGCGTTGCGGAAGATGGAGGGGTTGGAGGTCAGGCCGCTGAGGCCGTCTTCCTCGATCAGCCGTCGCAGGGTGCCCGAGGTCAGCAGGCCGCGGTGGATGTCGTCGAGCCAGATGCGCTGGCCCAGATCGCGGATGCGTCGTAAGGGGTTGCTCATACCTGCCTCCAGCACGGTTCACTGGCACAGCAATAGTACGTGTGGTGTCCCGCGGCAATAAGGACAATTCCTTGACAGCCCCCGGGGTGCCGCGTAACGTCGCCGCCCTCCCGCAGTGGGGCTATAGCTCAGCTGGGAGAGCGCTTGCATGGCATGCAAGAGGTCGACGGTTCGATCCCGTCTAGCTCCACCAATCCATCCCGTAGGACTGCACCGGCCTCTGCACCGGCAATGCGCCGATGTCCATCCGGGCGGGCGCGCGGCTCAATGCTGCCCCCGTACCGCTGATGGAGGACACCGTCATGGCCACCCAGCCCCACAATGGACACGAGCGCGGCGAGCGGGGAACCCCACCGCCGGCCGGACAGGGCCAGCCGACGGGCACCCCGGAGCGCGAAGCCGGCCAGGACGCGCAGCCGGGCGGCACCGCCCGGCGCGGCTCCGAGTCACCCCAGCGTTCCACCTCCGGCAGCCGTCCGGCGCGCGGTGAGCTGATGCCCGAGAGCTACTCCGGACCTTTCGGCTCCATGCTGCAGCTGTCGCGCGAGATGGACCGCCTGTGGGACTCCGTCTTCGGCCGCACTTTCGGCTCGGCAGGCCGGATGGCGGGCGGTTGGCCGTTCGAGGGCAGCCAGGGCGCCGCTGGCTCGCGCGAAAACGCGATGCCGTGGATGCCGCGCATCGACGTGCGGCAGCGCGAGGATGCGGTGCTGGTGCACGCCGACCTGCCGGGTTGCCGCAAGGAAGACGTGCGCATCGAATCCACGGATGAGGGCATCGCCATCTCGGGCGAGCGCACGCAGCAGCGCGAACAGGGCGAGGCGGGCAGGGATTACCACCTCAGCGAGCGCAGCTACGGCAGCTTCTACCGCAACATTGCGCTGCCCGAGGGCGCGCAGGTGGAGCAGGCCAGGGCACGCATGTCCGACGGCGTGCTGGAGATCAGCATTCCGCTGCAGCGGACGCAACGGCGGCGCATCCAGATCGAGTGAGCCTTACGCGTCCGGCGCGAGCCGCGGCCACAGGCTCTTGAACGACTCCATGAGAAAATGTGTGGGGTCGCCAAGCTGCGCGGCATAGTCCTTCGCGGGCTCGGCGGCCAGCATGTCCTGCGGACCGAAGCCGGCGCGCATCATCTTCGACAGCTCGTTGTTGAGCTTGCTGAGGATGTCGAATTCCGTCTGCAGGTCGGCCCGGGTGTACAGCCGGTCGCCGTAGGCGGTGACCACGCGCGTGGCGTCATCGCACTGTGCGAGCAGCGTGCGGTAACCATTGACCGTGCCGGTGATGTAGCCGCCGGTGACCCAGTCCGGCGTGGGCCAGCCGTTGCCGGCGACCACGCCGCCGGTGACCAGCACATTGGCCGCGGCGAGCTTCACGTAGATGTCGCCGTCGGTGTGCGCCTGCGCCATGTAGCCCCAGATGAGCTGCTGCCCGCCGGCCTGCAGCTCGCCGCCGGTCCAGGTGGTCTTGTTCGGCCGCGCGTACAGCGGCAGCGGCAGGATGGGTGGATCGTCCGGCTGGTAGCGCACCTTGGTGGAAAGCCACAGCCGCGTCTGCTCGTGCGCGATGATGGTGGCGCCGGCCTTGCCGAGCCGCTCGTTGAGGCCAGTGTGCTCGTGGTGCCAGTGCGTGTTGAACAGCGTGTTGGCGCGGCCCGCGCCCAGTTTCTGCTGCGCGAGTTTCAGCACCTCGGCGGCGTGGGCCTCGAGCCCGCCATCGATGAACAGCAGGCCGTCGCCATCGCGCAGCGCCAGCAGGTTGGCCCCGGCACCGCGGATCCACACCAGCCCGTCGGCCAGCGGCTCGGCCGACAGCTTCTGCTCCGCCGCGCCCGCGCGCCGGCAGAGGCCGGCCAGCATTCCCGCAGGCAGCAATGTGGCTGCGGATATCGAACCCAGGAACCCCCGCCGCGACATCCTCGTTCTCATGCGCCGACTGTAACCCATCATTTCACCCCCGGGACAACCTAGAATCGCGCATCAGGTCGAAGGATCGCGGAGCAGGCGGGACATGAGCGGCGGGGGAAGCATGCGGGCGGTGGGCTGGATGCTGGCGACAGCATTGATGGTGGGCGGTGCCCGCGCCGCGCCGCCGCCGGCTGCCGGCGATGCCCACTGGGCGATGATCGGCAAGTACTGCCTGGATTGCCACAACACCACCGACTGGGCCGGCCAGCTCGCGCTCGACGCCCTGGATCACAGCGATGCGGCCGTCACCGGCGACGCCGAGACCTGGGAGAAGGTGATCCGCAAGCTGCGTGGCGGCCTGATGCCGCCGCCCGGCAAGCCGCATCCGGCCGGAACGGACGCGCAATCCTTCGTGCACTGGATGGAAAGCCGCATCGACCAGGCTGCCGCCGGCAAGAGCGCGGTGGGCTATGTGCCGCTGCACCGCCTGAACCGTCGCGAGTATGCCAACGCCGTGCGCGACCTGTTCGGCCTGACCTTCGACCCGACCGCGTTGCTGCCGCAGGATGATCTCTCCGACGGCTTCGACAACACCGCCAAGGTGCTGCAGGTTTCGCCGACCTTCCTCGACCAGTATCTGGCCGCCGCACGCAATGTGGCCGTGCAGGCCGTGGGCAATCCCGCGCAGCGCCCGGTCGGCACGCCCTACACCAATCCCGTGCCCGGCCCGCAGCACAACCACGTGGAAGGCCTGCCATTCGGCACCCGCGGCGGCTTCGCGGTGGACCACATCTTCCCGGCCGACGGCGAGTACGAGCTCAACATCAACGACATGGCGCGCGCGCTGTGGGTGGAGGGCATGGAGTTCGAGAACCACCTGATCGCGCTGGTGGACGACGTGGTGGTGTACGAGACCACCCTCGGCGGGGATGCCGACCAGAAGGCCATCGACCAGAAGGGCGATGCGCCGGTGGATGCCATCAACCGCCGCCTGAAGAACATCCGCTTCGAGGCCAGGGCCGGCCAGCATCGCGTGGCGGTGACCTTCCGCGCGCGCTCATACGCCGAATCCGATTCGCGGCTGCAGCTGCTGGTGCCCGGTGGCGGCGAGGATCGCGTGCTGAAGGTGACCAGCTTCGAGATTCGTGGACCCTTCAAGACCAGCGGCGTCAGCGAGACCGAGAGCCGCCGCCGCATCTTCAGCTGCCAGCCGCAGGCCGCGGCCGAGGAAATTCCCTGCGCCCGCAAGATCGCCGCGGACATCGCGCGCCGCGCCTTCCGCCGCCCGGTGGATGAGGCCGAGGTGGATAACCTGATGAAGGCCTACACGGCCGAGCGTCCGGGCAAGAGCTTCGATGAGGGCGTGCGCGCGTTGCTGACGCGCATCCTCGCGAGCCCGGACTTCCTGTATCGCAGCGAGGAGGCACCGGCCGGCAAGGGCAAGCCGGGCGACGTCTACGCGCTTTCCGACCTGCAGCTGGCCTCGCGGCTGTCCTTCTTCCTGTGGAGCAGCCTGCCCGACGATGAACTGCTGCAGGTGGCCGCCAGCGGGCACCTGCACGAGGATGCCGTGCTCACCCGGCAGGTGCGGCGCATGCTGGCCGATACGCGCGCGAAATCTCTGGCCGATGATTTCGCGTTCCAGTGGCTGGGCCTTTCCAAGCTGGCCGACATCGAGCCGGATCCGAACGTGTTCCCGTACGCCGCCAACCACCGCGACCTGGAAGGTGACCTGCGCGAGGATTTCCGTGAGGAGATCCGCCAGTTCGTCGACGCCGTGTTCCGCGGCAACCAGAGCGTGCTGGACCTGATGAACGGCGACTACACTTACCTCAACGAGCGCGTGGCCGTGCACTACGGCATCACCGACGTGAAGGGCTCGAATTTCCGCCGCGTGCAGCTCACCGATCCGAACCGCTTCGGACTGCTGGGCAAGGCCGCGGTGCTGATGGTCTCCTCGTACCCGAACCGCACCGCGCCGGTGCTGCGCGGCGAATGGATCCTGGACAACATCACCGGCACGCCGCCCACTCCGCCGCCGCCGAACGTGGATGCGCTGAAGGATGTGCAACCCGGCGCCAAGGTGCTGTCGATGAAGGAGCAGATGGCCGCGCACCGCAAGAACAACAGCTGCTTCGCCTGCCACGGCGTGCTGGATCCGCTGGGCCTGGCGCTGGAGAACTTCGATGGCGTGGGCCACTGGCGCGACAAGGATCGCCTGGCCGGCACGCGCATCGACGCGGCCGGCGTGCTGCCCGACGGCACCCAGGTGAACGGCCCGGTGGACCTGCGCAACGCCTTGATGAAGAATCCCGACCAGTTCGTGCAGACGCTGGTCGGCAAGCTCATGACCTATGGCGTGGGGCGTCCGATGGAATGGCAGGACATGCCCACCATCCGCGCCATCGTGAAGCAGGGCGCGGCGGATAACTACCGCTTCGCCACGCTGATCGAGGCCATCGTCAGGAGCCCGCCGTTCCGCATGCAGCAGATTCCGTCCGACGCCAAGCAACCCGACACCCGCCAGGCCGCCCTCATTCAGTAGAGGAACACCATGTTCATCACGAAGAAATTCCTGGATCGGCGCACGGTGCTGCGCGGCGCGGGCGTCTCCATTGCGCTGCCGCTGCTGGATGCGATGATCCCCGCGGCCACCGCGCTGGCCGACACCGCCGCGGCGCCAAAGGTGCGCATGGGCTTCGTGTACTTCCCGCATGGCGCGGTGATGAAGTACTGGTCGCCGGAGAAGACCGGCACGGATTTCGAGATGTCGAAGATCCTCGAGCCGGCGCAGAAGCATCGCGACTCGATGACCATCGTCAGCGGCCTGCGCAACAAGGGCGGCGAGAGCAACACGCCGCACGCCATCATCGCCGGCACCTGGCTGGGCTGCGTGAAGCCCACGCGCACGCACGATCCGCATGCGGCCACCACGGCCGACCAGATGGCCGCGAAGGTGCTGGGCGCGGATACCGCGCTGCCGTCGCTGGAGCTGGCCACCGAGGTGGGCGCGGTGTGCGACCCGGGCTATGGCTGCAGCTACGGCTATACGGTGTCATTCCGTTCGCCCACGCAGCCGCTGCCGATGGAATACAACCCGCGCAAGATCTTCTACCGCCTGTTCGGCCAGGGCGACACCGCCGCCGAGCGCGCGGCCATCACCGTGGAGAACGGCAGCATCCTCGATGCGGTGACCCAGGATGCGGTGGCGCTGCAGCAGCGCCTCGGAGCGCTCGACCGCGCGGCGGTGGCCGATTACCTGGATTCGGTGCGCGAGATCGAGCGCCGCATCCAGAAGGTGCAGACCCAGGGCATGGGCGGCGTCGAGCTGCCGGACGCGCCGGCCGGCGTGCCGGCCTCGTTCGAGGAGCACCTGAAGCTGCAGTTCGACCAGATCGCGCTGGCCTGGCAGGCCAACCTCACGCGCGTGGCCTCGTTCATGATGGCCCGCGAGGTGAGCATGCGCACCTACAACAACCTCGGCATCTCCGATGCCTTCCCTCCGCTGTCGCACCACCAGGAGAACCCGGCCAAGATGGACAAGCTGGCCAAGGTGCAGAACTTCCACACGCAGGTGTTCAGCACCTTCCTCGACCGGCTGGCGGCCATCAAGGATGGCGATGGCTCGCTGCTGGATCACTCCATCATCCTGTTCGGCAGCAACATGTCCAACAGCGACAAGCACAACAACGACCCGCTGCCCTCGGCCGTGTTCGGCCGCGGTTACGGGAAGATCAAGGGCGGCCAGCACCTGCACTATCCGCAGGACACCCCGCACGCCAACCTGCTGCTGACGCTGCTGAACCGCGCCGGCGTGCCGGTCGAGAAGCTCGGCGACAGCACCGGCACTTTCGCCGAGGTGTGAGAGCGTCCATGCGCAAACTGTTGTGGCTGGCGTTGCTCGTGCCGGTGCTGGCCATCGCCGCCAATCACGATGAGGCGAATCACCAGCTGTTCGCGGCGCTGCAGGCGCAGGATCCGGAGACCGCGCTGTATGCGCTTTCGCAGGGCGCCGAGGCGACGGCGCGCGAGCCCGACGGCACCACTCCGCTGCACTATGCCGCGCACTACGGCGATGCGCGGTTGATCGCCGCGCTGCTGAAGGGCAAGGCCGATCCCAATGCCGCGAACAATTTCGGCGCCAAGCCACTGGCCGAGGCCGCCACCAATGGCAATGCCGGGGCGATCCGCCTGCTGCTGAAGGCCGGCGCCGAGGTGGAGGCGAAGAACTCCGAGGGGCAGACCGCGCTGATGGTGGTGGCGCGCGCCGGCAAGGTCGATGCCGCCAAGCTCCTGGTCAAGGCCGGCGCGGACGTGAACGCGCGCGAGGGCTGGGCGCAGCAGACCGCGCTGATGTGGGCCGCCGCCGAGCAGCAGCCCGAGATGATCCACCTGCTGCTGAAATCCGGCGCCAAGGTCGATGCGCGCGGCGCCATACGCGAATGGGCGCGGCGCGTCACCTCCGAGCCGCGTCCCAAGGGCGAGAACCGCGGTGGCTTCACGCCGCTGCTGTACGCCGCGCGCGAGGGCTGCATCCCCTGTGCGAAGGAGCTGCTGGCCGGCGGCGCCGACATCGACCTGGCGGATCCCGACCAGACCACCCCGCTGGTCGAGGCGCTGCTGAACATGCACTTCGATTTCGCCGTGTTCCTGATCGACCACGGCGCCGACATCGACCGCTGGGATCTCTACGGGCAGACGCCGCTGTACGTGGCCATCGACATGGATACGCTGCCCACCGGCGGCCGGCCCGACATCCCCAGCACGGATTTCACCACCGGCGTGCAGGTGGCCGCGAAGCTGCTGGCCAGGGGCGCCAACCCCAACATCCCGCTGAAGCTGCGGCCGCCCTACCGCAACTACATCTTCGACCGCGGCGGCGACCAGGTGCTTTCCACCGGCGCCACGCCGCTGCTGCTGGCCGCCAAGACCGGCGACGTCGAGGCGCTGAAGCTGCTGATCCAGTACAAGGCCGACCTGAACCTGCCCAATGAACAGGGCGTGACGCCGCTGCTGGCCGCGGCCGGCTCGGGCCATGGCAACAACCCCACGCGCGGCCGCTACAAGACCGATGACGAGGCCGCCGAGTGCGTGCGGCTGCTGGTCGAGGCCGGCGTCGACGTCAACCAGACCGACCGCTCACGGCAGACCGCGCTGCACATGGCCGCGCAGCACGCCTGGGTGCACACCGTGCAGATGCTGGCGGACAAGGGCGCGGACCTGGAATTCGCCGACAATCGCGGCATGCGGCCGTTCGATGCCGCGGGCGGGCCAGGTGCGCGCGGCGGCGGACCCGATGCCGCCGCGCAGAAGGAAACGCAGGATCTGCTGCGCAAGCTGATCCTGGCGAAGACCGGGCATGCGCCGCAGGAATCACGGCCCGCGCCGATGGGGCCGGGAGGTCCGGGCAGGCCGGGCGCGCCCGGTGGCTTCGGCGGTCGCGGTGGCGGAGCCGGAGCGCCGAATCCGGGGCAGGGCGCGGCTGGCGCGCCGCCGACCGCCAGCAGGTAGGAACGCCGCCGGCATTCCGATTAGAATGCCGGCCCCTTTCGACGTCCCCATCGTCTAGAGGCCCAGGACATCGCCCTTTCACGGCGGTAACGGGGGTTCGAATCCCCCTGGGGACGCCAATAAAAACAAGTACTCAGTCGATTCGGGCGGGTAGCGTCAAGTCCATACGGCTGAACTACGGTTAACTGCGGGGCAAAGGATCGCCAGGTCAGATTGGCGCGCGAGAGGTTGGACTTTTCACCCCGCATCGATATCAGCCGGGATGACCCAGGCGGAACGGATACATCGAACGCTTCAACCGAATGCCTCGCTAAACGAGGGGGCTTACACTGCACTGGTCGACTAGAGCATCGCCCCGGAGCGCCGAGCTTCTTCATGAGCGCGGGCTGAGATGGCGGGGGTGCCGGCCTGGATTCGGGGTTGGGTCGACGGAAAGCACGCATCCAAGGCGAGTGTCACTTCAGCGAGTACTCCGCATGAAGTTATTCAGAAGAGCCGAAACTTTCTCGGAGTCACTACTATTAACGCTAACGTTAACGCCAGCAGAACTACTGCCCCCGATTCCGGTTGGCCCTTTTGGCAATGTAAGCATCATCGTCTGCCCATTACGTACCACCTCAAGCGTGGCAGGGCCGGCCGAAGCATCGCTGGCCATCAGATTCAACACGCGATCATCAAACACACGCTTGCTGTCATATCTGACGATCTGATCGCCCTGCTGAACCCCCGCCAGATCCGCATTTGAGCCCGGGAGCACTCTCGTCACAGTAATCGCAACAGCGTCGCCCCGCGCTTGGCGATAGCTCATGTACTCTTCATCACTCATTTCGCTCTGCAGAATAAGATCTTTATCAAAGCTTACCGAAAAGGACAACAAATCAGGGGGAAGACCTTGCTCTTTACGCTTGTTTTCTGCCTGCTCAAATTGAGCCAGCAACTCGTTCCTGCGATGCTCTAACCAATCAAGGCGTTCCTGAGAAAATCCAGCGGCAAGAAGCTGCTTGCCTTCCGCATCTCTTGCCGCAGCCAGCCTTCTTTCCCAGGCTTCCTTTGACCGCTGTAGCGCCTCTTCACGCGTTTCCGGCGGAGGCTTGACAGCCTTATCGCCTTGGTCCACGGAAAAATCTCGGTTCGGCGCCGCCTCCTGACCAACAGACCCGACAATATCGATCGGACCACTGGGTAACCGCCCGGCATCAGGTTGCGGTTTCGCAAGCAGACCTTGTTCAGTGGATTTCGACTCGCCAGCGCGATGAACGAGCAACAAAACCAGGACAAAGGTGCCCACTCCGAGACCAGTCATGAGCAAGGAATTCCTGAAATTTCTCTGAATTTTCATGGTCGCTTCCGCTCAAGCACCTGAACGGCCCTGGTATTCCGAAGACTGCTTGTTGAGAGTCCGGGCGAGCCCACCAGGGCCTGACTCTGCTGCTGGAGATAGTACTCCTGGTTGAACTCCGCTGGCTGCACATCACCGTGCGTTGTAGTGGCTGAATGCTGCAATGCGGTAGCGGTAACCGCGACAAATGCCGATCAGAAGAAGCCATCGCTCAAGGCAATTACAGAGAATGGAACGATGACGAGTGTTGTGCTCGATGGCTGTGTGCCAGGGGATACTTACAACATATCAGTCACTGCTTCGCGAAAAGACAAAAATAGTGCGATGACACCAACGATCCAAGCTAAGTGCAAGAAGTGAGCAACGCCTTGTTTCTAGAGGCAGCCGGCGAGTGAAGTTCGCCACCCTTTACTGATATTCGTCAGGGTCCGCGCAGCAACTTCACACTCGTAAGTCGATAGGGTAGTGCAATTCGCCTGCGCCAAGGGCTTGCGCGCGATAGCTTGGATCTCGTTCTCACGGAGAACCGCAGATTAGATTTTAACTGCAGCTCCCTGATTGGGCGAATTTTATTCTCATCTGGTTCCACAGGAACCAGCGGCCTGTGTCTTAGGCTCCCGATGTAGTTCAGCACTTGCTTCTGCGCTTCACCGTTCCTGTGTCCACTTCAGCAAGCCTGGAATATGGCCGCACTTGGCGAGTGCTGCGACGAGCGCAATGTCCGTGAGCTACCAGTCTGTGGCCTCCTTGGGCCGCGTCGTTGTCGAACGTCTCCTTCTGGATTACCAGTGCATCTTGGGCGCCATGAATTCGACATCCGCTGCTCTTGGCATGTGCAACACTCCGGCCAGCGATTTTGGCCCTCCCCTAAGCTTCTGGTAGTCGCTAATGGTCAGCAGTACGTACGTGGGGCGGCCTTGGTCGGTGATGTAAACCGGTCCCTTGCGAGCCGCACGCTTGGCGCGGCTCGGGTCCTGACCGAATTCCCGACTGGACATGGTAGTAGTGGTCACGTCAAAGTCCCCTGGATCTGAGATTACTCCACCTTGACAAGTCCCAGCTGCAGCAGGCTCTCGCCGCTGGCCGCAATGGCCTCTTCACCGCTGCGCGGCTGCCAGCCGAGCAGCCGGCGCGCCTTTTCGTTCGAAGCGCTCTTGACCTTGCCCAGCTCCGGCAGCGCTGACCGAGCCAGCCGGCTGCCGCAGGCCGCAAGCAGCTTCACCAGCCAATCCGGGATCTGATGCCTTGGTGCGCGGCGGCCCGCCGCGCCGAGTCGCTGATGCAACACGTTGGCGATCTGCAGCAGCGACAGGCCGGGACCTGCAGTCGCGAGGAAACGCTCGCCACGCGCCCGTGGGTCAATCATCGCACGCAGATGCAGCTCGGCCACGTCGCGCACGTCGACCACGCCGAAGTACAGGCGCGGGCACGCGGGCATGCCGCCGTCGAGCATGCGCTGGATGGTCTGCACGGAGGTCGACAGATCCCGGCCCAGCGCCGGACCGAACACTCCCACGGGATTCACCACCGCGAGTTCCAGCGCACCGCCCTCGCGCGCGATGAAATCCCACGCGGCACGCTCGGCCAGCGTCTTGGATTTCACGTAGGGTGCGACGTGGCCGGCATCCAGGTTGGTCCAGCAGGTCTCATCGAACGGCGCGGTCCGCGGCGGATGGCCATAGCCGATGGCGGCGAACGAAGAGGTGAGCACCACGCGCCGCACACCGGCGTCGCGGGCCGCCCGCAGCACGCGCAAGGTGCCCTCGCGCGCCGGCACGATGAGTTCGTCCTCGTGCTTCGGCACGCCGAAAGGGAAGGGCGAGGCCACGTGCAGCACGAAGTCGCAGCCGCGCGCCGCGTCCGCCCAGCCGACGTCGGCAGAGAGATCCGCGGTGGTGAAGCCGATCTGGTCCGCCCCGGCGGCGCCTGCCTTGCGCAGCGTGGCGCGGATTTCATCGGCGCGAGCCGGGTTCCGCAGTGTCGCGCGCACGGCGTGACCGACCGCGAGCAGCTGCAACATGCAGTGCCCGGCGATGAATCCCGAGCCGCCAGTGACCAGGACGGTGCTCATGAGGGCAGTTTAATGGCTGCCGACCAAGGAATCCGCCAGCAACCCCGTCGTAGGGGTATGCTTATTCGCAGCTGCAGTCTGCCAGGGAGGTGTCTGTCATGAAGCGTGCCATCTGCGTGCTGCTGGCTGCCTGTTCCGTCGCCGCAACGGCGCTGGCAATGAGGTCCGCTTATCCCGATGAAGCGGCCCAACCGGCCGCGCCCACCGCGGCGGATCAGATCGATCCGCCCACGCCCGGATTATCCAGAATACTGGTGCGGGTACCCGGGCCCACCTGCTACTTCATTCGTACCATCCGGCCCGTCACGAGCGAGCCCGCGCGAACTGGCTTCATTCCCGTGCAGGCGCGCATTGTCGCCGTCGAAAACGGGCCAGGCTGCACTTTGGGCGGCAACCTGCTGAATGCCGACGTCAGGCTCCAGAAGGTTGCCTCTCCAGTGGACGGGAAAGCCGGCCGCTAGACGATGGCGATGCCGTTCTTGCTGAACGGCAACTCGCGCAGCGTCTTGCCCGACAGCTGCGCGATGGCGCTGGCCACCGCCGGACCGATCACCGGCGTGCCGGGCTCGCCCA
This sequence comes from Steroidobacteraceae bacterium, assembly GCA_035500015.1. Taxonomy (GTDB): domain Bacteria; phylum Pseudomonadota; class Gammaproteobacteria; order Steroidobacterales; family Steroidobacteraceae; genus ZC4RG30. The sequence continues at coordinate 33,254 of DATJXQ010000005.1, forward strand.
CGCCCGTGGGCTTGTTGGTCGAGGGCACGATGTACACCTCGATCTTCGGCACCTGGTTGATGCGCAGCACCGGGTAGCCGTCGAAGTTGCCCTGTTTGACGCGGCCCTCCTCGACCCGGATCTCGCCGCTGGCGATGGCCGACAACCCATAGATGATGCCGGATTCCATCTGCATGGCCACGATGTTGGGGTTCACGGCGATGCCGCAGTCCACCGCGCAGACCACGCGGTTCACCTTGTAACCGCTGCCCTGCCTGCTGACCTCGGCCACCTGCGCCACCGCGGTGTTGAAGCTCTCGTGCATGGCGATGCCGCGCGCCGTGCCCTTGGGCAGCGGCGTGCCCCAGCCGGCCTTCTCCGCGGCGAGGTTCAGCACCGCCAGGTGCCGCGGATGCTTCTGCAGCAGCGAGCGGCGCAGCTCCAGGGGATCCTGGTGCGTGACGCGCGCGATTTCATCGAGGAAGGATTCCACCGCATAGGCGGTGTGCGTGGAGCCCACCGAGCGCCACCACTGGATGGGCACGCCGAGCTTGGTGGTGTGCAGTTCCACCAGCAGGTTGGGCATCTCGTAGGGCATGTTGGCCGCGCCTTCCACCGAGCTGCTGTCCACCGGATCGCCGTGGTCGAGGAAGGTGCCGCCCATGATGGATTGCCCGACGATGCGCTGCCGCCAGCCGGTGAGCTTGCCCTTGCCGTCGATGGCCGCGGTGAGCTTGTGCAGGTAGGCGGGGCGGTAGAAGCCGGCGCGCATGTCGTCCTCGCGCGTCCACACCAGCTTCACGGGCTTGCCGCCGCCGTCGGCCTTGGCAATCGCGGCGACATCGGCGAGGTAATCCGACCAGGCATTGCCACGGCGGCCGAAGCTGCCGCCCGCGAACAGCATGTTGATCTTAACCTGCTCGGGCTTCAGGCCCAGGGTCTGCGCGACCACGTTCTGGTCGCCGGTGTGGAACTGCTCGCCATTCCACAGCTCCGCGCCGTCGGGCTTGACCTGGATGACGCAGTTCATCGGCTCCATGGAGGCATGCGCCAGGAACGGGAACTCGTACACGGCTTCGATCTGTTTCGCGCCGGCCGCGGCCTTGTCGAAGTCGCCGTCCTTGTGCGCCTGTACGCCGGGCTTCTCGGCCAGCGCCTTGTACTGCGCGAAGATGGCATCCGAGCCCAGCTTGAAGGCGGCGCTTTCGTCCCAGTCGATCTTCAGCGCATCGCGCGCCTTCTTCGCGGACCAGGTGTCCTTCGCGAGCACGGCCACGCCTTCGCGCACATTGGTCTTGAACTGCACCACGTTGACCACGTTCGGCATGGCCTTCGCGGCCGCGGCATCGAAGCTCTTCACCTTGCCGCCGAAGCGGGGCGCGTACGCGACCAGGGCCACCAGCATGTCGGGCAGCTGGATGTCCTGCGTGAAGATGGCCTTGCCGCTGGATTTCGCATGCGCATCCACGCGCGGGGTGTCCTTGCCGATCAGCACGAAGTCCTTCGGGTCCTTGGGCTTCGCGTCGGCGGGCACCGGCAGCTTCGCGGCCGTATCGACCAGTTCGCCGAAGTGCGCGCTCTTCTTCTTGCCGGCATGGCTGACCACGCCCTTGCTGATGGTGATTTCGCCGGCCGGCACGCTCCATTGCTGCGCCGCCGCCGCGACCAGCAGCGCGCGCGCGGTGGCGCCGGCCTTGCGCAGCGGGTCCCAGAATGCGGCCACCGTGGTGCTGCCGCCCGTGCCCTGCATGGCGCCGCCGAAGGCCGGGTTGCCGTACAGCTTGGTGTTCACCGGCGCCGCCTCGATGACCACCTGGCTCCAGTCCGCATCCAGCTCCTCGGCCAGCAGCGTGGCGAGGCCGGTGTACGCACCCTGGCCCAGCTCGGTGTTGGGCGAGATCAGCGTGACGGAGCTGTCCGGGCCGATCTTCAGGAACTGGTTCGGCGCCAGCGTGGCGGTGGAGCTGGCGGCCGGCTTGCCCGAGCACGCATCGAGCAGGCCGCCGCTGCCGATCACCGCCAGCGTGAGGCCGGCGCCCTTGAGCACGTCGCGGCGGGTGACGCCCGACAGCTCGCGGGCATGCACGATGGAGGCGTTGCCGCCTTCGGTACCATTGCGAAGAAAGTATTTCATGGCCGGGTTCCTTGCTTCAGGCCGCGAGCGTGGCGGCGGCGCGATGGATGGCGGCGCGGATGCGCGCGTAGGTGCCGCAGCGGCAGATGTTGCCGGCCATGGCCGCGTCGATGTCCGCGTCGCTGGGCGCCTTGTTCTTCTGCAGCAGCGCGCTGGCGCTCATGATCTGGCCGGACTGGCAGTAGCCGCACTGCGGCACGTTCTCGGCGATCCACGCATCCTGCACGGCCTTGCCCACCGGGTTGGCCGCCACCTGTTCGATGGTGGTGATCTTCTTGCCCACCGCCGCGGAGACCGGCAGCACGCAGGTGCGCGTGGCCACGCCATCCACGTGCATGGTGCAGGCGCCGCACAGCGCCATGCCGCAGCCGAACTTCGAGCCGGTGAGATGCAGGCTGTCGCGCACCACCCACAGCAGTGGCGTGTCGCCCGGCACATCGGCGGTGAGTTGCTGGCCGTTGATGTCGAGAGTGAACATCAGGATCTCCCTGTATTTATTGGGGAATAACGAATCCCCAGCGGATGTGCGCAGTATCCTACAATCGCGTGCATATGGCCGATGCACCCGAACAGGAACTGCTGGCGCAGGCGCTGGCGTGGCGTGAAACCGGACAGCGCGCGGCGCTGGCCACGGTGGTTTCCACCTGGGGTTCGGCGCCGCGTCCGGCCGGCAGCCAGCTGGTATGCAACGAGGCGGGGCAGTTCGCCGGCTCGGTGTCCGGCGGCTGCGTGGAAGTGGCGGTGATCGAGGCCGCCGCGCAGGTGATGCGCGACAGTGCGCCGCAGCTGCTGGAGTTCGGCGTCAGCGACGAGCTGGCCTTCAGCGTGGGTCTCGCCTGTGGCGGGCGCATCCGCGTGTATGTCGAGCCCTTCGAGTAGCTGATGCGCGGCGGCATGGCCCATGCGCTGCTGGCGGCGCGGCGTGAAGCGCGCGCCGTCGTGCTGTACACGCCGCTGGATGGCGGCCTGCAGCGCCTGCTAGACGCGGCCGGTCTCGAGCTGCTGGCGCTGACCGAGCCGGAACTGGCCGCCGCCGGCCGCGCCGCGCTGGCCAGCGATCGCGCGCAGGTGCTCGAGAGCCAGGGCCGCGAGGTGCTCATCACGCCGCACAATCCGCCGCTGCGGCTGATCGTGGTGGGCGCGGTGCACATCAGCGAGGCGCTGTGCACCATGGCGCGCGAGGCCGGCTATGCCGTCACCGTGATCGATCCGCGCAGCGCCTTCCTGCGGCCGGAGCGCTTTCCCGGTGTGGTGCTGCTCGACCAGTGGCCGCACGAAGCTTTCGCACAGCTGCGGCCCGATGCGCGTACCGCGGTTGTGCTGCTCACGCATGATCCGAAGATCGACGATCCCGCGCTGCTCGCGGTGCTGCCGACACTGGCGTTCTATATCGGCGCGCTGGGTTCCACGCGCACGCATGCGAAGCGGCTGGCGCGGTTGGCGGAAGCCGGCGTGAGCGAAGCCGATCGTGCGCGCATCCACGGTCCGGCCGGGCTCGACATCGGTGCGCGCACGCCGGCCGAGATCGCGATCTCGGTACTGGCCGAGATCACGCAGCAGCTGCGGCAGGTGCCGGCGTGAAGTTTGGTCCGCTCGCGGTGTCGCAGGCCGTGGGCGCGGTGCTGGCGCACAGCGTCAAGCTCAATGGCGGGGCGCTGAAGAAGGGCACGGTGCTGGCGGCGGCGGACATCCAGCGGCTCCAGGCGGCCGGCATCGCCAGCGTGGTCGCCGCGCGGCTCGATGCCGATGACGTACCGGAAGACATGGCCGCGGCGCGCATCGCCGCGGCGCTGGCCGGCGCGGAAGTGGAAACCGGCACCGCCACCACCGGCCGCGTGAACCTGTACGCGCGCCAGGCCGGGTTGCTGCGGCTCGACGCCGCGCGGGTGCATGCCGCCAACCGCGTGCACGAGGGCCTGACCATCGCGACACTGCTGCCCGACTCGGTGGTCGAGGAAGGCCAGATGCTGGCCACCGTGAAGATCATTCCCTATGCCGTGCCGGCGGCGGCACTGCGGCAGGTGATCGCGCTGCTCGGTGGTGAAGCCCCCGCGCTGCGCGTGGCGCCGTGGCTCGGCATCCGCGCCGCGCTGGTGATGACCCGTGCCGGGGGCACCTCTCCCGCGGTACTGGCGAAGATGCGCGGCGCCGTGCTCGGCCGCCTCGGCCCGCTCGGCGGTTCGCTGATCGCCGAGATCGTCGTGCCGCACGAGGAGCAGGCCGTGGCCGCAGCGCTGCGCGCGTTGCGCGCCGGCGCCGAACGGCCGCAGCTGCTGCTGGTGTCGGGCGTGGCCGCGACCGTGGATCGCGGCGACATCGTGCCGGCCGCGGTGCTCGCCGCCGGTGGTCGCGTGCTGCATGCCGGCATGCCGGTGGATCCCGGCAACTTGCTGGTGCTGGCCGAGCTGGGCGATGCAGGAAACAACTGCCCGCTGATCGGCATTCCGACCTGCGCGCGCTCGCCCAAGCTCAACGGCTTCGACTTCGTGCTGCGCCGTTACGCCGCCGGCGAAAGCGTTTCGCGCGAGGACATCATGGCCATGGGCGTGGGCGGCCTGCTCACCGAGATCGAGACGCGGCCGATGCCGCGCGATACGCGGCGGCGCCAGGCGTCGGACTGAGGGCACGTGCCGCAGGGTGGCGCTCCCTACCGGATTCGAACCGGTGTACTAGCCTTGAGAGGGCTATGTCCTGGGCCTCTAGACGAAGGGAGCGGGGGTGAAAGCAGCCTGCCGCGGGCCGGCCGGCAAGGCGCGGTATTATAGGCGGCCTCGATCCATCCTCAAGTCGTTAATTCCGCCGGAAAACCTGCATTGAATCCCGAATCCGACGCCGGCTCGCCGCCGGCTGGCGCACCGCGCATCATCCCGCGCGCCGAGCATCCCATTTCCCGGCAGAAGATCTCGGTGAACGCGCTGCGCGTGCTGTACCGGCTGCGCGAGGGCGGGCACCAGGCCTTCCTGGTGGGCGGCTGCCTGCGCGACCTGATGCTGGGCGTCACGCCCAAGGATTTCGACGTGGCCACCAGCGCGCGGCCGGAACAGGTCAAGCGGCTGTTCCGCAACTGCCGGCTGATCGGCCGGCGTTTCCGCCTGGCGCATGTGTTCTTCGGCCACGAGATCATCGAGGTGGCCACCTTCCGCGCCGCCAGCGCGCCGCTCCCGGGTACCGACGAGGCCGACGATCCGGACATCCTGCTGGAGGTCGGCGCCAGCGAGGACGACCCCGAGGCCGAGGCGGAATCCGACCAGGCGCGCGAGCGCGAGGCGGACGGGGAAGGCGACGACGGCGACCGGGTGCTGGACGAGGGCGGTCGCATCCTGCGCGACAACACCTATGGCAGCATCGAGGAAGACGTGTGGCGGCGCGATTTCACCTGCAATGCGCTGTACTACAACATCGACGATTTCTCGCTGTGGGATTACGTCGGCGCGGCGGCGGACATCCAGGCGCGGCAGCTGCGGCTGATCGGCGATCCCGGACAGCGCTATCGCGAGGACCCGGTGCGCATGCTGCGCGCGGCGCGCTTCGAGGCCAAGCTCGGTTTCACGCTGGATGCTGCCACGGAAGGAGCACTCGCAGCGCTGCGCGAGCTGCTCACCGGCGTGCCGGCGGCGCGGCTGTTCGACGAGACGCTGAAGCTGTTCCTCACCGGCCACGGCGTGAAATCCTTCGAGGTGCTGCGCCGGCGCGGCCTGCTCGGGGTGCTGTATCCGGAAGTTGAGGGTTTCCTCCGGCGCCATCCGGGCAGCGCGGTGGAGCAGCTGCTGCTGGCGGGCCTGGCCAATACCGATGCGCGCGTGCAGGCCGGCAAGCCGGTCACGCCGACCTTCCTCTTCACGTTGCTGCTGTACGGGCCGATCGCGGCCTGCATCGAGAAGCAGCCGGCGGAGAAATGGGGCGACACCGCGACCATTCTGGATGCCTGCGATACGGCGCTGCGCGACACCACGCGGCGCGTCACCATCCCCAAGCGCTTCTCGCTGGGCGTGCGCGACATGTTCGCGCTGCAGCCGCAGCTGGAGCAGCCGCGCAGCCGCCGCGTGCTGCGGCTGATCGAGCAGCCGCGCTTCCGCGCCGCCTTCGACCTGCTGCTGCTGCGCGCGCAGGTGGGCATGGCGCCGCAGCAGCTGGTGGACTGGTGGTCCGCGCTGCAGTCCGCCGGCCCCGAGCAGCGGCAGGAGATGGCGCTGGCGCTGGAAGCCGCGCGCGGCCAGCGTGGCGCCGCCGAAGGCGAGCACGCCAGGCCCCGCCGCCGGCGCCGGCGGCCGCGGCGCTCGCCGGGCGCCTGACGCATGGAGCAGTGGGTGCCGGCCTATGTCGGAGTCGGTAGCAACCTCGGTGATTCACGCGCGCACGTGCGCTCGGCGTTCGAGGCGCTGGCCGGGCTGCCGCGCACGCTGCTGATCGCGCGCTCGCGGCTGTACCGCACGCGGCCCTTCGGGCCGGTGCAGCAGGGCGATTTCATCAATGCCGTGGCCGGCCTGCTCACGCAGCTCGCGGCCGGTGAATTGCTGGCGGCCATTCGTGGCGTCGAGGCCGCCGCCGGCCGCGTGCGCGGCGAACGCTGGGGGCCCCGCACGCTGGATCTGGATCTGCTGGTATACGGCGCCGAACGCATCGACACGCCGGAGCTCACCGTGCCGCATCCGGGCATCGCCGGGCGCGGCTTCGTGCTCGCGCCGCTGGCCGACATCGCACCGGCACTGGATGTGCCCGGTGCCGGGCGCGTCCAGGTGCTGCTGCGCGCGCTGGCCGATGACGGCATCCAGGAGATCATCGCGGCATGAGCCCGGTGCCGCATCGCTACATCGTGGTGGAAGGCGCCATCGGGGTGGGCAAGACCAGCCTCGCCCGGCGGCTGGCCGCGACGCTGAACGCGCAGCTGGTGCTGGAGCAGGCCGAGCAGAATCCCTTCCTCGAGCGTTTCTACCGCAATCCGCGCGCCGGCGCGCTGCCCGCGCAGCTGTTCTTCCTGTTCCAGCGCGCGCAGCAGCAGGCGGCGCTGGCGCAGGCGGACATGTTCGGCAGCGTGCGCGTGGCCGACTACCTGCTGGCCAAGGACGATCTCTTTGCGCGGCTGATCCTGGACGACGAGGAATACGGCCTGTACCGCCAGGTGTACGAGCGGCTGGCCATCAACGCACCGCAGCCCGATCTGGTGGTGTACCTGCAGGCGCCGGTGGATGTGCTGCTGGAGCGTATTGCGCGCCGCGGCATCGCCCACGAGAACCTGATCGACCGCGCCTACCTCACGCGGCTGAACGAGGCTTATGCGCGCTTTTTCCTGGCCTACGAGGCCGGCCCGCTGCTGATTGTCAACGCGGCGGCCATTGACCCGGTCAGCAACGACGCCGATTACGAGGAGCTGCTGGCGCAGATCGGGCGTACGGTGCGCGGCCGGCTCTACTACAATCCCCTGCGACACACAGGGCTGTAAGAACGAATGTACACCCAGCTGCAGCTGCGCGATTCCGCCCGCCCGCCGGTGACGCTGACGACGCTGGCGCAGCTGCGCGCGCAGGGCGAACCCATCGCCGCGCTCACCTGCTACGACGCAAGCTTCGCCGTGCTGGTGGACGAGGCCGGCGCCGACATCGTGCTGGTCGGGGATTCTCTCGGCATGGTGATCCAGGGACACGACACCACGGTGCCCGTGACCATGGACGACATGGTGTACCACACCAAGGCCGTGGCGCGCGGCACGCAGCGGCCCTTCCTGATCGCCGACCTGCCGTTCATGAGCTATGCGTCGCCGGAACAGGCGCTGGGCAATTCCGTGCGCCTGATGCAGGAGGGCGGGGCGCGCATGGTGAAACTGGAAAGCGGCGCCGAGCAGCTGCGCGTGGTGGAGTTCCTCACCGCGCGTGACATCCCGGTGTGCGCGCACCTGGGCCTGCGGCCCCAGTCGGTGCACAAGACCGGCGGCTTCCGCGTGCAGGGCCGGCAGCAGGAGGCCGCCGAGCGCATCGTGCGCGAGGCGCGCGCGCTGGAGCAGGCGGGTGCCGACATCGTGTTGCTGGAGTGCGTGCCCAACGAAGTCGGCCAGGCGGTCACCGCGGCGGTGCAGGCGCCGGTGATCGGCATCGGTGCCGGACCGCTGGTCAGCGGCCAGATCCAGGTGCTCTACGACGTGCTGGACATCACGCCGGGCCGCAAGCCGAAGTTCGTGCGCAATTTCCACCAGGGCGTGGATTCGCCGCTGGCGGCGCTGCGGGCCTATGTGGCGGCGGTGAAATCGCGCGAGTACCCGGCGCGCGAACACTGTTTCTCCTGATGCTCGTCGTGGAGCGCATCGACGAGGTCAGGAGCCTGCTGCGCGGCTGGCGCGAGGCGGGGCTGACCATAGGCTTCGTGCCCACCATGGGCTCGCTGCACGCCGGCCACATGAGCCTGTTGTCGGCAGCGCGTTTCCGCGCCGACCGCGTGATCGCCAGCGTGTTCGTCAATCCGCTGCAGTTCGGTCCGGGCGAGGATTTCGAGCGCTATCCGCGCTCGCCCGAGGACGACGCGCGGCTGCTGGAGGACGAGGGCTGCGAGGCGCTGTTCCTGCCCGGCGTGGACGCGATGTACCCCAAGGGCCGCGAGAGCGCCACGCGCGTCAGCGTGAAGCCGCTGTCGGAGATCCTCGAGGGCGCGCAGCGCCCCGGTCACTTCGACGGCGTGGCCACCGTGGTGGCCAAGTTGTTCGGCATCGTGCAGCCGCAGGTGGCGGTGTTCGGCGAGAAGGATTACCAGCAGCTGGCCATCATCCGCCGCATGGTCGCGGACCTTGAAATTCCGGTGGAGATCGTCGGCGCGCAGACCGTGCGCTCGCCGGACGGCCTCGCGATGAGCTCCCGCAACCGCTATCTCTCCGACGCCGAGCGCGCGCGCGCGCCGCGCATCTACGCCACGCTGCGCGTGGCGGCGGAACGCATCCACGCCGGTGAGCGCAATTTCACCGCGCTTTCCAACTGGGGGCTGGCCGAACTGCGCGCCGCGCAGATGCTGCCGGATTACTTCGAGATACGCGACGCGCAGACGCTGCTCGCTCCGGGCCCGGACAGCCGCGAGCTGGTGATCCTCACGGCCGCGCGGCTGGGCCGCGCGCGGCTCATCGACAACCTGCGCGTCGCGCAGCGCTGAAGCGGTCGGCCGGTTGCGGGCGCTTCAGATCCAGCCGAAGCCGTGCGCCATGATGCCGAGCATGGCCCCAAAGCCACCGATGCAGAGCCCGAACATCCACGTGCGCGTGGATTCCACGACATCCTGCAGCTTGTCGATGCGGCCGTTGAGTGTGCTGTCCATCGCGTCGATGCGGCCATTGAGCTTGCTGTCCATGGCGTCGATGCGGCCATTGAGCTTGCTGTCCATGGCATCGATGTGGCCATTGAGCTTGCTGTCCATGGCGTCGATGCGGCCATTGAATTTGCTGTCCAATGCGTCGATCCGGCCGCTCAATTTCTGGTCCAGCGCGTCGATCCTGTCGTCGAGCCGCTGGCCGTGGATATCCAGCTTGTCGCGCAGCGCGCGGACATCCTGCTTGATGTCGGACGCATCTTCGCGCAGGTGCCCCATGTCGGATTCCAGTCTTGCAATGCGCGCTTCCATGAAGGTCTCCACCGCCTGTGCCATGGCTGCTCCGGGCCCAACCGACTGTCGATCCTGAATGTATTCCAGCATGGCCTGCCCGCCAAGCTGGCATTTCCGGCCAAAAAGGAGCGTTCACCGGCAGGTCAGTATACTGGGCCGCATCATGCTGCTTCCCGACGCCATCTACACCGCAGCGCAGATCCGGCAGATCGAAGCTGCGGTCGTGGCGGGCGGCACGCCGGCCTACACCCTGATGCAACGCGCCGGCGCGGCCGCGTTCGGCGCATTGCGCCAGCGCTGGCCGCTGGCGCGCTCCGTCGCCGTTGTCGCGGGTCCCGGCAACAACGGCGGCGATGGCCTGGTGCTCGCACGGCTGGCGCGGCAGGCGGGCCTTGCCGTCGAGGTGCTGCTGGTGGCCGACGCGGCGGCGCTGCGCGGGGAGGCGCGGCAGGCCCACCACGATCTGCTCGAAGCGGGGCTGCAGCCGCTGGGTTTTGCGGCATCCGCGCTGGCCGGCGCCGACGTCGTCGTGGACGCGCTGCTCGGCATCGGCGTGCGTGCGCCGTTGCGCGAGGAATGGGTACGGGTGATCGCGGCGCTCAATGCCTGCCAGCGGCCGGTGTTCGCGCTCGATGTGCCTTCGGGGCTGGATCCCGACCAGGGACGCGCGCTGCCCGCGGTACACGCGACGGCGACGATCAGCTTCCTCGGCCTGAAGCAGGGCCTGTTCGTCGGCGCAGGTCCCGAACATGCGGGCGAAATCCTCTTCGATGCGCTGCGTGTGGAAGGGGCTCCGGATGCCGGTCCGCCGGTGCTGCTGCGGCTGACGCACGAGGATCTCACGCGCGTGTTGCCGCAGCGCCCGCGCCAGAGTCACAAGGGACAGTTCGGCCGCGTGCTGATCGTGGGCGGCGGCACGGGCATGCCCGGCGCGGTGCGGCTGGCGGCCGAGGCCGCGCTGCGCGTGGGGGCGGGTCTCGTCACCGTTGCCAGCCTGCCGGAGCACCTGGCCGTGGTCGTGGGCCCGCGCCCCGAGCTGATGTTCCATGCGGTGCGCGAGGCGGCCGATGTGCAGCCGGTGGCGGCCGTGGCCGACGTGATCGCGCTGGGTCCCGGGCTGGGCCGCGATGGCTGGGCCAAGGGCGTGCTGGCCGCGGTGCTGGCGGCGCGCCGGCCCGGCCAGCGCCTGGTGGTCGATGCCGATGCGCTGAACCTGATCGCCGCCGGGCATGGCCCCGCGCGCATGGACGACTGGGTGCTCACGCCACATCCGGGCGAGGCCGCGCGCCTGCTCGGCACCGGCATCGCGGACATACAGGCGGACCGGCTCGCCGCCCTGCACGCGCTGTGCGGCAAGCGCGGCGGAACCGTCGTGCTGAAAGGCGCGACCAGCCTGGTCGGCCGGCAGGGCGAGGTACCGCGCCTGTGCGATCGCGGCAATCCCGGCATGTCGGTGCCTGGGATGGGTGATGTGCTCACCGGTGCGATCGCCGGCCTGCTTGCACAATCCCATGATGTGCTCGACGCCGTCGGTGCCGCGGTCTATGCGCATGCGGTGGCCGGCGATCGCTGCGCGCGGCAGGGCGTGCGCGGCGTGCTGGCCACCGAAGTCGCACAGGAGCTGCGCGCCGTGCTGGCCCAGTTGCCGTGAGCAACACGGCATTGCAGAAAGAGCGCGCCGTGCTGGCCCAGTTGCCGTGAGCGAGGTCGCGATCACCGCCTTCCTCGCAGACGAAGCCGCGACGCTGGCATTGGCTGCGCGGCTGGCACGGGCGCTGCCGGAGGGAACGCTGATTGCCTGGTTGCACGGCGAGCTTGGTGCCGGCAAGACCACGCTGGCGCGCGGACTGCTGCACGGGCTGGGCGAACCGGGTCCGGTGCGCAGCCCGACGTACGGGCTGCTGGCCGAATATGCGACGCCGGCCGGACCGGTGCTGCACCTGGATCTCTACCGCCTGCGCGGGCCGGAAGAACTGGCGCCGCTGGGGCTCGCCGACTACCTGCCTG
>DATJXQ010000006.1:0-7622 GCA_035500015.1 Steroidobacteraceae bacterium
ACGCTCGCGGTCTCCAAGCGCCGGGGCGCCAACGCCACGGAGGTCTCGCGCCGGGTCCTCGAGCGCGTCTGGCACGCGCGCGGCACGCCGGCCTCGCTGAGGATCGCCGTCACGCGCGACTACGGCCGCACCGCCACCGACAAGGCCGGGAAGCTCATCGAGAAACTGGTGTTCGCCACGTCCTCGGTCGTGCTGCTGGTGCTGTTCGCGCTGGGCTGGCGCGAGGCCATCGTGGTGGGCGCCGCCGTGGTGCTGACGCTGGCGCTGACGCTGTTCGCCTCGCGCGCCATGGGCTTCACGCTGAACCGCGTATCGCTGTTCGCGCTGATCTTCTCCATCGGCATCCTGGTGGATGATGCCATCGTCATCGTGGAGAACATCCACCGCCACAGGCAGCGCGGCGGGCGCACCCTGCTGCAGGCGATTCCCGCCGCGGTGGATGAAGTCGGCGGACCGACCATCCTCGCCACTTTCACGGTGATCGCGGCGCTGCTGCCCATGGCCTTCGTTTCCGGGCTGATGGGGCCCTACATGCGGCCGATCCCCATCAACGCCTCGGCGGGAATGCTGCTGTCGCTGGGCGTGGCGCTGATCGTCACGCCATGGTTCGCGGCGCGCCTGCTGGGACGGCACGCGGCGCATGCGGCTGGCGGCACGGAAAAGGACGCCGGGAGCCGCTTCCTGCGACGCCTGTTTACGCGCGTGCTGCGGCCATTCCTGCAGGGCGGCCGCGCGGCGCGCAATCGCCGCCTGCTGCTCGCGGGCACGTTGCTGCTGGTGGTGCTGTCGGCCGGCCTCGCGGTGCTGCGCGTGGTCGTGCTGAAGATGCTGCCCTTCGACAACAAGTCCGAGCTGCAGGTGGTGGTGGATCTGCCGGAGGGCAGTACGCTGGAAACTACCAACGCGCTGCTGCTGGAGGTGGCGCAGCGCGTGGCGCGCGTGCCGGAAGTGGTGGATTTCGAGGGTTACGCCGGCACTTCCGCGCCGGTGAATTTCAACGGGCTGGTGCGCCAGTACTACCTGCGCGCCGGCAACAACGTGGGCGACCTGCAGGTGAACCTCCTCGACAAGCACCAGCGCCGGCGGCAGAGCCATGAAATCGCGCGCGCGCTGCGGCCGCAGCTGGTGGCGCTCGCCACCCGTTATGGCGCCAGCCTGAAGGTCGTGGAGGTGCCGCCCGGCCCGCCGGTGCTCGCGCCCGTGGTGGCCGAAGTGTACGGACCGGATTACGCGCGCAGCCGCGCCGTGGGGCGCGAGCTGGGCGCGGTGTTCGCGGGCACCGGCGGCATCGTCGATGTCGATACCACCGTCGAGGCCGATGCACCGCACGAATCCGTGCTGGTGGATCGCGCGCGCGCCGCGCGCCTGGGCGTGTCGCAGGCCGACATAGTGGACACGCTCGCCACCGCGGTGGCTGGCAGCGATGCCACCTGGCTGCAGGATGGTCGCTCGCGCTATCCGCACCCGGTGCGGCTGCGCCTGCCGCCCGCGGACCAGGCCGACCTGTCGCGCCTGCTGGCGCTGCGCGTGCGCGGCGCGGGCGGCCAGCTGGTGCCGCTCGGCGAGCTGGTTACCGTGCGGCACGATGCCTGGGACGGGGCGATCTACCACAAGGACCTGCTGCCGGTGGTGTACGTGACCGGCGATGAGGCCGGTGCCTACGACAGCCCGCTGTACGGCATGTTCGGCATTGCCGGCCGCCTGCAGCATGCAGCGGTGGCCGGTGCGCATCTGACGCAGTTCTTCATCCGCCAGCCGCCGGATACCGCCGCCTTCGCCGTGAAGTGGGACGGTGAATGGCAGATCACCTACGAGACGTTCCGCGACATGGGGCTGGCCTATGCCGCGGGCATCGTGCTGATCTACCTGCTGGTGGTGGCGCAGTTCCGCAGCTACCTGGTGCCGCTGATCATCATGGCGCCGATCCCGCTGACGGTGATCGGCGTGATGCCGGGGCACGCGCTGCTCGGTGCGCAGTTCACCGCCACCTCGATGATCGGCATGATCGCGCTGGCCGGCATCATCGTGCGCAATTCCATCCTGCTGGTGGATTTCATCAACCAGGCGCTCGCCAGGGGGGAGGAGCCCGCCGCGGCCGTGATCGAGGCGTGCGCCGTGCGTGCCAGGCCGATCGCGCTGACTGCCGTGGCGGCCATGCTCGGGGCATTCTTCATCCTCGATGACCCGATCTTCAACGGTCTCGCGGTGGCGCTGATCTTCGGGATCCTGGTGAGCACCGTGCTGACGCTGGTGGTGATTCCGCTGCTATACTATTCGTACGTCCGGCGCCGTCCGGAAAGGACTGCCTGATGGATCCGGTGACGCTGGCGCGTGTGCAGTTCGGCGCCAATATCAGCTTCCACATCCTTTTCCCCAGCATCTCCATCGCGCTCGCGTGGCTGCTGCTGTATTTCAAATGGCGCTACGGGCGCTCGCGCGAGCAGTACTGGATGGACGCCTACCGGCTGTGGGTGAAGGTGTTCGCGCTGACCTTCGCGCTCGGCGTGGTCTCGGGCGTGACGATGAGCTTCCAGTTCGGCACCAACTGGCCGGGCTTCATGGAAACCGCCGGCAATGTGGCCGGGCCGCTGCTGGCCTACGAGGTGCTGACCGCGTTCTTCCTCGAGGCGACCTTCCTGGCCGTGATGCTGTTCGGCATCGGGCGCGTTTCCAACCGCATGCACACGCTGGCCACGGTGCTGGTGGCCTTCGGTACCAGCCTGTCGGCATTCTGGATCCTGGTGCTGAATTCCTGGATGCAGACCCCGGCGGGATTCAACCTGGTCGATGGCCACGTGCATGCCACCGACTGGCTGGCCATCCTGTTCAATCCGTCGATGCCGTGGCGCGTGCTGCACATGCTGCTGGCCTCGGGCCTGACCGTCGCGTTCCTCACCGGCGGCCTGTCGGCGTGGCGGCTGCTGCGTGGCGAGGCGCATCCGGACGCGGCGGCAACGCTGCGCACCGCCGTGCGGCTGGCCGCGGTGCTGATCCCGCTGCAGATCCTCGCCGGCGACCAGCACGGCCTCAATACGCTGCAGTACCAGCCGGCCAAGATCGCGGCGATGGAAGGGGTGTGGCACACGGAAAAAGGCGCGCCGCTGCTGCTGTTCGCCTGGCCCGACGAGGCGGCCGGCCGCAACGAATACGCCATCGGCGTGCCGCGCGGCGCCAGCCTGATCCTGCGCCACGCCGCGCAGGGCGAGGTCCAGGGCCTGGACCGGTTTCCCGACGCGCATCCGCCGGTGAAGCCGGTGTTCTTCGGTTTCCGCGTGATGGTGGGCATGGCGCTGCTGATGCTGGCTGTCGCGTGGACGGGTGCCTGGCTGCTGCGCGGCGGCCGCGCGCCGCCGCGGCCGTGGCTGCGCATCATGGCGGCCATGACTTTTTCGGGCTGGGTCGCGGTGCTGGCCGGCTGGTACGTCACCGAGATTGGCCGCCAGCCATGGCTGGTCTATGGCGTGCTGCGCACCGCGGACGCCGCCACCACGAAGGCCATACCGCTGGTCGCCAGCCTCACGCTGTATCTCGCGCTGTACGCGGGCCTGATCTGCGCATACATCGGCGTGCTGTTCTACCTGGCCCGCAAGGCGGGCCAGTCCGGCCCGGGAGAAGTCCACAATGCCTGACCTGACGACTCCGGCCGGCTGGCTGCCGGTGGTGTTCATGACGCTGATGGGCGTGGCGCTGCTGCTCTATGTGGTGCTGGATGGCTACGATCTCGGCGTCGGCATGCTGTTGCTGGCCGCCGATGAGGCGGAGAAGGATGTGATGGTGTCCGCCATCGGGCCGTTCTGGGATGCGAACGAAACCTGGCTGGTGCTGGGCATCGGTTTGCTGCTGGTGGCGTTTCCGGTGGCCAATGGCGTGGTGCTGTCCTCGCTGTACCTGCCGGTGGTGCTGATGCTGGTTGGCCTGACGCTGCGTGGCGTGGCCTTCGATTTCCGCGTGAAGGTGCATGCCTCGCACAAGCCGCTGTGGAACGTGCTGTTCTCCGCCGGTTCGCTGCTCACCGGGCTCGCCCAGGGCTGGATGCTGGGCAGCTACATCACCGGCTTCTCCGGCACGCCCGGCGCGCATGCCTTCGCGCTGCTTACGTCCGTATGCGTGCCGGCCGTCTACGTTCTGCTGGGCGCCGGCTGGTTGCTGATGAAGACCAGCGGGGCACTGCAGGCCAGGGCGGTGCACTGGGCCCGGCGCGGCTGGTGGGGTGCGCTGGCGGGCTTTCTGGCTGTCTCCAGCGTCTCCCCGCTGGTGAGCCAGCGCATCTTCGACAAGTGGTTCAGCCTGCCCTACGTGGTGCTGCTGCTGCCGTTGCCCGCGGTCACGCTGGCGCTGCTGCTGATCGCCGCACGCGCACTGCGGCGCCTGCCGGTGCGGCTGGCGCAGGACAACGAATATGGCGTCTGGGTGCCGTTCGGCTGCACGGTGGGCGTGATCATGCTGGGTTTCTACGGACTGGCATACAGCCTGTTCCCGTACCTGGTCGTGGATCGCATCACCATCTGGGATGCGGCCAGCGCGCCGGAATCCCTGATGGTGATCCTGGTGGGCGCGCTGGTGGTATTGCCGGCCATCCTGGGCTACACCATTTATGTGTACCGTGTGTTCCGCGGCAAGGCCCGGCCGCTGACCTATGGCTGACCGTGACTCCGCCGGCCGGACCATCGCCGCCCACGCGGGCAAACCGCGCCGATTCGTATATACTCCCGGCCCGCCCGAAAGGGCGCCCGTAGCTCAGGTGGATAGAGCATCAGCCTTCTAAGCTGAGGGTCGCAGGTTCGACTCCTGCCGGGCGCGCCAGGCCGGGCTTTGGTGAACGATGGTGGACGTAGCTCAGCTGGTAGAGTCCCGGATTGTGATTCCGGCTGTCGCGGGTTCGAGTCCCGTCGTCCACCCCACCCGAACAATGGGCCGTTAGCTCAGTTGGTAGAGCAGTTGACTCTTAATCAATTGGTCGTAGGTTCGAATCCTACACGGCCCACCATTTCCGAAATCCCGCGGCGCGAAAGTGGCGGAACTGGCAGACGCACTGGATTTAGGTTCCAGCGGGGCAACCCGTGAGAGTTCGAGTCTCTCCTTTCGCACCAGGGCCCGTTGCAGGCCGATTGACCAGTTGTAAGGAAGCGCAGCGATGCAGTTCACAGTGAATACCACCACCGGCCTCGAGCGCCGCATCGAAGTCGAGATCCCCGAGGCGCAGGTGGCCGGCGAGGTGGAACGCCGCCTGCGTGACCTGTCACGCACCGCGAAGATCCGCGGCTTCCGGCCCGGCAAGGTGCCGCTGCCGGTGATCCGGCAGCAGTTCGGCAGCCAGGTGCATGGGGATGCGGTGTCGGAACTGATCCGCCAGGGCTACAGCGACGCGGTGAAGCAGCAGAACCTGCGTCCGGCGGGCAGCCCCAACATCGAGCCCCTGCAGATCGGGCCAGGCGCGGATCTCAGGTTCGCCGCCGTCATCGAAGTGATGCCCGACGTGGTGGTGAATTCCGTGGCCGAGGTGGAAATTACCCGTCCGGTGGCGGAGATCACCGCAGCCGACGTTGATGCCATGCTGGAGAGCATGCGCCGGCAGCGCGTGACCTATGCGCCGGTGGAACGCGCCGCGCGGCAGGATGACCGCGTGACAGTGGATTTCGCCGGGCGGACCGGGGGCGTGGCCTTCGAGGGCGGCACCGGCACGGACATGGCCGTGGTGATCGGCGCCGGCCAGGTGATCCCGGATTTCGAGCGGGCGCTCGTGGGCATGGGCAAGGGCGACAGCCGCACGGCCCCCGTGAAGTTCCCCGACGACTATGGCGCCGCCGCGCTGGCCGGCAAGGATGCGGAGTTCGACCTCACGGTGAAGTCCGTCGAGGAGCCGGTGCTGCCGCCGCTCGATGCGGCTTTCGCGCAATCCTTCGGCGTCGGCGACGGGAGCCTGGAGACCATGCGCGCCGAGGTGCGCAGGAGCATGGAGCGCCAGGCCGTAGATGCGGTGCGCGGGAGCCTGCGCACCCAGGTGTTCGAGGCGCTGCAGCGCGACAACGAGTTGCAGCTGCCCAGGGCGCTGGTCGAGGAGCAGGTCCAGCAGCTGCAGGTCGACCTGCTGCAGCGCATGGGCCGTTCCGACCTGTCGCGGCTGCCGCCGCGCGAGCCCTTCCTCGAGCCGGCGCAACGGCGCGTGAAGCTGGGGCTGCTGATCGGCGAGCTGGTCCGCCGCGAAAACCTCGGCGTGGACCGCGGCCGGGTGATGGCGCGGCTGGACGAGGCCGCCGCCGGTTATCCGAATCCCGAAGAAGTGCGGCGCGCCTGGCTGCAGAACGCGGACGTGATGCGCCAGATCGAGACCTCCGTCATGGAAGACCTGGCGGTGGAATGGGTGCTGGCGCACGCCCGGGTGAAGGAACAGCCGGTTTCCTTCCGCGAACTCACCGGCTTCGGCCGGCAGGCGTAGAATCGAGACAGGCGGGAAACGCCCGCAAGCGGAGACGGCCATGAACGAGCGCGCCCTGAACCTGGTACCGATGGTGGTCGAGCAGACCTCGCGCGGCGAGCGTGCCTACGACATCTACTCGCGGCTGCTGAAGGACCGGGTGGTGTTCTGCGTGGGTCCGGTCGAGGATTACATGGCCAATGTCATCGTCGCGCAGCTGCTGTTCCTGGAATCGGAAAACCCGGACAAGGACGTCGCGCTGTACATCAACTCGCCCGGCGGCCACGTGACGGCGGGGCTCGCCATCTACGACACCATGCAGTTCATCAAGCCGAACGTCTCCACGATCTGCATCGGCCAGGCCGCCAGCATGGGCGCGGTGCTGCTGGCCGGCGGTGCGCAGGGCAAGCGCTTCGCGCTGCCGGACTCGCGCATCATGATCCACCAGCCCCTCGGCGGCATGCAGGGCCAGGCGGCGGACATGGAAATCCACGCGCGCGAGATCCTCTACACGCGCGACCGGCTGAACCAGATCCTGGCCAGGCACACCGGCCAGTCGGTGGAGAAGATCAAGCACGACACCGACCGCGACAACTTCATGCGCGCCGAGGATGCGGCCGCCTATGGGCTGATCGACCGGGTACTGGCGACCCGCGGCGAAATCGTCGCGGCGAAATAGTCCGCGCCGGCGCAGCCGGGCGGTGGGTTTCCTTCCTGTTTACAAGCACTTGGCTGTGACGGGGCGCTTTGCGCCCCGCCGCGGCATCATGCTATATATCAACACGAAGCAGCGCCCTGGCGCTGCAGGCAACGAGGTCAGGCGATGAGCGAAGATACCCGCGGGCGCGGCGACGACGGCAAGCTGCTCTACTGCTCGTTCTGCGGCAAGAGCCAGCACGAGGTACGCAAGCTCATCGCCGGTCCCTCGGTGTTCGTCTGCGACGAATGCGTCGAGCTGTGCAACGACATCATCCGCGAGGAGCTCGAGGACAAGGCCGACCGCGCGCGCGAGAAGCTGCCCAAGCCGCAGGAGATCAAGTCGGTCCTCGACGAATACGTCATCGGCCAGGAGCGTGCCAAGAAGACCCTGGCGGTTGCCGTCTACAACCACTACAAGCGCCTGCAGTCGCGCAGCGGCAACGGCGGCATCAAGTCGCGCGAGGACGTGGAGATCGCCAAGAGCAACATCCTGCTGATCGGCCCCACC
>DATJXQ010000007.1:0-2088 GCA_035500015.1 Steroidobacteraceae bacterium
GAGGGTCGCCACGGGGTAGCCACACAACTGCGCGAAGGCATTGTTCACGAACATCACCGGGTGGTCCTTGGCCGTGGCATCGCAGATGACGATGCCCTCGGGGGAATGCTCCACGACACGTTGCCAGGCCTCGAGCGACCAGTTGTTCACGTCGGGGAGCCCCCGGCATCCAGGGTCAGTTCGGGGGCCTCGCTGACCTTGGCCAGCAGCTCCTGGGCCTGGGTCCACTCCGGCAGGGCCGCCAGGGCGGCCTGTCCCGGGGCCCCGGAGCGCCCGTGCAGACGCACCAGGCGCAGGCTGGAGGCCGGCTGCGGTTCGCAGTCGAGCTTATCCAGCAGTTCGATGACGCTCGGCCGATGGTTGCAGACCGGTAGCATGTCACAGCCCGCCATGAGGGCCTGCCGGGACCGGGACAGGATGTCCCCGAAGGCAGCTGCCCCCTTCATTGACAGATCATCGGCGAACACTACCCCCTGAAACCCCAGCTCTCCGCGTAATACGTCGCGAATCCAGACTCTGGAGAGGCTGGCGGGGGCCTGATCCACGGCCGGGAAGAGGATATGGGCCACCATGACGGCCGGCAGCCCGTTGGCAATCAGCCGCCGGTAGGGGGTCAGTTCCGGGGCCAGGTCGACCAGGGGCCGCCGGTCAACCGGCAGCGCCAGGTGGGAATCGGCCGTCACCGCCCCGTGTCCGGGGAAGTGTTTGGCCGTGGCCGCCATGCCCGCCTCCCGCATGCCGTGCATCCAGGCGCCGGCCAGCTGCGCCACCGCCTCCGCGCCGGGGTGGAAGGCCCGCTGGCCGATGGCCTCGTTGACCCCATAGTCCAGGTCCACGCACGGGGCAAAGGAGAGGTCCACCCCATGGGCCCGCAGCTCGGCAGCCATGAGCCAGCCGAGCGAGCGCGCCAGCGCCAGGCCCGTGCGGGCATCCAGGTCAAACTGGTGCCCGATGCGCCGCGCCGGCGGCAGCCGTGCGAACCCCTGGCGGAAGCGCTGCACGCGTCCGCCCTCCTGGTCGACCGCGACGATCAGCGGTGGGGAGCGCGCGGCGTGGATCGCAGCTACGAGCGCCGTCAGCTGCGGTGGGTCGACGTAGTTGCGGGTGAAGAGGATGACGCCGCCGACCAGCGGATGGCGCAGCAGCTCGCGCTCCTCGGCGGACACCTCGGTGCCGACGAGATCGATCATCAGCGGCCCCAGGCTCATGCGCCGGAGCGGCTCTGCGCTGGCAGCGCGGACAGCAGCGCCACGGATTCCACGTGCGCGGTGTGCGGAAACATGTCGACCACGCCGGCCGCCTCGAGTCTCATGCCGTGCTCGTGCACCAGCACTCCCAGATCCCTCGCCAGACTTCCCGGATGGCAGGAAATATACAACAGCCGCCGCGGGGCCAGCCGCGCCAGGGCGCCGAGCAGCTCGCGTGCACCGGTGCGCGGCGGGTCAAGCAGCACGTGGCTGTAGGAGGCGCGCATCCAGGGTAGCTCGTGCACCGCCTGCGTGAGGTCGGCCACGTGGAACTCGGCGTTGCCGATGCCGTTGCGCTGCGCGTTCGCGCGCGCGCGCGCGATGAGGGCCGCCTCCCCTTCCACGCCCGTCACCTGCGCGGCGTGGCGTGCCAGCGGCAAGGTGAAGTTGCCAAGCCCGCAGAAGAGATCGAGCACCCGCGAGGTGGGGGTGAGCTCGAGCAGCTCGAGCGCACGCGCCACCAGCGCGGCGTTCACCGCGGCATTCACCTGAATGAAATCCGTGGGTGCGAAGCCGAAGGTGAGGCCGAAGGCCGGCAGCGCGTAGGTGAGCTCGGCCGCCTGCGGCTCCAGTGGCGCAACCGAGCCGACCCCCGCGCGCTGCAGATAGAGCTGCACCTGGTGCGCGGCGGCGAAGGCGCGCAGCTGCGCGAGGTCCGCGGCCGTCGGCTCACTCAGTACCCGCAGGACCAGCGCGGTGGCGTTGTCCGCGACCGCTACCTCGATCTGCGGCAAGTGCTCGCGGATGCTGAGCGCACCGACCAGCGCGGCCAGCGGCGCGAGCAGCGCCCCGGCCGGGGCGGCCAGTACCTCGCAGCCCGTGAGCTCCGCCACGTACGGTG
>DATJXQ010000008.1:0-9206 GCA_035500015.1 Steroidobacteraceae bacterium
TGCCGCGCTGATCGAGGAGATCAACGGCTCGCGCGCCTGCAATATCCTGAGCCTGGAGAGCCCGATCGAGTATCTCTTCGGCAATCGCCAGTCGTTCATCCGCCAGCGCGAGATTCCGACGCACTCGCCGAGCTTCGAGCAGGCGATTACCGATGCGCTGCGCGAGAATCCGGACGTGCTCGTCATCGGTGAAATGCGCACGCCCGAGGTCATGCGGCTGACGCTCAATGCCGCCGAGACCGGGCATCTGGTGATCGCGACCATGCATTCGGCCACCTGCGCGGAAGCCCTCACGCGCATCTGCATGTCCTTTGCGCCGGAGATCCAGGGCAACATCCGCGCGCAGCTCGCCGACTGCCTCGTCGGCATCCTTTGCCAGCGCCTCGACTATCTCCCCGAGCACCGCCTGCTCGTGCCCCGCTGCGAATTGCTGCTGGGCAGTCTGGCGGCCAGGGGCACCATCCGGGCAGGCACCTTCAGCCATCTTGTCAACGTGATCCAGTCCGGCGGCGAAGAAGGCATGTGGTCGTTCGACCGCTACCAGCGCTGGGTGGAGCAGCAGCGCGAGTGGCTGCAGCCGCCGGAGAGCGGCCAGGTGCCGGCGCCGCCGTCCCGGGCCGCAGCCCAGCGTCCGCCCGCGGAGCCCGCGCGCGGGCAACGTCCCGAAATCGAGATTGGCGCCGAGGACCTGGCCGAGCTCACGCAACTGGCGAAGGAAATCGAAGACCGCATCCGCTAGCCAGCGGCGCGCGCTAGACTTGGCCGTATCCGAGGTAACGCCCGATGAACACCCTCATGGCCGGCGAGCCGCGCAAGCACCTCATCACGGTGGAGGAGTACTACCGGATGGCGGAGGTGGTCCTGCTCGCGCCAGACGCGCACGTCGAACTGATCGAAGGGGAGATCATCGACATGGCGCCGGTGGGCATCAGTCACATCAGCGTCGTGGACCAGCTCACGAGGCTGTTCGTCCGCGCGGCCGGCGATGCGGCCATCGTGCGCATCCAGAGCACCATCGTGCTCGGCACACGCTCGGCTCCGGAGCCGGATCTCGCGCTGCTTGCGCCGAGCCCGGATTACTATCGCCACGCCCACGCGCTCCCGCAGGACATGCTGCTGGTGATCGAGGTCAGCGATGCCTCCCTGCGCCACGACCGCGACGTGAAGGTGCCGCTGTATGCGCGCCAGGGCATTCCTGAGGCCTGGGTCGTGGACCTGCGGCACGGCGAGCTGCTGATGTACCGTTCGCCGCGGGATGGCCGGTACCTTGAACACAGTGCCACCGCGGCACCGGGGATCACCCGCCTCGTGGCATTGCCGGGCGTCGCCGTCGACCTGTCGGGGCTGTTCCAGCCTTGACAGTATTGCCGGGTTGCTTTCTCCTGCCACGATGAAGCCGGTACTGTTGCAGGTGCACGAAACCGACAGCGTCGCCGTGTGCCTGCGGGATGTCAGCGCGGGCGAACAGCTGGCCGCCGGCGGGCAGGTCATCGCGGTCGGCGCGGACACGCCACGCGGCCACAAGGTGGCGTTGCGGCCGCATCGGCGTGGCGACGTGGTGCGCAAGTACGGCCACGCGATCGGCCATGCAACGCAGGACATCGCGGCCGGCGCGCATGTCCACCTGCACAACCTCGCCTCCGATCTCGCGCGCAAGGATGACTACGTCTGGATCGAACCATCGCCGCGCGTGCCGGCCGGCGCCGTGCCGCGCGAGTTCATGGGCTTGCGCCGCGACGACGGCCAAGTCGGCATCCGCAATGAAATCTGGATCCTGTGCACGGTGGGCTGCGTCGCCGAAACGGCGCGGCGCATCGCCGAAGCCGCGCGGGCGAGGTTCTCCGGTCGCACCGACGGCATCTTCGCCTTCGGGCATCCCTTCGGCTGCTCGCAGCTGGGCGATGACCTCAGTGGCACGCGGCAGCTGCTGGCCGCGCTCGCGCGGCACCCCAATGCCGGCGCCGTGCTGGTGGTCGGGCTGGGCTGCGAGAACAACCAGCTCGGTGCGTTGATCGCGGAAGTGGGCGCGCGCGGCGCGGATCGCCTCGCATATTTCAATGCCCAGGCGGTGGACGATGAAATCGAGGCGGGACTGGCAGCCCTCGAACCGCTGGTGGAGCAGGTGAGCGGGGATCGGCGCGTGCCATGCGGACTCGGCGAACTGACTATCGGCCTGAAGTGCGGCGGCTCGGATGCCTTCTCCGGCCTCACGGCCAATCCTGTGGTGGGGCTCGCGTGCGATGCCGTCACGGGCGCGGGCGGCACGGCGATACTGAGCGAGATTCCCGAGCTCTTCGGCGCCGAACGCGTGCTGCTGGCGCGCTGCCGCGACCGGCAGACCTTCACCGATTTCGCGCGGCTGATCGGCGACTTCAAGGATTACTTCACCGCCCACCAGTTGCCCATCTCGGAAAACCCGTCGCCCGGCAACCACCAGGGTGGCATCACCACGCTCGAGGAAAAATCACTCGGCGCCGTGCAGAAGGGCGGCAATGCGGAAGTGACGCAGGTTGTCCGCTACGGCGGCCGCGCCACGCGCAGGGGGCTGGTGATCCTGGAATCCCCGGGCAACGATGCGGTGTCCACCACGGCGATGATCGCCGCCGGCGCGGCGCTGGTGCTGTTCACGACCGGGCGCGGCACGCCGCTGGGGTTCCCCGCGCCGACATTGAAGATTTCCTCCAACAGCGAGCTGGCGGCGCGCAAGCCGCGCTGGGTCGATTTCGACGCGGGTCCGCTGCTCGATGGCGGGGACCGCGATGCACTCGCCGGTGCATTGCTCGACCTTGTCATCGCCACCGCATCCGGCGCTGCCTGCCGCCACGAGCAGGCGGGCGCGCGCGAGATCGCCCTGTGGAAGCGCGGAGTGACGTTATGAGACCGCTGACGCGCCGCGAGTTCGGCGCCGGGCTGATGGCGCTGGGCATGGCGTCCCGCAGCTGGAGCGGCTGCGCGGCTTCCTTTCCGGGCTGGGCGACGCAGCTGGAATCGGATCTGGAGCGCATGGCCACGCGCCTGCGCGCCCGGCTCAAGCCATGGAGCGGGCCGGCGCGCGTGGCGCGGCCCGAAGACTTCGGCTTCACCGGCGGCCAGCCACTGGCCACCCGCGCCATCCAGGCAGCCATCGACTCCGTGGCAAGACAGGGTGGCGGTACGGTAGTGCTCACGCGCGGCGATTACGTCAGCGGTACGCTCGACCTGCGCAGCCACGTGCGCCTGCAGATCGACAGGGATGCGCGCCTGCTGGCGAGCCTGAACCTCGCGGATTATCCGCCGCGCGTGGCGCAGCGCCCCACGGTCATGGACAGCAACATGGGCATGAACCAGTCGCTGATCTTCGCCGAGGGCTGCAGCAACATTGCGCTGTGCGGCGCAGGCACCATCGACGGCCGCGGCAGCAAGACGAATTTTCCGGGGCTGGAGACCATTGGCGCGACGCCCGGCCGGCCCTTCCTGATCCGTATCATCGACTGCGCGCAGGTACACGTGCAGGGGCTGTTCATGCGGGATTCGCCGTGCTGGATGCAGAATTACCTGCATTGCGAGGACCTGCTGATCGACGGCATCCGCGTGCAGAACCAGGCCAATTTCAACAACGACGGCTGCGACATCGACGGTTGCCGCAGCGTGATCGTGCGCCATTGCACGATCAATTCCGAGGACGACGCGCTGTGCTTCAAGGGTGCGGCCGAGCGTCCCACGCAGGACGTGCTGGTCGAGGACTGCAGGCTCTATAGCACCACCAACGGCCTGAAGCTGGGCACCGACTCGCAGAGCGGCTTCCGCAACGTGCTGGCCCGCAACCTCGACATCGGCGGCCCGCCGCCCGAGCTGCCCGCCATCAACCGCAAGCGGTCGGATTCGGGCATCTCCTGGGAAATCGTCGATGGCGGCGTGGCCGAGAACCTCTGCGCCCGCGACATCCGCATCGCGCGCGCCGATTCGCCGCTGTTCCTGCGGCTGGGCGATCGCGGCCGCGTGCGCCCGGAGGAGCCGAAGCCGCCACCCGGCCGGCTGCGGCGCATCGTGTTCGCCAATGTTTCCGGCACGGACAATGGCGCGCGCGGCTCGTATTTCATGGGCCTGCCCGAGCGGCACATCGAGGACGTGGCGCTGCGCGAGGTGAATCTGGAAGTCGGCGCCACCGACCAGCCCGTGCCGAAGCAGCAGGACATCGCGGAAATGCGCGCCGACTATCCCGATGCCCACATGATCGCGGGACCCGTGCCTGCGTACGGGCTGTGGGCGCGACACGTCGACGGGCTGACATTGCAGCGGGTGAAGTTCACGACCCGCGACCGCGAGGCGCGACCCATGATCCTGGCGGACCTGGACACCCGCGACGTCTGTATCCGCTGAATGGACCGGCGCGCCTTTTTGCTGGGCGGCGGCGCCATCGCGGCAACGCATCGCCGCGGCGCTGTCGCTGCGACGCCGTCCGCCGACACGCCGCAATTCAGCACGCAGGATGCCGCGTGGCAGTCCTGCTACGACAAGGCGCTGGCGGTGCTGGCCGCCAATGTGCAGACGCTGCCGCGTTATGCGCAGCCGGTGCTGATCGAGGGAGCGGCCTACCAGGGCATCTGGCTGGAATGCGGGCCGCATGAATCACTGGTCTATCGCCGGTTCCGGCCCGACGTCGCGCGGCACAGCCACCTGTGTTTCTTCGAGCTGCAGCAGCCGGATGGCCAGATACCGTGCAACAACAAGACCTCGGGCATGGGCCTGGGCCAGATCCAGATGGTGGTACCCATCGCCGCGACGGCGTGGGAGCTGGCGCAGGCCACCGGCGATGACGAGCTGCTGCACAAGGCCTATGAGGCCTGCGCGAAATGGGATGCGTGGCTGCTCAGGTACCGCAATCTGCGCGGCACCGGCCTGACCGAGGGGTTCTGCACCTACGATACCGGCCAGGACAACAGCCCGCGCTGGCAGGGCATTCCACCGCAGTGCCCGGACAGGGATGCCAAAAAGTTCGTCACGGGCCTGAAACTGCCGCGGCTGTGCCCGGATCTTTCCGCCACCACCTATGGCGCGCGCGTGGCGCTGGCGAAGATGGCGGCGGCGCTGGGCAAGTCGGCGGACGCCGCGCGCTGGCAGCAGCAGGCCGGAACGCTGCGCGGCCTGATCCTGCGGCGTCTCTACGATCCGGACGATGCGGCGTTCTACGATGTGGACGCGGAGGGAAACTTCGTCCGTATCCGTTGCGACATCCTCAGCCGCGTATGCGGCGAGCATGTCATGGACCAGCCCACCTTCGAGACAGTATGGTCGCGCCAGCTGCATGAGCCGCATGCATTCTGGGCCCCACTGCCACTGCCGTCGGTGGCGCTGGACGATCCGGCGTTCGTGCGGCCCATTCCGCAGAACTCCTGGGGTGGCGCCTCGCAGGCGCTGACGGCGTTGCGCACCGGGCGCTGGTTCGATGCCTATGGCAAATCCGCGGCGCATGCCGTGCTGATGCAGCGCTGGTGCGAGGCGCTGATCCGCGACGGCAATTTCGGCCAGCAGGCCGATCCACTGGATGGCCGTTTCACCGCGGGCCAGCCTGCCGGCTATTCGCCGGCGGCGCTGGTGATGATGGATTTCACCTGGCGCCTGGCCGGCGTCTGCGAGAGCGATGGACAGCTGCAGTGGAACCTCCGCCCCGGTCATGCGGCCGCGCGCGGCGCGCGCTTCAGCCTGCGCACCGATGCGCGGCGCCGCGCGCAGCTCGCCTACGAGGCACGCGGTGCGGAGCTGCGGCTGGACGGCAGGCTGCTCGCGCGCGTGGCGGGCGGCGCGGCGCGCGTGGTCACCGGCGCTTCCGGCCAGCTGCTGGAGCTGGTTGGCATGGACGAGCATCCGCAGCAGGTGCGCGTGCAGTTGCCGGATGGTTCCACGCGCATGTTCGCGCTGGATCCGGATGCAAGACTGCGGCTGGATTAGCCGGCCGGGTCAGTCCAGCGCCTTGCGCCATTGCAGGAAGCCGAACAGGCCATTGGCGCTGCCGGCGCTGGAGGGAGCCTGCCTCTGGTGGCCGATCTGTACGCTGATGTCCTGGTCCAGGACCTTGCCATCCCAGGACAGCTGCAGCGAGTGATAGTGGCTGGGGCCAAAGGTGACCGGGTCGTAGATGTCCGGTATGCCGCGACGATCCAGCATGCTCTCGAGCCATTGCACTGCCCAGCGGGCGCCATCCGAGGCGGTCAGCGACAAGCCGGTGGTCGTGGTCTTGGAATCCGAGTCGGTAGTGTGGCCGATGGTGCGGCCGCGGTAGGTATAGCCCGCGAAGAAGATGTGGTTGCGGTATGCATAGTCGGTGCGGAAGCCCGGACTCGGGTCGCGAAAATGCCAGAACCCGTATACATTCGTGGCAGTGTCGGTGAATTCGACGTAGCCGCGCAATGTCGTTCCGCCCAAGGTCCACCAAGTCTGTGCTCCGAGCTGGATCAGGTAACGAATGGGCAGGCTGAGCTGGGAATTGTCCTCGCCGATCGCCTGGCCATAGAGCACCGCAGGCAATGCCTTCCAGGGTGATGTGAGGCGAAGATCGAAACCGCTCATCTGGTTGCCTGGCTCATCGGATGGATTGTTCAGTCCGTTCACTCCGTTTTCCTGCACATTGTCCTCTCCGACCAGCATGCGGCCGAAGGTCAGCGGAGTGCACCTGCGGCCCTTGCCACAGAACTGCGCCGATCGCGACAGGCCCAACTCCAGCCATGGAGAGGGCTTGAAAGACAGCCGCATGCCCATGAACAGCGGTTGATCCACGTCGGGGCGATGCTGTTCGCCCAGTGCAAAGAACCAGCTGAATCGCCAGGGTCCCAGCCAGCGCAGCCACGGCAGTACGGGCGGCGGGCTGCGGATGCGGTCCAGGGATATCGCGGGCATGGGCCTTGCGTTGTTCGACAGGATCAGGCTCCCGGCGAAGCCCGGTCCCCACCAGCGATCGATCTGGTTCAGGCCCAGCAGCCAGTTGCCCAGGCGCAGCGACGCATCGCTGCCATCCAGGCGCACGTGCTGCCCATCGGCGGGATCCGCCGCGCCGGTGACCGACAGCGTGACGTCGTAGCGACCGGTCGAGGCGCCACCGGAGAGGTTCAGTTCGCCGTGCTCGCGTCCCAGTGTGTCGTACTCGCGCAGCAGCGCCGGTTGTCCCGCCGTGAAGCTGGTTGCGCGGATCCGCCAGTTGCCCGCATCGGCACGGGCCGCGGTGCGCCTCACCACGCGCGCCAGTGCGGCCTGCAACGCGGCGTCCGGCAGGCCATCGCAATGGCCGGCGGCGATGGCCCCCGCCACTTCGTCCCGCGGCAGCGGCCACTCATCGACGGCGAGCCGGAGGCAGCCGCTGTCGGCGAGCAGGGAAATGTCCTCGCGCAGGCGTATGTCGGTGGCTGGCAGGAAGACGCCCTGCGCGTCTGCAATACCCGCTGTGCCCAGGATCAGGTGAAGAATGGCCCGCGGGACTCGCTCTGCGGTGAAAACCATGCAGCCCGATGATTCACGCAAGACCGCCGGATTGCAAAGGCCTCGAGCTGACAGTTGGCGAAGACAAGGATGCGGATGGGCATCGCCCATCCGCCGGACGCCATGAACTAGAGTTGCCGGAAGCGCAGCGACAGGTCGATGGCGCGCAGGTGCTTGGTGAGCGCGCCCACCGACACGTAATCGATGCCCGCCGTGGCCGGTCCGCGCACCGTGTCGAGCGTGACGCCTCCCGACACCTCCAGGCGCGTGGTGCTGGCGGCGGCATTGCGCGCAGCCACCGCCGCGCGCATGTCCTCGAGGCTGAATTCGTCGAGCATGATGACTTCCGGCGCGGCGGCGAGCGCCACGGCGAACTCCGCCGGCGTCTCGACTTCCACTTCCACCGGCACGCCGGGGCTGGCCCTGCGGGCCGCCTGGATGGCGGCGGCGATGCCGCCGGCGGCGATGACGTGGTTCTCCTTGATCAGCACCATGTCGTAGAGGCCGAGACGAAGGTTGCGTCCGCCGCCGCAACGCACCGCGTACTTCTGTGCCAGACGCAGGCCGGGCAGGGTCTTGCGCGTGTCGAGGATGCTGCAGGAGGTGCCGGCGACCGCCGCGACATATTGCCGTGTGATGGTGGCGGTGCCGGACAGGGTCTGCAGGAAATTCAGCGCGCAGCGCTCGCCGCTGAGGATGGCGCGGGCGGGGCCATGCATCTCGCACAGCACCGCGCCGGCATCGAAGCCGTGGCCGTCGTGGCCGTGCCAGTCGATGTGGATGGAAGCATCCAGCTGCCGGAAGGTCTCGGCGAACCAGGCGCGGCCGCACAGCACCATGTCCTCGCGTGTCACCAGCCGTGCATGGGCCATCGCGTCGGCCGGCACCAGCGCCGCGGTGACATCGCCGGTGCCGATGTCTTCGGCCAGGGCGCGGGCGACCTGTTCGTGGATGTCCGGTGGCAGCTGCATGAGCGGTTTGAAGAATAGGGAGGTACCCCCCATAATTCAATTCATGAGGGGTGTCCTGGCTGTCGCGCTGCTGCTGGCCGGCGCAGTACTGGGTGGCTGCGCAGCCGCGGTGGTGGGCAATTCCGCGGGCTCGGACACCCGCAACGGAACGCAGCTCGCCGGCGATGCCGCCACCTCCGCCGACGTGAAGGCGCGGCTGCTGGCTGATCCTTCGCTGAAGCCGCTGTCGATCAGCGTCATGACCTACCTGGGGCAGGTCACGCTGGCCGGCCTGGTGGACAGCGACGGGCAGCGCGAGCTGGCCGGCAGGCTGGCCGCCGGCGTAAAGGGCGTGAAGGGCGTACGCAACGATTTGACGGTCAAGTGACCGGGGATGATCCAGATGGAAGTCATCGAGCGCATCAAGCAGCATCTGGCCACCGAACCGGTGGTCCTGTTCATGAAGGGCACGCCGGATTTTCCGCAATGCGGATTCTCCGCGCAGGCGGTCGCCGCCCTCCGGCAGGTCGGCGCGAAATTCCACGCGGTCAATATCTTCGAGGACCAGGAATTGCGCGACGAGCTGAAGCGCTTCTCGAACTGGCCGACCTATCCGCAGCTGTACGTGAACGGCGAGCTGATCGGCGGCGCGGACATTGCGGTGCAGATGTTCCGCAGCGGTGAGCTGAAGGAACTGGTCGACGCCGCCGGCAGCAAATCCGCCGCCTGAGCGCGGCGGATTTCGCTAGACTCCCCTCCCGCACCTGTTTCCGGAGGGATCCTCATGAGCGCACCCATCACCCTGCC
>DATJXQ010000009.1:0-8574 GCA_035500015.1 Steroidobacteraceae bacterium
TCGGATGGTTCCGGCACCTCTTCCACCGCGATCCGCGCCAAGATCCGCAAGCTCATCCGCGACGAGCCGCCGGGGGCGCCGCTGTCGGACAGCCGCATCGCCGAAATACTTTCCGGGGAAGGCATCCCCGTCGCCCGGCGCACGGTCGCCAAATACCGCGAATCGATGGGCATCGCCCCGTCGAACGAACGCAAGAGATCCTGAATGCCAGCAATCGCAGCGAGGAGGCCATCATGCAGCTCAATGTCAGCGGTCACCACGTGGAAATCACCCCGTCAATGCGTGCCTACGTGGAAAGGCGCCTGGAGCGCGTGAAGCGCCACTTCGACCAGGTGATCGACGTGCACTGCGTGATGTCGGTGGACAAGCTGGTGCACAAGGCCGAGGCCACGCTGCACGTCAGCGGCTGCAACATCCACGCCGACGCCACCGACACCAACATGTACGCCGCCATCGACGCGCTGGCCGACAAGCTCGACCGCAGCGTGGTCAAGCACAAGGAGAAGCTCTGCGACCATCACGCCGGCGAGGGCCGGCGCAGCGCCCGGCAGTAGCGGCGGGCGGCGCATGCGGCTGATCCTCGTCAGCGGGCTGTCGGGCTCTGGCAAGAGCGTGGCGCTGCACATGCTCGAGGATCTCGACTACTACTGCGTGGACAACATCCCGGCCGCGCTCCTGAAGGCCTTCGTGTCCCTCACCCTGCGCAGCACCGAACGGCAGTACCAGCAGGTGGCGGTGGGCCTCGACGCGCGCAACACCCGCGCCGAGATCGCCACCGTCCCGGCGCTGGCCGCCGAACTGCGCGCTTCCGGCGTGGCCTGCGAATTGCTGTTCCTCGCCTCCTCCGACGAGGCGCTGTTGCGGCGCTATGCAGAGACCCGCCGCAAGCATCCGCTGTCGCGCGAGGGCGGCGGCCTGCACGAGGCCATCCAGCTGGAACGCGACCTGCTCGATCCGGTGGTGCAGGCCGCGGACCTGGTGGTGGATACCTCGCACACCAGCGTGCACGAACTGCGCGAGCTGGTGCGCCGCCACGTCGACCGGCGCCGCGAGGCGCGGCTCTCGATCGTGTTCCAGTCCTTCGGCTTCAAGCACGGCATTCCCGGCGACGCGGATTTCGTGTTCGACGCCCGCTCGCTGCCGAATCCGTACTGGGAGACGGCGCTGCGCGAACTCACCGGCCGCGACAGTGCCGTCGCGCTGTACATCGAGGCCAATGGCAATGCGGCCGCCCTCGCCCTCGACATCACCACCTTCATCGAGGCGCGCGTGCCGGAATTCCACGCCGCCAACCGCAGCTACATGACGGTGGCCATCGGCTGCACCGGCGGCCAGCACCGTTCGGTGTACCTGGCCGAGAAGCTCGCCGCCGATTTCGCGCAGCGGCATCGGGACGTCAGCGTGCGGCACGCGCGCCTGTCGGATACGCCTTCCGATCCGGTGTGAGCCTGCTCGATCGCTACCACGAGGCGCTGCGCCGCGAGGGGCGCGCCGCGGATCCGGCGCAGCGCATGGTCGCGCAACGCCTGGATGCGCTGGAGCGCTGCCTGGCCGCCTCGCCGGGCCCCGGCCTGATGCGCCGGCGGCTGATGGCGCTGTTGGGAGAAACACGCCACCCCGCGACCTGTCGCGGCATCTACCTGTGGGGGCCGGTGGGCCGCGGCAAGACCTGGCTGATGGACCTGTTCCGCGCCGGGCGGCCGCGGCGCGAATGCCGGCGGCTGCATTTCGCGCATTTCATGCGCGAGGTGCACGCGCGCCGCGCGCGGCTCGGCAACCTCGAACGGCCGCTGGAGCGCGTGGCGGACCAGCTGGCGCGGCACGCGCGCGTGTACTGCCTCGATGAATTCATGGTGCAGGACATCGGCGATGCGATGATCCTGCATGGTGTGCTGGATGGTTTGTTTCGCCGCGGCGTGGTGCTGGTGACCACTTCGAACACGGCGCCGGCGCATCTGTACGAGGGTGGACTGCAGCGCGAGCGCTTCCTGCCGACCATCGCGCTGCTGGAACGCCTGCTGGACGTGCTGACCATCGGACCGGGCGACGACTACCGCCGCCTCCAGCTGCGTGCCGCGCCCGTGTGGTTGCCAGCCACGGATCCGTGCACCGGCGAACACATGCGCGCGCTGTTTGCGCGTCTGGCCGGCAGCGCGGCCGTCGATGAGGCCGAGGCGATGCAGGTGGAGGGAAGGCCCATCGCCACGCGGCGCCACGCGGGCGGACTTGCCTGGTTCGATTTCGGCGCATTGTGCGAGGGCCCGCGCTCCGCGGACGACTACATCGCCATTGCCCGCCAGCTGCACACGGTTTTCCTGTCGGACGTGCCGCTGTTCGACGGCCACAACGACGATGCCGCGCGGCGCTTCATCGCGCTGGTCGACGAGCTGTACGACCGCCGCGTGAAGCTGGTGGCATCCGCGGCCGCCGAGCCCCTTGCGCTGTATCGTGGCGAGCGGCTGGCGAAGGATTTCGAGCGCGCGGCCAGCCGGCTGCTGGAAATGCGCAGCGATGGGTATCTGGCTGCCTGAAAGCGGGCCTGGAAACTGGATGCTGCGGCTTGCCCAGCGCGGGCGTTACTCCAGTCTCCGCAGCTTCTCGATGTAGTACTGGTCGTCGACGCTGATCGCGATTGCCGCGGCCTGCGCACTTTCCATCAACGGAAACCTGTACAGGATCTCATTCGTGAGGCAACGCGATCCGCAGCCACTGGCCGCCGGAGACTGCGCCGACACCTCGCGCGGGCGGCTTGCGCGGCCGCAGCGGTTGCCGCAACCCGCTGGCAGACCGACTGCGCGAGTACTATCTGCAAGGTGTAGGAGTCGGGCCGATGCGTCCAGACCGCCGCAGCAATCTTGTCTGACGCCCGCACGTTGACCAGATCCTGAGCCAGCACGGCGTCTGAATCCTGCGCCTGACGTAGCATCGCCATCGCACGGCTGCCAGTTCCAGTCTGCCTCGAAAATGGCGCGGCCCAGGGAGCCGGAGTCACTTGCCGGCCGCCGCGCCGGAAGACGCTGTCACCGCAGTGGTCTTGCGATAGCGCCACAATGCCTCGCCGGTGAACAGCGCCAGCGCCACCCAGATGAGCACGAAGGCGAGCTGCCGGGAGTTGCCGAAGGGCTCGTGGAAGAACCATACGCCAAGCAGCAGCTGCACGGTCGGCGTCAGGTACTGCATCACCGCGATGGCCAGCAGCGACACGCGCCGCGTGCCCCAGGCGAACAGCGTCAGCGGAATCGCCGTCACGGGTCCACCCATCACCAGCAGCATGTCCAGGCGGCCGGCGCCGCGCAGGAACTGCAGCTCCCCGGCGTGGGCACACCACCACAGATACGCCAGCGCCGGCAGCAGCATCAACCCGCTCTCCACCGCAAGGCCATGCATCGCATCGATGACCGCGAGCTTGCGCACCAGCCCGTACAGTCCGAAGGAACACGCCAGCGCGAGCGCGATCCACGGCAGCTGTCCGGCGCGCATGGTGAGCAGCAGCACGCCGCCGCCGGCGATGCCCACGGCGATCCATTGCGGCCACGTCGGGCGCTCCCGCAATACGGCGATCGCCAGCAGCACGTTCACCAGCGGCGTGATGAAATAGCCGAGGCTGGTGTCGATCACGTGGCCGCGGGCCACGGCCCAGACATATACGCCCCAGTTGACGGTGATCAGCACTCCACCCAGGGCCAGCAGCATCCACAGCCGGGCGGACAGGCCGCCGATCCACGCGAACTCGCGCCTGGCCAGCAGCACCAGCCACACCGCCACGGCGCACCACAGTCCGCGGTGCGCCAGCACCTGCAGCGCCGGCACCGTCCCCACCAGCTTCCAGTACAGCGGGAACAGGCCCCATATGAAGAACGCGAGGCCGGCGGCCAGGGCACCGCGCGGTGCGTTATCGCCCATCGGGAATCATCAAGTGGAGACCTGCGTGCCGAACCTGCTATTTTTGCGCCTGCGCTGCCCCAGCCGGCGGCCGCGACCAAGAAATTCCTGGAAGGACCGCCGTTGAAGACAGTCGCCGAGTTTGCCATTGGCCGCGAGCAGTTGCTCGACGCCAGCGGCGCTCCCACCGGCCCGCTGCCCGCCTTCGCGGGCGATCCGGAGCAGCTGCTGGCCATGTACCGCATGATGGTGCTGTGCCGGCTGTTCGACACCAAGGCCGTCAACCTGCAGCGCACCGGCAAGCTTGGCACCTATGCTCCCTGCACCGGACACGAGGCCACGCACGTGGGCGTGGCGGCGGCCATGCGTGCCGAGGACGTGGCCGTGCCCGTCTACCGCGAGTACGGCACGCTGCTGTGGCGCGGCGTGACCATGACCGAGATCCTGACTTACTGGGCGGGCGATGAACGCGGCAACGATTTCGCCGCCAGCCGCGAGGATTTCCCCTGGTGCGTGCCCATCGGCTCGCAGAGCCCGCACGCGGCCGGCATCGCCATGGCGTTCAAGGTGCGCGGCCAGCCGCGCTGCGCCGTATGTTACATCGGCGATGGCGGCACCTCGCAGGGCGCCTTCCACGAGGCCGTGAATCTTGCCGGCGCGCAGTGCCTGCCGGTGGTGTACGTCATCGTCAACAACGGCTGGGCGATCTCGGTGCCGGCGCGCGAGCAGACCGCGGCGCAGACCTTCGCGCAGAAGGGACTGGGCAACGGCGTGCCGGGCGTGCAGGTGGATGGCAACGACGTGCTCGGCGTGCGCAAGGTGATGGAAGAGGCACTGGCGCGCGCGCGCGCCGGCGACGGGCCGACGGTGGTCGAGGCGGTGACCTACCGCCTTTCCGACCACACCACGGCCGACGACGCCAGCCGCTACCGGCCGGCCGGCGAGCTGGAGGCCGCGTGGAAGCTCGAGCCACTGCTGCGCACGCGCGCCTTCCTGGAGGCGCGCGGCCTGTGGGACGAGACGCGTGAAACCCAGCTGCGGGCCGAATGCGCCACGCGCATCGAGGCGGCGGTGCGCGGCTACCAGGGCCGTGCGCCGGCCGGCACCGACGCCATGTTCGATCATCTCTACGCCAATCCGCCGGCCGCGCTGGAGCAGCAGAAGGCCATCGCGCGCCGCTTCGGCGGCGGCGAGCCGCACTGAGCCCCCCGCCATGCCAAGAGTCACGCTGGTGGAAGGCATCAACCTCGCGCTCGCGCGCGCGCTCGCCGACGATCCCGACGTGGTGGTGATCGGCGAGGACGTGGGCCTCAACGGCGGGGTGTTCCGCGCCACCGTGGGCCTGCAGCAACGCTTCGGCAAGCTGCGTGTGCAGGACACACCGCTGGCCGAGGGGCTGATCGCCGGCATGTCCATCGGCATGGCCTCGCAGGGACTGAAGGTCGTGGCAGAAATCCAGTTCATGGGCTTCCTGTACCCGGCGCTGGACCAGATCGCCAACCACATGGCGCGCCTGCGCAACCGCACGCGCGGCCGCCTGACCTGCCCGGTGGTGATCCGCATGCCGCATGGCGGCGGCATCCACGCGCCCGAACATCATTCGGAAAGCCTCGAGGTGCTGCTGTGCCATCATGCCGGGCTGCGCGTGGTCTGCCCCGGTACCCCGGCGGCGGCCTACGGCCTGCTGCTGGCGGCGATCCGCGAGCCGGACCCGGTGCTGTTCCTGGAACCCACGCGCCTGTACCGGCTGGCGAAGCAGGACATCCTCGATGATGGCGTCGCGTTGCCGCTGGACCGCGCGCAACTGCTGCAGCAGGGCGATGACGTCACGCTGGTCAGCTGGGGCGCGATGCTGCACGAGACCCGGCAGGCCGCCGAGCGCCTGGCCCAGGAGAAGATCGGCTGCGAGCTGATCGACCTCACTTCGCTGTCGCCCATCGACTGGGACTGCATCCTGGAATCGGTGGCGCACACCGGCCGGCTGGTCATCGTGCACGAGGCCGCGCGCACCGCCGGCCTCGGGGCCGAGATTGCCGCCACCGTGGCCGAACGCGCCCTGCACGACCTGCTGGCGCCGGTGCAGCGCGTGACCGGTTACGATACCGTGATGCCCTACTTCGCGATGGAGCGCACCTACATTCCCGGCGTGGCGCGTATCGTGGAAGCGGTGCGCAACAGCATGAAGGGCTGATCCATGACGCGTTTCAACCTGCCCGATCTCGGCGAGGGGCTGCAGGAGGCGGAAATCGTCCGCTGGCACGTGGCGGTCGGCGACCGCGTCGCGGTGGACCAGCCCATGGTCGCGATGGAAACCGCCAAGGCGGTGGTCGAGGTGCCGGCGCCGTTCGCCGGCGTGATCGCGGCGCTGCACGGCAAGCCGGGCGACACCATCGCCACCGGCGCCCCGCTGGTGGATTTCCAGACCGATGGCGCCAATGGCGCCGCCATCGCGGCTGGGACTTCCGCCGGCACGTCTGCCGCAGGTGCCGCCACCGCGCGCGGCGGCGTGGTGGGACACATGCCCGAGACTGGCGAGCTCATCGCCGCGAACGGTCAGCCGGGCGCGCGCGCCACCAGCCACCGCACCCGCGTGCTGCCGGCCGTGCGCGAACTGGCGCGCAAGCTCGGCGTGGACATCGAAACGCTGCGCGGCAGTGGTGCGGGCGGCATCGTCACGCTCGACGACGTGCTGGCCGCGAAGACGGCCGTGCCGCGCACGGCCGCGACGCCGCTCGCCGTGGCCATGCCCAGCGCCATGCGGCCCGCGGTCGATCTCACCGCGACCGGTGAGCTGGAAATGCTGCGCAGCCTGCGCCGCGCGATGGCGCAGAGCATGACGCTGTCGCGCGACAGCGTCATGGAATGCACGGTGTTCGATGACGCCGACATCGAAGGCTGGCGGCCCGGGGGCGATTACACCGCACGGCTGCTGCGCGCCATCAGCGCCGGCTGCCGCGCCGAGCCCGGCCTCAATGCATGGTTCGACGGCGAGAATCATGGCCGGCGCCTGTTCCAGCCCATCCACGTGGGCATCGCCGTCGATACACCGGACGGCCTGCTGGTGCCGGTGATCCGCGACGTCGCCAGCC
Organism: Steroidobacteraceae bacterium; assembly: GCA_035500015.1. Lineage (GTDB taxonomy): Bacteria > Pseudomonadota > Gammaproteobacteria > Steroidobacterales > Steroidobacteraceae > ZC4RG30. The sequence continues at coordinate 6,972 of DATJXQ010000009.1, forward strand.
GCGATGCGGCGCAGCTGCGCGCCGAGGTGAACCGCCTCAAGGCCGGCGCCCGCGACCGCTCGCTGCCGCCCGCGGACCTCAGGGACTTCACCATCATGCTGTCGAACTTCGGCGTGATGGCCGGGCGCTACGCCACGCCGGTGGTGGTGCCGCCGGCGGTGGCCATCCTCGGGTCCGGGCGCATCACGCGCGACGTGGTCGCCACGGAGCATGGCGTGGAGGCGCACCGGCGCATTCCGCTGTCGCTGACCTTCGATCATCGCTGCGTCACCGGCGGCGAAGCGGTGCGCTTCCTCGCGGCGGTGATCGCGGATCTGCAGGAGTCCCAATGATGCCCGGCAAACTCGTGCTGCTGCGCCATGGCCAGAGTGCGTGGAACGTCGCCAACCTGTTCACCGGCTGGACCGACGTGGATCTCTCCGACATCGGCCGCGAGGAGGCGCGCGCGGCCGGCCGCGAGCTGAAGAGCACCGGCATCCGCTTCGACTGCGCCTTTACCTCGGTGCTCAAGCGCGCCATCCGCACGCTGTGGATCGCGCTGGACGAGATGGACCGCATGTGGCTGCCGGTGGAGAACAGCTGGCGGCTCAACGAGCGCCACTACGGCGCGCTGCAGGGCCTGGACAAGGTGCAGACGGCGGCGCAGCACGGCGAGGCACAGGTGAAGATCTGGCGCCGCAGCTACGACATTCCGCCGCCGCCGCTGGCGCTGGATGATCAGCGTCATCCACGCTTCGATCCACGCTACGCCGGCCTGGATCCGGCGCTGCTGCCGGCCACCGAGTCACTCAAGGACACGCTGGCGCGCGTGCTGCCGCTGTGGAACGACAGCATCGCGCGGCGCCTGCGCGCCGGCGACAACGTGCTGGTCGCGGCGCACGGCAACAGCATCCGCGGCATCGTGAAGATGCTGGACGAGGTGCCGGAAAGCCAGATCGTGGAGCTGAACATCCCCACCGGCGTGCCGCTGCTGTACGAATTCGACGCCGCGCTGCGGCCCACCGGCCACCGCTATCTGGGAGATCCCGCGGCTGTCGCAGCCGCCGCCGAGGCGGTGCGCAGGCAGACAGAAAAACGCTAGGGCGCTGCCGGCGCGCTGCGCAGCGGCAATTCCAGGGTGAAGCGCGCGCCGCGGTCGGGCGCGGTATCCACGTGCAGCTGTCCGCCGAACTCGGCCAGGCGGCTGCCGATGCTCCACAGGCCGAAGCCACGCGGCGGATTGGTGAGCATGTCGGGCTCCCAGGCGAACCCGCGGCCCTCGTCGGCCACGGTGACCGTCAGCCGTTCGCGATCGCCGTGCACCGCGACCGTGGCCGTCTCCACGCCGGCGTGCCGCACGACATTGCGCAGCAGCTCGCCGACCAGCTTGAAAACCAGCACCCGGCGTGCGGTGGGCACGGCGGCCTCATCCACCTCGCCGGCCACCTGCACCTGCAGGCGGTCGTGGCTGCGCAGGTAGACCGCCAGCCACTGCAGCGCTGGCACGAGGCCGAGATCGTAGAGGCCGGGCGGGCTGAGGTCCGATACCAGGTCGCGGGTGCGCTGCTGCACCCGGTGCAGGTGGCCGCGCAGCTCGTCGAGCTGCGGGCGCTGCTCCGGACGC
>DATJXQ010000010.1:0-10375 GCA_035500015.1 Steroidobacteraceae bacterium
GTCGATGGCGGATTACGGGGAGAACCCTGTGGCAACGTCCGAAATGATGCGGTGGATCCGGATCCTGGTGGCAGCGACGGGTGTGTGCGGCTCGACATTTGCCGCCGACACGCCGCCACCGGCAGGCATGGCCGGACAGGCCGCTCCCGCAGTTGCCGTCGATGGCCGCGTACTGGATGCCGACGGCCAGCCCGTGGCATCGGCCGGAGTCGCCATCATGGGATGGCGACGACCCGGGAACGCCCCCGGCTGTCCGCAGAACATGGATGCGGACGAATACTTCGGTTGTCTGCTTGCCACCGGCGCGGTCCGCGCATGGGCCGTTGCCGGAGCCGATGGCCGCTTCACGCTGCAGGTTCCGGGCGGGCTCGTGAATTCCGATGAGATACTGGCGGTGGGAAAGGATGCGAGCGGCGGCACCATCCGTACTTCCTGGCCGATCGGCCCCAATCGCTCTCTGCCGGCCACGACACTGGGCGACATACGGCTGAACCGGCGGTACGACTTCACCGTGCAGGTGCAGAGCAACGGCAGGCCCGTGGCCGGGGCACTGGTGGATTTCGGAAACACCTTCCGGCAATACACGGATGCCACCGGTTCGACCTCGCGCCATCTGGATTTCACGGCCGGCCGGGATGAACTGCTGGCGATGCCCTTCACGGTGCACGCCGCAGGCTTCGCCACCGACGAATGGGGTGGCGGGATTGCCGCCGGAACGACCCGGCATGTCATCGACCTCGTTCCCGAGGCACTGCAGACAGGCAGGATCACGGACGGCGATGGTCGGGCGCCTGCGCAGGCCGTGGTAACGGCGGCGCCGGTTGTCGATCCAATGGGAATCGGCATCGTCGCATGCACCGCTGGATGCAGTCTCCCGCCCGACCGCACCGCAGGCACGGCCCGCACCGACGCCACGGGCGCATTCACCCTGCACGGCTTGCGCGCCGGCCGGCGGTACCGGTTGAGCGTCACGTCCAGCGCATCATCGGTTGCCGACAGCGAGCGAGTCATCACCGCCGGCAATGGCCCGGTCGACGTCGTCATGCACGCAATGGTACCGCTCAAACTGATCGTTTCCGGAGCGCCGCTGCCGGCCGAGGCCCTTGCGGCGGGCATACAATCCAAACCGGAACGTGCCATGCGGCTTCCGCTGATCGTGCTGGAGGAGCTCGACAGCGACACCGGCGAATGGCGGCCGGTGTACTCTCCATTCCACGTCGAAGTGGTCGGAACACACAATGAAGTCTTGTTCGACCGCGTGCCGGTCGGCATGGTCCGGTTCCGCGTGACGAATACCGCGACAGGGATCGCGGCCGACATTTCGGACCCGGTAACTGTGGAATCCGGCAAGTCGAACATCGTTCCGCTGCAGTTGATGCCAAGCCGTCCGCTTCGGCTGCGAATCATCGACGAGGACGGCAATCCTGTTGCGGGGGCGAGGGTTGAGGCACAAAGCATCGCCGCCCAGAGCAGCAGCTATGCAACCACCGAGGCGGATGGCTCCGTCTCGCTTCCGGTTCATCCCGCGCGTGACGTGAAAATCACGGTCACGCTGTCGGGCAGGTGGGCTGGCGGCGTAACGTTATATGGCGGCGCCACGCACCCCGATCCCATCGTAGTTTCTATCCCGCAATGAGAGAGGCGATGACCAGCGCCAAAGTGCCAGCCATCACGCTGGGCTTCTGGATCATCAAGATCCTCGCGACGACGCTCGGTGAAACCGGCGGCGACTCGGTGTCGATGTCCATGGATCTCGGCTACCTCCTCGCCACCGCCATCTTCATGGCGGTTTTCGTCGTTGCCGTGGCAGCGCAGATCCGCACGCAGGGTTTCCGCCCATGGCTGTACTGGATCACCATCATCGCCTCCACCACGGTGGGTACCACGCTCTCCGACTTCGCGACGCGCTCGCTGGGCATCGGCTACGCCGGCGGTTCGGCGCTGCTGCTCGGCTTGCTCCTCGCCTGCCTGTTCGCGTGGCATCGCGCGCTGGGCACGGTGAGCGTGGCGTCGGTGCATGGCGCGAAGGCCGGGCTGTTCTACTGGCTCACCATCATGTTCTCGCAGACGCTGGGCACGGCGCTCGGCGACTGGACGGCCGACAGCGCCGGCCTGGGCTACCTGGGCGCCGCGACGATCTTCGGCGCGCTGCTGCTGCTGGTCCTGGCGCTCTACTTCTTCACTGCCGTTTCCCGCACTGCACTGTTCTGGTCGGCCTTCGTACTCACGCGGCCACTGGGTGCGGTGCTCGGCGACTTGCTCGACAAGCCGCGCTCGCATGGCGGCCTCGAGCTGAGCCGCTACACGGCAACCGCGGCATTGCTCATCGCCATCGTGGCGCTGGTTGCCCTGCTTCCGCAGCGGCCCGCCACGCGGGCCCACTGAAGGGAAAGCGGACCCGGCCGGCCATTCGCCGGTACTGATAAAGCCCTTGTCCTTCAGCCCGTGCCGTTCGGCGGTGGCCGGGTCGTGCACGCGCAGTTCGCGCACATTGCACTCCCAGTTGAAGATCAGCTCACCCCGCGCAGCTGATCCACGATGGCGGGATTTTCCAGCGTGGAGATGTCCTGCGTGATCTCCTCGCCGCGCGCAATGGTGCGCAGCAGGCGGCGCATGATCTTGCCGGAGCGCGTCTTCGGCAGGTTGTCCGCGAAGCGGATGTCGTCGGGCCTGGCGATGGCGCCGAGCTGCTCGGTCACCCAGGCGCGAAGTTCTTCCACCAGCGCCTTCGTGTCGCCCGTGGGCCGCTCGCCCTTGCACACCACGAACGCGAACACCGATTCGCCCTTGATCTCGTGCGGCCGGCCGACCACCGCGGCCTCAGCGATGCGGTGGTGGGCCACCAGCGCGGATTCGATCTCGGCGGTTCCCAGCCGGTGCCCGGCGACGTTCAACACGTCGTCGATGCGACCCATGATCCAGTAGTAGCCCTCGGCGTCGCGGTGCGCGCTGTCGCCGGCCACGTAATAGCGGTTGCCGAACTTGCTCCAGTAGGTTTCGAGGTAGCGCGCGTTGTCGCCCCAGATGGTGCGCAGCATCGAGGGCCATGGCCGCTTGATGACGAGATAGCCGCCCGCGTCCGTGCCCTGCACCGGATTGCCTTCTTCATCCACGATGTCGGCCTCGATGCCGGGCAGCGGATGCGTGCACGAACCGGGCTTGGTGGAAGTGACGCCCGGTACCGGCGAGATCATGATGGCGCCGGTTTCGGTCTGCCACCAGGTATCCACGATGGGGCAGCGCGCACCGCCGATCACGCGGTGATACCACATCCACGCTTCCGGATTGATGGGCTCGCCGACGCTGCCCAGCAGCCGCAGCGAGGTGAGATCGTACTTCTCCGGTATGTGGTCGCCCAGCTTCATCAGCGCGCGGATCGCGGTGGGCGCGGTGTAGAAGATGCTGACCTTGTGGTCCTGGATGATCTTCCAGAAGCGCCCGCCATCGGGCCAGGTCGGCGCACCTTCGTACAGCATCACCGTTGCGCCATTGGCCAATGGGCCGTACGCCACATAGCTGTGGCCGGTGATCCAGCCCACATCGGCCGTGCACCAGTACACGTCGCTGGGCTTCAGATCGAACACCCATTTCGAGGTGAGCTTGGCACCCAGCAGGTAGCCGGCGCTGGAATGCTGGATGCCCTTGGGCTTGCCGGTGGAACCCGAGGTGTACAGCAGGAACAGCGGATGCTCGGCATCCACCCACGCCGGCTCGCAGTTCGTGGACTGGCCCTTGATGATGTCCTGCCACCACAGGTCGCGGTGTGGATCCATGTGCACGGCCACGCCGGCGTGCTTCAGCACGATGACCTTCTGGATGGAGCCGGCGCCCTCTTCCAGCGCCTTGTCGGTGGCGGCCTTGAGCTCCACCACCTTGCCGCCGCGCCAGCCGCCATCGGCGGTGATGACGAAGCGCGCCTGCGCATCGGCGATGCGGTCGCGCAGCGACAGCGCCGAGAAGCCGCCGAACACCACCGAGTGGATGGCGCCGATGCGCGCGCAGGCCTGCATGGCGATCATCGCCTCGGGCACCAGCGGCATGTAGATGACCACGCGATCGCCGGTAACCACGCCCAGGCCGCGCAGTGCGTTGGCGAAGCGGCATACCTCGGCGTGCAATTCGCCGTAGGTGAGCCTGCGCACGGCGCCGGCTTCGGATTCGAAGACCAGCGCCGGGTCGTTGCGGCGCGTGGGCAGCTGCGCATCCAGGCAGTTCACCGACACGTTGAGCTGGCCGTCGGCGAACCAGCGGTAATTCGGCGCCCGCGATGCATCGAGCACCTGCGTGAACGGCCGATGCCAGTGCAGCTCGCCGCGCGCCTGCTCGGCCCAGAATTCTTCCGGATCGCGCCGCGCGTGCTCGCGCAGGTGGTGCAGCGCGTCCGTGTCCGGATACGCGTTGCGCGCGAAGGGCTCCGCCGGAGGGAACATCCGGTGTTCTTGCATCACGGATTGCAGGGATTTGTCGTTCACTACGTCCCCCCAGGAATCAGCAGGCCAGCCGTTCCGCCTGTCGCTGCAACAGCATGCCGAAGCCGTTGGCCGAACAGAAGTCCCCGACACCGGTGAGGTCCGGCGACCGGCGGCGCAGCCCGGCGCGCGTCGCGGCCAGCGGCATGTCGCAGCGGATGCGCGTCAGCTCGCGGGCCAGGAAGGCCGCCTCGCGATGCAGGGCGAGCTTCTCCGGAAGTTTCGATGCGCCGCGCAGCGGCAGGTCGCGCACGGTGTCCAGCCGCGCGTAAAGATCTTCCAGTGTCGCGTACTTCAGCATCAGCGCGGCGGCGGTCTTCGGTCCGATGCCCGGTACGCCGGCGATGTTGTCCACGGCGTCGCCCGTCAGCGCCAGGTAGTCCGCATAACGCTCGGGCGCCACGCCGAAGCGCCCGGCGATCTCGCCGTGGTGGTAGCGCGCATCGCCGCTGTAATCCCAGTACACATCGCCCGGCCCGATCAGCTGTGCGAGGTCCTTGTCGCGCGAGACGATGGTGCAGCGCAGCCCTTCCGCGCGCATGCGCAGCGCCAGCGTGCCGATGATGTCGTCGGCCTCGAACTCATCGCTGTCGAACCAGGCGATGCCCAGCCGCTCGCAGAAATGCCGGCAGCGTTCGAACTGCAGCAGCAGATCCGGCGGCGCCGGGTCGCGGTTGGCCTTGTAGGCCGGATAGATGCGATTGCGGAACGAGGAGGCCAGGCTCGCATCGAAGGCCACCGCGATGTACTCGGGCCGCGCGCGCTCGATGAGATCGCCGAGGAAACGCGCGAAACCGTACAGCGCGTGCACCGGGTTGCCATCCGTATCCCGCAGGTCCGGCGGCATCGAGTAGTAGGCCCGGAACACGTACACCGAAGCATCGACGAGGAAGATCACGGGCGGGATGGTGCCATAACTGGGTATTCCGGTGGCTTATTGGTGGCGTTCCACCGCAGGAATCGTGCGACGCTGACCCTGGAGGTCTATCATCATGGCCATGCAAGCCGAGTCTCTCGAAGTCCTCGAGAAGGCCAACCTGCCACCGGTTCAGGCCCGCGCCATCGTGCGGGCCATCGAGATCGAGATCGCCGGTGCCGGCGGCCAGCTCGCCACGAAGCACGATCTGTTCGTGTTGCGTCAGGATGTCTCGGACGTAGCCACCCAGCTCCGCAAGGAAATTGCCGACCTCACCGTGCAACTCCGCAAGGAAATTGCTGATCTCGGCACGCAGCTGCGCAAGGAAATCGGCGATTTACGCGCCGAGATGCACCGCGCCATCAGTGGGCTCGCGCGGCAGTTCTATCTGGCGATACTCGGGCAGACGGCCGTCATGCTGGGCTTCTTCTATTTCCTGGCTACACGGTTGCGCTAAGGCACGCTGACGCCGGCCTTGTCAGTGCATCCACTCCCGGATGCGCGCATGCAGCGGGCTGCCGCGCGGGAAGTGCGCCAGCAGGTACTGCATCTGGTCGGCCAGCACGCGCCGGCCCTTGAGGAAGATGTACTCCGCGTAGGTCGGCGTGAACGGCACGGCGATCAGCTGCATCCTGGCCTGTTCGGGTGTGCGCGAGGCCTTGTGGTTGTTGCAGCGGCGGCAGGCGGTGGCGACATTGTTCCAGCTGTCCGCGCCGCCCTGGCTGAACGGCCGGATGTGGTCGCGCGACAGCTCGCCGGCCGGGAAGCGCTGGCCGCAGTACAGGCACAGGTGGCCGTCGCGGCGGAACAGCGTCTGGTTGTTCAGCGGCGGGATGTAATCGTGGCGCGTATTGCCGGGGTTGGCGGTGTGCCCGATGGTCGCAATGATGGAGCTGAGCTCCAGCACCGTACGCCTGCCGGTGGCGGCGCTGTAACCGCCGCGCAGCCGGAACAGCGGCGAACCCACGGCATAGGCCACCTGGCCCTGCGTATACAGCCGCGCCGCTTCCTTGTAATCCACCCATTCCAGCGGCATGCCGGCCACGTCGGCGCGCAGGATGGGCTGGTTCAGGCCGGGGCCATCCAGTTCGTGGGCGCCGTGAGGCGGATTGTGGGCACCATGGGGTGCCGGCTTGTGGCGGGCATCGTAACGGTTCACGCGCGGCACAGATTAAGATAGCGCGCGCCAACAGACAACGCGGACCGGCGTTTTCCGCGTCCTTATTGCAATCCGGAGACAGCATGAAGACCTGGCGTGTGTCGCCTGGCGCCCACATCGAGGGCCTCACGCTCGTGGAAGAACCGCCCGCAGGGCTGCCGGCGGGACATGTCCGACTCCGCATCCGGGCCGTTTCGCTGAACTACCGGGACCTGGCCATCGTGCAGGGTTGGTACCCGGTGAGCAGCAAGGAACCGCTGGTGCCGGGCTCGGATGCCGTCGGCGTGGTGGCGGAAACGGCCCCCGGCGTCACCACCCTCAGGGCCGGGGATCGCGTCGCCACCAGCTTCTTCCCCGACTGGGTGGAAGGCCGCATGGTTGCCGCGCGCCTTGCCACCGCGCTGGGCGGCGGTGGCCGGGGCGCCTTCGCCGCGGAAATCGTGCTGCCGGAACACGCGCTGGTGAAAAGCCCGGCGCATCTGGATGATGCCGGGGCCGCAACGCTGACCTGCGCCGGTGTAACCGCCTGGCACGCGCTGTTTGCCACCGGGCCGCTGCCACCGGGCAGCACGGTGCTGCTGCTGGGCACCGGCGGGGTGTCGATCTGGGCGCTGCTGCTCGCCAAGGCTGCCGGCATGCGCGTGATCATCACTTCCTCCAGCGACGCAAAGCTGGAAAAAGCCCGTGCGCTCGGTGCCGACGAGACCATCAACTACACGCAGACTCCCGAGTGGAGCGCCGAGGCGCGCCGCCTCACCGGTGGCGAAGGCGTCGACGCAGTGCTGGAAGTCGGCGGCGAGAAAACCGTCGCGCAGTCCGTGGCCGCCGTGCGGCCGCAAGGCACGGTGGCTGTCATTGGTGCCGTCAGCGGAGTCGGCGGCGGCATCGGGCCGCGCACGCTGATTCCCGGCGCCACGCGCGTACAGGGCATCTTCGTCGGCAGCCGCCGCATGCACGAGGAGCTGGCGCGCTTCGTCGAACAGCGCGGCATCCGCCCGGTGGTGGACCGCAGCTTTGCGTTCGCCGAATTGCCCGAGGCCTACCGCTACTTCCAGACCGGCAGGCATTTCGGCAAGGTCACGGCCGTTCTTGACTGAGGCGCTTTACTGCCAGGTCGCCATCGATACCCCACTGCGGCGGGTGTTCGATTACCGGCTCCCCGAGGCGCTGGCGACGGCGCAGCCCGGCATGCGCGTGCAGATTCCCTTCGGCAGGCGCGCGGCGGTCGGCCTGATCCTGCGCGTGAGCCAGAGCACGGAAGTGCCGGCGGAAAAACTGCGCGACGCCGGCCCGCTGCTCGATGCCACGCCATTGCTTGGTACCAGCGACCTGCGCCTGCTGGAATGGGCCGCCGGCTACTACCACCATCCCGTCGGCGAAGTGATGGCCACGGCGCTGCCGAAGCTGCTGCGCACGGTGCGCAAGCGCAAGGCGCGCGCGGCAGCAGTCATGCCGCACGACGCCACGCCGGTCACGCTGCGCGAAACGCCGCACGCCCTGAGCGCGGCGCAGTCTGCGGCGGTGCACGCGCTGCGCGCGGCCACCAGCGCCGCCGCCGGCAACTTCCTGCTCGAGGGCGTCACCGGCAGCGGCAAGACCGAGGTCTACCTGCAAGCCTGCGCGGATACGCTCGCGCAGGGCGGCGCGGTGCTGGTGCTGTGCCCCGAGATTGGCCTGACGCCACAACTGCTGGCGCGCTTCGAGCAGCGCTTCGCCGCGCCCATTGCCGCGCTGCATTCGGGCCTCACCGACGGCGCGCGCGCGCGCGTCTGGCAACAAGCCGCCAGCGGCGCGGCGCGCATCGTGATCGGCACGCGCTCGGCGGTGTTCACGCCGATTCCCGGCCTCAGCCTGATCATCGTGGACGAGGAGCACGACGCCTCGTACAAGCAGCAGGACGGCGGCTTCCGCTACTCGGCGCGCGACGTGGCGCTGATGCGCGGCCGGCTGCAGCAGATCCCGGTGGTACTGGGCTCGGCCACGCCCTCCTTCGAATCCCTGCGCAATGTGCAGCTGGGCCGCCTGACGCCGCTGCGGCTGCCGGAACGTGCCGGCAGCGCGCTGCCGCCGAAGCTGGCCTTGATCGACCTGCGCGCGCAGGCCGTGCACAAGGGCTTCGCGGCACAGACTCTGGCCGCGATGCGCGCGCACCTGGAACGCGGCTCGCAGGTGCTGGTGTTCCTGAACCGCCGCGGCTACGCGCCCACGCTGCTGTGCCATGCCTGCGGCTGGATCGCACCCTGCGCCAGCTGCGATGCGCGCATGACCGTGCATCTGCGACGCGGCCGCCTCAACTGCCACCACTGCGGCGCCGACAGCGCGCTGCCCGAACGCTGCCCGCGCTGCGGCCACGAAGTGCATCCGCTGGGCGCCGGCACCGAGCGCGTCGAGGAAACACTGGCGGAGCTGTTTCCCGATCATCCCGTGGAGCGCTTCGACCGCGATGCGCTGCGCGCGCCCGGCGAGCTGCATGCCGCGATCGGCCGCGTGCATGCCGGCACGGCGCGCATCCTGATCGGCACGCAGATGCTGGCCAAGGGGCATCACTTTCCGGACGTGACGCTGGTGGTGGTGCTGAACGCCGACCAGAGCCTGTTCGCCACGGATTTCCGCGCCGCCGAACGCCTGGCGCAGACCATCGTGCAGGTGGCCGGCCGCGCCGGCCGCGCCGACCGCCAGGGCGAGGTGCTGATCCAGAGCCAGTTTCCGGAAAACCCGCTGCTGCGCACGCTGCTGGACGAAGGCTATGCGGGCTTTGCCGCCGGCGCGCTGCAGGAGCGCGCCGCCGCGCACTGGCCGCCGTTCGCGCGCATGGCGCTGCTGCGCGCCTCGGACACCACGGCGGCCGGCGCCATGCGCTTCCTGGAAACCGCGCGCACGCTGCGCGCGCCGCCGGCCGGCGTGGTGCTGCAGCCGCCGGTGCCGGCCACCATGGCGCGGCGCGCCGGCCGGCATCACGCGCAGATGCTGGTGGAATCGCCGCAGCGCGCGGCGCTGCAGGGCTTTCTCGACGACTGGACGCCGCGGCTGGCGGAACTGCCGGCGCCGCGTTCATTGCGCTGGGCACTGGACGTGGATCCGCTGGATGTGTTTTGAGCATATGGGAATAATAGTCCGTGGATTAATAGTCCTCACGTCGGTACTTATTGCGGCGTGAGTGCACATGAATTGACGGAACTGGGTAACCGCATCCGACAGAAGCGGAATGCGATAGGCTGGACTCAGGAAAGGCTCGCTGACGAAGCAGAGCTCGACCGTTCGTACGTCGGGGGTATCGAACGCGGCGAGCGCAACATAACCTTTTCGGTGCTGTGCCAGATCTGCTCGGCGCTGCGGTGCGATGTCGCGTCCCTGACGAAGGGCCTGCCAGGTGGCGGACGATGAAGTGGCTGCGAACTCTTGTGGTATTCGACAGTGGCAAGGTCCTCAATACACCGACTTGGGACCAAGTGCATCGCAGCTATCTCCGCGCCATTAACTCTATCGAGCATCCAGTAGGTGCCGGTAAACTGATGCTGCGGCACGCCATCAAGCGCACCGGTGGTCAGGATCAACGCAACGGGGTCGTTCCTTTACGGCGGAAATTCCTGGATTTCCTCGTCCGATCCGAGGGATGGAAGAAGGAGCAGGACACAACGATTTCCCGCCTGCGCTGGCAGGTAGAAGTTTCCCTGTATCCGGGCAGGCAGAAGCACACCGAACCCGTCGAATCGGATTTCGGGCACTTCGATTTCCTGACTACACTTGGATCGGAAGGGCTCCGCGTGGCTATCGAATGGGAAACCGGAAACATCTCCTCCTCCCATCGCAGCTTGAACAAGCTGGCGATGG
>DATJXQ010000011.1:0-12752 GCA_035500015.1 Steroidobacteraceae bacterium
CCCTGCAGGCGGTTGCGTGCCCACTCCAGCGCCAGCTGCAGCGCGCGCTCGCTCTGCGCCAGCCCCTGCACGCCCACCGACAGCCGCGCGGCATTCATCATGATGAACATGAAGGACAGCCCCGCATTGGCCGGCCCGAGCAGGTAGCCGATCGCACCTTCCTTCTCGCCGAAGGCCATCACGCAGGTGGGGCTGGCGTGGATGCCCAGCTTGTGCTCGATCGAAAGGCAGCGCAGGTCATTGCGCACGCCGGGCGTGCCGTCGGCGTTGATCAGGAACTTCGGCACGTAGAACAGCGAAATGCCCTTCACGCCCTGCGGCGCGCCGTCGATGCGCGCCAGCACCAGGTGGATGATGTTGTCGGCCAGGTCATGCTCGCCGTAGGTGATGAAGATCTTCTGGCCGAACAGCCGGTAGTGGTCGCCCTCGGGCACGGCGCGCGTGCGCAGCAGCGCCAGGTCCGAGCCGGCCTGCGGCTCGGTGAGGTTCATCGTGCCCATCCACTCGCCACTGACCAGCTTCGGCAGCACCTGCGCCTTCTGCGCCTCGCTGCCCGAGGCTGCGATGGCCTCGACCGCGCCGCGCGCCAGCGAGGTGCCGAGGAAGAAGCCCATGTTCGCGGCGAACATCAGCTCCTCCACCGCCGAATTCAGCAGCTGCGGCAGGCCCTGCCCGCCCAGTTCCTGGCTCACCGACAGCTGGGCCCAGCCAGCCTGCACATAGGCGGCGTAAGCCTCCTTGAAGCCCTTGGGCGTCACCACGCCCTCCGGCGTCCAGCGCGCGCCCTCGCGGTCGCCGGCCTGGTTCAGCGGTTCCAGCACGGTCTCGGCGAAACGGGCGGCTTCCTCGAGCACCTCGTCGGCCAGCCCGGCCGAATAGCCGCTGCCGGCATAGAGCTGTTCGAGGCCGGCGCCGGCCAGCAGCTCGCGCATCACGAAGCGGATTTCCCGCAGCGGCGAATGAAACATCAGCTGGCGGCCTTGCGGGAGGTGGTGCGCGCTTCGGGGGCTTCCGGCGCGCCCGCCAGCGCGGGCACGACGTTCGCGGCCAGGAAATCCACGAAGCCGCGCACGGCCGGCTCGGCGGCGCGCGCGGCGGGGCTCACGGCGGTGAGCTCGATGGGATCGGCCACCGACCAGTCCGACAGCAGCCGCACCAGGCGCTTCATGGCGAGGCCATTGCGGCACATGAATTCGGGCAATGCGCCAATGCCCAGGCCCGCCGCCACCGCCGCATGCAGCGCTGTGAGGTCCTCGGTCACCAGGCGCGGCGTGCCCGGCAGCGCCACGGTGCCGCCATCCTTCGACAGCCGCGGAATGGCGGAGGAGACGGCGGTGCCGGCCCACAGCAGGGCGTGCTGGGCCAGCTCGCTCGGGGACTGCGGCAGCGCCTTGCCCGCCAGGTAATTCGGCGCAGCGCAGAGGATCATCGGCGGGGTGCCCAGCGAGCTGGCGACTTCGCCTTCGGCGACTCGCCCGTCGCTGCGCAGCTCGACGTCGAAGGCCGCGCCGGCCGCCACGTCCTCGGCCTGGATCAGCTGCAGCGTGACCTGCGGAAAGCGCTCCAGGAAGCGCGGCACCAGCGGCGCCACCAGCAGCCGCCCGAAGCCCTGGTCGATCGCCACGCGCAGCGGCGCGCCGGCGGGCACGGGCTGCAGCGCCGCGCGCGCCGCCTCCACCTCGAGCGCCACGCGCTGGCAATGCGCGAGGATGGCCTTGCCAGGCGTGGTCAATGCGATGCGGCGGGTGGTGCGCTCCAGCAGCCGCGCACCGAGCGCGCGCTCCAGCGCGGCCACCGCGCGGCTGACGCGCACCTTGGGCACCTTCAGGCGGCGGGCGGCGGCGGTAAATCCGTTGTGTTCCACCACCTGGGCGAACACCGCCATTTCGTCCGCGATCATCCTTGACTGATCCATTGGCGCTCCAATTCCGCCGATATTAACAAACATTGTAGCAATAACTGCCGGAAGAGGCCACCCAGATGCACTTTGCATCGCTGGGCGGTCCATCACGGCGTGCGCGCTGGCCGCCGCGCACACTGGGAATATGCATGCCGATGACGCCACCACGATCAAGTCCCTGCCCACGAAGATCGAGGAGATGGCGCTGGAAATAGCGGCCGCGCTGGCCGGCTCGGACGTGTTCCGCAGCTCGATCCACGATGGCGCCGGCATAGCCGTGTGGAGCTCGGTGAACGGCTTGGTGGAATCCGACCGGGCCTTCGTGCTGGACGCGCTGGACAGCTTCGCGCTCGAGCCGGCGCGCACGAGCTTCGAGCGCGGGGATTCCGCCAGCGGCCTGATCGCCTACGCCGCGCGCGATCCGCGTGGCGCGCTGCATGGCGCGCTGCTGCTGGACGTGGACCGCCGCACGCTGCCCGGACGCAGCGGCGAGCGCCTGACCTCGGCCCTGTTCACGCGGCTGTTGCAGCAGCTGGCCCTGCACCTGGCCGGCGACCAGCCGCGCCCGCTCGCGCCCGCGGCGGAGCTGGACGGCACGCCGGTCACGCTCTACGTGCAGCAGCTGCTGTCGCTGCGCAAACCGGGGCGCACGCGCCGCTACGAGGTGCTGCTGCGCGCCGATACGGCCGAATCCGCCCCGCTCGAGGCACCGCGCGACCTGCTGGCCCGCGCCGAGGATCCCGCCAGCGGCGGCAAGCTGGACCGCGTGGTGCTCACCGAGCTGTGCGGCTGGCTCACCCACAACCATCCGCAGCTGGAGGTGGACCCGGCCTGGTTCTCGGTGAACCTGTCGAGCGGCGCGCTGCTGGACGAGACCTTCCCCGAATTCGTGGAACAGGTGCTGCGCGAGGTGCGCATCAATCCCCGCCAGCTCGGTTTCGAGATCCGCGAGGTGCAGTGCCGGCGCCATCCGGCCGAGGTGGCGCGCTTCCTGCAGCTGTGCGAGCGCACCGGCTGCCACGTGATCATCGACGACTTCACCTTCCACTCCGAGGTGCTGGAGCTGCTGCGCCAGCGCGCGGTGCGCATGCTGAAGATCGACGCCTCGCTGACGGTGAAATCCCTGCAGGACAAGATCGCGCAGGCGCAGATCGCGGCCATCTCGCACGCCTCGCGCATGCTGGGCATGCACAGCGTGGCCAAGCGCATCGAATCCCCGCTGGTGCGCCAGTGGCTGACCGCCATCGGCGTGGATTTCGCGCAGGGCTTCCTGATGGAAGGGCCGCTGCCCATCACCGAGCTGGCCTCGCTGCGGCTGACCGAGCCGGTCGCGCGGCGCTGACCTTCCCTACCAGCTGTAGCGCACGCGGTAGCGCAGCGTGCTGCTGCCGTTCTTCGGCACCTTCACGGGGAAGGTAATGGTGCGCGCGTCATCCTTCGTGTAGGGCTGGCTGCTGCTCACGATATTCCAGTTGCTCCAGCGGAACAGGAACTCGCGCACCTGCACCGTGACGTCCTCGTCCTTGTGGTTGCGCAGCTGCACCTCGATCTCCTCCTCCATCCAGCGCGCGTTGCTGTCGCTCCTGAAATCCACCTGCTTGCGCTGGCCCACCACATCGAAGGCCGAACCCAGCTTCACCCGCACCTTCTCGTCCCGCGGCGTGTGGTCGATGACGTCCTCGCCGATGAACTCCAGCGAATCGTCGTCCGGGTCCAGGCGCGACACGCGGATGCGTCCGGCCGGCAGCGGCATGCCCAGGCCCGAGGCCTTGTCGTTGGTGAATTCCAGGTAGGCGTCCACCTTGTGTTCAGTGGTGTCGGGAAAGTTCGGGTCCTCGCGGCGGCCGCCGTAGCCGGAAAGCGCGCTCGAGAGCACCAGCAGGCGCTTCGCGGGGACCTGTTTCGCCTGGTCAAACAGCTCGACCTGCTTGGTGGAGTTGTTCGGCAGCGTGGTGGGGCGACCCAGCGTGTACAGGTGGTATTCGTCGAAGGCCTTTTCCTGGATGCGCGCACCCGTGACCGTGACCTCGGCCAGCTCCATGCTGGCCCTGGCGACGGGCACGGATGGTAGCGGCGCGCGGTTCACGTTGCCGGCGATCAGCTTCAGCCTGGCATCCGGATAGCTCGCGCCGGACTGGTTGATGATGCTGACCCAGGCCGACAGGTCCACGAAACCGTTGTCCGCATCCTTGCCGGCGCTGAATGTCAGGTTGTAGTCCGTCCACCAGGTGAGGCCGGCGGTCTGGTAGCCAACACGTGCCCGCTGCGTACCGCCGTGCGGCGAGTCGATGTCCCACTGCAGCGTGGGCTGGGTGATCAGGCCGCCCGGCAGCTCGCCGAAGCGCAGCGACGCGTAATCGCGCAACGCGGTCAGCGTACCGTCAGTGGAGCGCAACACCAGGCCATCGGCCGAGGACAGCAGCGTGCCGCTGACGCTGGTGGTGCCGCCGCCGGGCAGGTTGCGCTCCGCGGTCAGCGGCCGGTCGATGTATTTCTGCAGCAGCTTGTCGGTGCTCACCAGGTCGAACTGGAAGTTCTGCTCCAGCACGCGGGTGGCCGGATCGGTGAGCGACGTGAACGTCACCGTGGTGGGGTCGATCAGCGCGGCCACGTCGGTGAAGCGCAGCTGCGAACGGCCGGCGGCGAGCTGCACGTCGCGCTCCGTGCGCACCAGCGCATAGCCCGGCACACTCATGCCATTGGGCGTGCGCTGGCCGGGTGTGGGCCGGTAAAGGGCGGGCGGAACGGCGCCCGGCTGCGCGGTGCTGTAGATCGTGAGCGCCGTGTCCTCCGCAGCGGGCGTTGCCGCCCGGACCAGGGACGCGACCGCGATGCCGCCGAAGGCAAGTGACCTGATGCTTTGTTTGACCATGGTTTCACCCTGAACATCGGAAAATGTGAGGCACTTCGTGCCCAACCGGATGGCCGGATGCACGATACACCGGAATGGACGCCGCTTTTATCCAGCAGAACCAGATCATCGAGCGCTACCTCATGGGCCGGCTGCCGCCGAAGGGCGCCCAGGATTTCGAACGCTTCTGCCGTGAACATCCCGAAATCGTCACCCAGCTCGGCCTGGCGGAGCATATCAACGCAGCCCTGCGCTTATTGGACGCCTCCGGCCAGCCGGAACCTTGGGCCGAAAAGCCGCGCCCGCGCTGGCAGCACCCGGGGCTGCTCGGCGGAGTGGCCGCCGCGCTGGCGGTGCTGCTGCTGGGCGCGATCGCAGTGGCGACGATGGAACACGGCAGGAACACGGTGCTGGCGGCACGCAACCGGGAACTGCTGCAACAGCCGCTGCCGGCGCTGCAGGGCACGCGCGCCTTCGCGATCACGCCGGCACGCGACGCTCCGCCGGCAAGCAGCGCGGCCGTCATCCACGGCGCCGCCGAACTCGCCGATCTGCGGTTCGATCTTTCCTGGTCTTCTTACGCGAACTTCCGCGTCACCATCGATCACGTCAACCAGGGGCGCTTCGCGGTGCTGGAGGACGTGGCGCGCGACTCCAGCGGCCAGCTGCGCATCGGGCTGAACAGCTCGGCACTGGGCCCCGGCGAATATGCAGTGACCATCGAAGGCATCGACCGGTGGGGCAAGCCGGTGCCGCAGGCCTGGGCGCGCTTCGGCGTGGCGCGTTAATCCTGGCGCAGGATCTGCATCGGCGGAGCATGCAGCGCCGTGCGCGTGGCCAGCCAGCCCGCGATACACACCAGCCCCGCACCGGCCAGGCCACCGGTGATCCACAGCGCCGGATCGGCGCGGTACGGAATATCCAGCAGCCGCGTGGCAATGAGGCCGCCGGCGCAGGCGGCCGCAGCCGCCGCGATCACGCCGGCCGCCATGCCCAGCAGCGCGAATTCCAGCAACACTCCCGCCAGCACCAGGCGCCGCGACGCGCCCAGCGTGCGCAGCATTGCGCTCTCATAGCGGCGCTCCTCGCGCGTGGCCTGCACCGCCGCGAGCAGCACCACGATGCCGGCCAGCAGCGTGAACAGGAACACGCTCTGCACCGCCAGCACCGCCTTGTCGAAGATGGACCGTACCTGCGCGACCAGCTGCCCTACGTCGAAGATCGACACACCCGGGAAACGGCGCACCAGTTCGGCAATGCGCGCGGAATTGTCGGGCCGGTACACGGCGCTTGCCATCCACGTGCCCGCCAGGCCATCCAGCAATCCCGGCGCGAACATCAGGAAGAAATTCGGCTGCAGGCTGTCCCACTGCACATCGCGGAAACTGGAGATCGAGACTTGCACGCTCTCGCCCGCCACGTCGAAGGTCAGCTGATCGCCGAGCTTCAGCCCCAGCGACTCCGCGAAGTCGGTGGCCACGGACACCAGCGGCTGGCCGTGCTCCTGCGGCCTGAACCAGTGCCCGGCAACGATCTTGTTGCCGGTGCCGATGTCGTCGGACCAGGACAGGTTCTGCTCGCGCATGGCAAAGCCTTCGCCGCGCGCGCTGGAAAAGCCCCGCCCGGCGACGGGCGCGCCATTGATGGCCAGCAACCGGCCGCGGATCATCGGCAGCAGGCGGGAAAGCTGCGCGCCCTGGCCGGCCAGCAGATCGCGGAAGGCATCGCGCTGCCCGCCCGGAATATTCACGAAGAAGTAGTTGGGCGGATTCGCCGGCAGCCGCGCCTGCCAGTCCTGGATCAGGTCGCCGCGCACGATGGTGAGCAGCAGCAGCGCCGCAAGGCCCAGCCCCAGCGCCACGATCTGCAGGATGCTTTCGCCGCGCCGGCGCGCCAGGTTGGCGGCGCCATACCGCCAGGCAATGCCGGGGCCGCGGCGCAGGCGCCCCACCAGGCTCACCAGCAACCATCCTGCAAGCGCGAGCACACCCATGGCGGCCGCAAGCCCGACGATGAAGGCCACCGCCAGCCACGTATCGCCGGACATCCAGCGGATCAGCAATGCGATCGCCAGCGCGGCCGGGCCGTAGGCCAGCAGCGCCGCGAGCGGCGGAGGTCCGATGTCCCGCCGCAGCACACGCAGCGCCGGCACGCGCGCGAGCTGCAGCAGTGGCGGCAGCGCGCAACCGGCCAGCAGCAGCAGCGCGGCCACGAAACCCATCAACGCCGGATGCCAATCCGGCGGCGGCAGCTGCGCGGCGATCATGCCCTGCAACAGCGCGAGCAGGCCCTGCTGCGCCATGAAACCGGCCAGCACGCCGGCCGCGGCCGCGATGAGCGCGATGCAGGTCAGCTGCAGCAGGCTGATCCCCAGCACCGTGCCGTGCGTGGCGCCCAGCGTCTTCAGCAACGCCGCGAGGTCCAGGTGCCGCTTCACATAGCGGCGCGCCGTCATCGCGATCGCCACCGCACACAGCAGCACGCCGGTGAGACCTGCCAGCGACAGGAAGTGGCCCGCACGGGTCGCCGCATTGCCGACTTCGGAACTGGCCTCGGCAATGTCGCGCAGGCGCTCGCCGGGCTGTCGCGTGTGCGCGAGCCATGGGGCGAATTGCCCGATGGCGGCGCGGCTGCCGGCGAACAGCGCCGCGTAGCTGACGCGGCTGCCCGGCTGGATCAGCTGCGTCGCGGGCAGGTCCGCCTCGTTCATCAGCAGCGAGGGCGCCAGGTCGACGAAGCCCGAGCCCTGGTCCGGACGCGAGATCAGCACGCGCGCCACGCGCAGGTCGGCAGAGCCCACCGAAATCGTATCGCCCACATGCGCGCCGAGCGCGGCCAGCAGGCGCGAATCCGGCCACACCTCGCCCGCCGCCGGGATGCCGCGCATCGAAGCCGGCGCACCGAAGGCCTCGGCGGCCACCTGCACCTCGCCGCGCAGCGGATAGCCCGGCGATACGGCATTCACCTCCGCCAGCTGCGTGCGATCACCCTTGAGGATCACCGACAGCATGGAGGTGAGGCGCGCGGTGTCGATGCCGCGGCGCGCAGCCTCTGCGGCGTAGCCGGCACCGATGGGTTGCCCGGACTGCAGCCGCAGGTCCGCGCCCAGCACCTCGCTGGCCTGCAGGTGCATCGCCCGATCGACGCGCCCCACGAGGAACCCCACGCCGGTCAGCGCCGCCACCGCCACGAACAGCGCCAGGAACAACACGGCAAGATCGCCGGAGCGCGCCTCGCGCCCCAGCGTGCGCAGCGCCAGCGCGAACGCGGCGCGCATCAGACCAGCCTGCCGGCGGCCATGGTGAGCCGGCGGCCACAGCGCGCGGCCAGCGCTGCCTCATGCGTCACCAGCAGCAGTGTCGTGCCGGCCTCGCGGTTGAGTTCGAACAGCAGGTCGCAGATCTGCGCGCCGGTGGCGGTGTCAAGATTGCCGGTCGGCTCATCCGCGAACAGCACGGCGGGACGCGTGACCGAGGCACGCGCCAGCGCCACGCGCTGCTGCTCGCCGCCCGAAAGCTGGCGCGGATAGTGGCCCGTGCGGTTCTCGAGGCCGACCCGCGCCAGCATCGCGCGCGCGGCCTGCGCCGCGTCGCGCCGGCCGGCGAGCTCCAGCGGCAGCATCACGTTCTCCAGCGCGGTCAGCGCCGGCAGCAGGTGGAACGCCTGGAACACGAAGCCCACGCTGTTGGCGCGCAACTTCGCGCGCGCATCTTCGTCCAGTTGCGCAAGGTCGTGGCCATCCAGCAGCACGTGGCCGGAAGTCGGCAGGTCGAGCCCGGCCAGCATCGCGAGCAGCGTGGATTTGCCCGCGCCGGAAGCACCCACCAGCGCGACCGTTTCGCCCGCGAGGATGCCGAGCGACACACCGTCCACAATGGTCAGTACGCCCCCGGGGCTGCTAACCTTGCGCGTCAGGTCACGGGCTTCGAGAACGATCTTGCGCTCCATCCGGATACTGCTCTGTGCGCTGCTGTTGACCTGCGAGGCCCATGCCTCGACTCCGGAGCGGACGCTGCTGGTCTTCGGAGACAGCCTCAGCGCAGCCTACGGATTGCTACCCGAGCAGGGCTGGGTGGCCCTGCTGCAGAAACGCCTGCAGGATGAAGGTTACGGATACAACGTGGTGAATGCCAGTGTCAGCGGCGAGACCACCGCCGGTGGTCTGGCGCGCCTGCCGCGCGCCCTGCAGCAGCATCACCCCGCCATCGTCGTGCTCGAGCTTGGCGCCAATGACGGGCTGCGCGGCCTGCCGGTGCAGGATGCGCGCACCAATCTCGACGCGATGGTGGCGGCAAGCCGGCGGGCCGGCGCCAAGGTGCTGCTGGTGGGCATCCTCATCCCGCCCAACTACGGTCCGAAGTACTCCAGCAGTTTCGCGGATATCTTCCGGCAGCTGGCCGGCGAGCGGAAGCTGCCGTTCGTGCCCTTCCTGCTGGATGGCGTGGCACTCGACCCGCAGCTGATGCAGCAGGATGGCCTGCATCCGCGCGCGGCGGGCGAGCCGCGCGTGATGGAGAATGTGTGGCAGCATCTGCATCCCCTGCTGGAGCGCCCAGGCCAATGACCGACCGGATCTGGCTGAAGAACTATCCGCCCGGTGTGCCGCACGACATCGACCCCGGGCAGTACGGCTCACTGGTGGAACTCACCACCGAGGCGCTTGCCAAGCACGCGTCCCACAAGGCGTACGTGCTGCTCGATCACGCCATCACCTATGCGGAGGTCGACCGCATGGCCGCGGCCTTCGCCGCCTGGCTGCAGTCGGAGGGGTTCCGCAAAGGCGACCGCATCGCGCTGATGCTGCCCAACGTGCCCCAGTATCCCATTGCGATGCTGGGCGCGCTGCGCGCGGGGCTCATCATCGTCAACACCAATCCGCTGTACACCGCCGACGAATTGCGCCACCAGCTGCAGGATAGCGGCGCGGCGGCGGTGCTGGTGCTCGAGAACTTCGCCCACGTAGTCGCGGACGTACTGCGCGACACCGCCGTCAGGAAGGTCGTCGTCACCGGCGTCGGCGACCTGCTGCCGGCGCTCAAGGGAGCGGTGATCAACTTCGCGCTGCGCCATCTCAAGCGGCAAGTGCCGTCCTGGAGCATCCCTGGCGCGCGGCGCTTCGGGGAACTGATGCGCCAGTTCGCCGGACGCCAGCCCGCGCCCGTAGCCCTGACACACGCCGACCTCGCCTTCCTGCAATACACCGGCGGCACCACCGGCGTAGCCAAGGGCGCGATGCTTTCCCATGGCAACATGGTTGCCAACGTGCTGCAGTCGCATGCCTGGTTCAGCCAGGTGCCGATCACTTTCGGCACCTATTACATCGCGCTGCCGCTGTACCACATCTTCTCGCTGACGGCGAACTGCCTGCTGTTCATGCGCGCCGGCGGCACCGGCATCATGGTGCCCAATCCGCGCGACTTTCCCGCATTCGTGAAACTGCTGCGCAAGTACCCCCCCATGGTGTTCCTGGGCGTGAATACCCTGTTCAACGCGCTGATGAACACCCCTGGTTTCGAAAGGATCGATTTCAGCAAGCTCGTGGCCACCGTCGGCGGCGGCATGGCGGTGCAGGCCACTGTCGCCGCCCGCTGGCTGGAGCTCACCGACCATCCACTGAGCCAGGGCTGGGGTCTCACCGAAACATCGCCCGTCGTGGCGGTCTGCAAGCTGACGGATCGTGAATTCATCGGTTCGGTCGGCCTGCCCGTTCCTTCCACCGACGTGACCTCAAGGGACGATGACGGCAATGACCTCGGACTGAACGCATCCGGGGAAATATGCGTCCGCGGACCGCAGGTGATGCAGGGCTACTGGAACCGGCCGGACGAGACCGCCAAGGTCATGCTGCCCGACGGATGGATCCGCACCGGCGACATCGGGCGCATCGACGACCGCGGTTTCGTGTTCCTCGAGGACCGCAAGAAGGACATGATTTCCGTATCGGGGTTCAAGGTGTTCCCCAACGAGATCGAGGATCTCGCCGCGCGACATCCCGGCGTGTTCGAAAGCGCCGCAATCGGCGAGCCGGACGAGAAATCAGGCGAGGTGGTGGCACTCTACGTGGTGCGCAAGGATCCCAATCTCACGGCTGAGGAACTGATCGACTTCATGCGCCAGCATGTGACGTCATACAAGGTGCCCCGGCATATCTATTTCCGAACGGAACTGCCGAAGAGCAATGTGGGGAAGATTCTTAGGCGGGCGTTGCGCGAGGGGAAGTAACACGTGTTGCCCGATGCGTTGGAGTACTTGGTCTAATTTTTGAAGGAGCCTTACGACGCTTTGAATTTCGCTCTCGGATTAACTCCTCGTTGCCTCCATCTCCGAGATAAGCAAACAGGTGCACGCTAGCTGGTACTCCTTTTGTGCTTTCCTTCTGTCGCGCCACTGCCCGGCGCACCCGTCTCTGCTCCAACCAGTTATCTACCGATTCAAGGTATGCTATTCCTTGCAATCGAGTGAACTCCGCAAAGGCTTCCCTCTCAGACCAGCTAAGATCCGGAGTATATGCATGCCTCTCTATCAAAGATAAGGATTTCGGAGATTGGCTTACATTGCGAGAGACTGTACTCACTAATCGAACCACAAGCTTAGCGATATGATCCGTTGCGAGAGGGTGTAGTTTACTTACCACTGCCGACTCTGAAGTCGGTAAGTACAACCCGCTGCGAACTTTACGAATAAGCCCAACCGCTTTCATCTCGTCCAAGATCTCATTCGCGTCAGCATGGGAATCAATACGCCTAATTGCCGCATGCAGGTTGTTTCTTCCTTTTGCCAAAGGAAGAGGTTTGGGCTTTGCTTCGGAGTCTATATATCTGCTATCTCTGTGCCAGAGGCGCAGAAGCGCTGCAGAAATATTCTCATTGCCTATTTTTAGATCGTGAATTGATTCAGCCCCCGAAGCGGCCCTGCCTCTCTTAAAGCTCGCCAGGCAAGTCTCAAACGACTCCCGAATTTCAGAATCACTGACGCCAGATTTGCTCATGAATGCAAGCACTGCACCCAGCATCTTCAGGCGTAATTGAAGGGGCAAGGAATTTCTAGTGTTCATTGCGAGAACTCCTTACTCGCGGATTCTTTGCCGCCGAATGGCGGCGAGTCTCGTTCCTCAGTCAGCATCAGAACACGAATACGCGTAACCCAGGACTTCTGCCTACCTCTCGGCGGAGCTTCCATGGCAGCAATTATTCCAGCCGCCTGCAGCTCTCTTAGAAACGCATTTAACCCCTCTGCGGATTTTCTATGCAGCAAGAGACGTCCCTTAGAAGAAGAGCTCGGATAGGAAACCTCTCTTATCATTGAATGCATCGAATGAATATAGGCCGGAGTTGCCTTCGGCTGCCGTACTAGGCGAGTAAGCAGTGCCGACAAGTGCTGTAGTTGAATTTGTCCTCTAGTGGGATTGCCGGATTGGTTTAGGCAAACGTTCCCCTCATTCATCGTAACGAGTTTGTTCCGAAGCATTTCCTGAAGAGTGGAGCGAGCCGGAATATCTCCGCCGTACTTTTGAACTAGACGATTAAAGCTAGCGTCCTTACCACCCATACTCAAACGGCGAGGTTTGCAACTGGGTGTTGTGAAGAGTGGATCTTCCTGCCAGCCTCTCATTATATTTTCGATTCGACTTGGTCGATTCGAAGAGCCAGACCCTTTTACTTGGGCAAATTCCCGGACTTGGCTTCTTGTGAGACCGGTCATAGCAGCAATGGCTGAATAGTTCAGTCGACTGTTGCGAAATTTTGCTCGTTCCGCAGCTGCCCGAAAGTACGCAAATCGGGTGATGCTTGCAAAGTGCGTATTAGTAATGCCGGCCGCTACCAAGTAGCGTGCGAACACCGCCATAAACTCAAGTACGTCAGAATTCCGGTCTTGTTTCCGCAGAGTCTGTGGTGATCTTCCCATTGTGCCGCTCGCGACAACCGTCAACGCTCAATGGAGAATTGTCCCGCAGCATCTGGCTAAGAGCGCAATAGGAATTTCTAGCGGATATCGTCAGAA
>DATJXQ010000012.1:0-3038 GCA_035500015.1 Steroidobacteraceae bacterium
TTTTGCAGAAGGCGCATAGCGCTCCATGAAGCGCTCACCTTCGGCGTTCGTCAGGTAACCGCCCTCGCCGCGCGCGCCTTCGGTAATCAGCACGCCCGCACCGTAAACGCCGGTCGGATGGAATTGCACGAACTCCATGTCCTGCAGCGGCAGCCCCGCGCGCAGCACCATGCCGCCGCCGTCGCCCGTGCAGGTATGCGCGGAAGTGCAGGAGAAATACGCGCGGCCGTAACCGCCCGTCGCAAGGATGGTCATGTGCGCGCGGAAGCGATGCACCGCGCCAGTGGCCAGCTCCAGCGCCACCACGCCGCGACAGGCGCCGTTCTCCATGATCAGGTCGATGGCGAAGAACTCGACGTAGAACTCCGCCTGGTGCCGCAGCGATTGCTGGTAGAGCGTGTGCAGCATCGCGTGTCCGGTGCGATCGGCCGCCGCGCAGGTGCGCTGCGCAATGCCCTTGCCGTAATGCGTGGTCATGCCGCCGAAGGGCCGCTGGTAGATGCGGCCCTCCCCGGTGCGCGAGAACGGCACGCCGTAATGCTCCAGCTCGATGACCGCGGCCGGCGCTTCCTTGCACATGAACTCGATCGCGTCCTGGTCGCCGAGCCAGTCCGATCCCTTCACGGTGTCGTACATGTGCCAGCGCCAGTCATCCTCGCCCATGTTGCCCAGCGAGGCGCTGATGCCGCCCTGGGCAGCGACGGTGTGGCTGCGCGTCGGGAACACCTTGGTGATGCACGCCGTGGTCAGCCCGGCTTCGGCCAGGCCCAGCGTGGCACGCAGCCCGGCGCCGCCCGCGCCGACCACAATGACGTCGTGGGTGTGGTCGATTAAGGTGTAAGCCGCCATGCTCAGGATCCGAGCGCGATGCGCGCGATGGCCAGCCATGCAAATGCCGCCAGCACCACGTGCAGGAAACCGGACAGCACCAGCGACGCGGGGCGCAGCCAGCCCTGCACGTAGTCCTCGATCACCACCTGCACGCCGAGCTGCGAGTGCCAGCAGGCCGCGCCGGCAAACAGCGCCAGCAATACGGCGTGCGGCAGGCCGGCGGCCCACGCGTGCACCAGCGGATAGCTGAAGTGCGGCAGGCACAGCAGCGACGCGACGAACCAGGCGCCCAGCAACAGCAGCGCGATGGCGGTCAGCCGCTGCGCGCGCCAGTGGTGGGCGCCCTCGTGCGCCGAACCGCGCCCGAGCACCTTCGACAGCGCCTGCGCCGCATCGCTCACGCCGCGCTCCCGTGGCCGCTGAACAGATACAGCAGCACGGCGGCGACGAGCACCGCGCAAATCACCACCAGCTTCGCGGAGAAACGCGCCGCGCGCCGTTCGAGTCCCACACCCGCGTCCCACAGCAGGTGACGGATGCCGTTGGCGAAGTGATAGCAGAACGCCAGCAGCACCAGGCCCAGCAGCACCCTGCCCGGCCAGCTGGCCAGAAGCGCCTGCAGCGCGGCGAACTGCCGCGGGCCGCCGGCCAGCGCGACCAGCCATGTCACCAGCAACAGCAATCCGGCGCTGAGCAGCAGGCCCGTGGCGCGATGCAGTATCGACGTCGCCATCGTGTAGGCGAATCGGTAGATGAACACGTGCGGGGACAGCGGTCGCTGGGGCATGTGCGATTCCTAGAAATCGATGCAGCGTCCGCGCCGCTCCCAGTCGCCATAGCGGGTGGGCTCGGGGCCCGACGGACCATCCAGTTCGGGAACCTTGGGCCTGTCCTGCGCGTCCCTCGTCGCAGGCTGGTCCTTCATGCGGGCAGCGTCGCGGTTTTCTGCCAAAAGCTGCATGGGCATGTATTGTGCCAGAATTCGCCCAACCAGATGTCCGATCTCGCCATCACGCCGCTCGATGACCTCACTGCGCTGGCGGTGCGCGGCGCGGACGTCGGCGCATTCCTGCAGGGCCAGCTCTCGCAGGACATGGAGATGCTCGGTGAGCGGGGCGCCATGCTGGCGGGCCTGCACAATCCGCAAGGTCGCTGCCTCGCGCTGCTGCGGCTGTTTCACCTCGGCAGCGACCAGATCCTGCTGGTATTGCCGGCCGAGCTTGCCACGCGCGTGCGCCAGCACCTGAATCGCTATGTATTGCGCGCGCGCGTCAAGCTTGTCGATGCCAGCGGCAGCTGGCGCATCTACGGTCTTGCGGGTCCGGACGCCGAGGCCGCCGCGACGACGCGCCTGCATCTGCAGCTGGACCCGACCGGCATGCGGCAGCTGATCCTCGCGCCGCGCGGCGAGCCGCTGCCGCAGGGTCACCTGTCGGCGCGCGCCGAGTGGCGCGTCGAGGACATCGAGGCCGGCATGCCGGAAGTGCTGGAGCGGACCAGCGGCGAATTCATCGCCCAGATGCTGAACCTGGATGCGCTGGGTGCGGTGTCGTTCGACAAGGGTTGTTACACCGGTCAGGAGATCATCGCCCGCGCGCACTTCCGTGGCCAGGTGAAGCGGCGCATGCAGCTGTTCCATAGCGACAGCGAGACGCCGCTGCTGCCGGGCGAGCGCATCGTGCTGGGCGACGGGCGGCGCGCGCAGGTGGTGCTGGCGGAAGGCATCGCCGAGGGTGGACAGGAGTTCCTCGCCGTGACCACATTGCCGGGCACCGGTGATGCCGCCGAGGCCGGCGGCGCTGGCGAGGAACCCGCGACGGCGCGCCTGCCGAGCCTGCAGATGCCGCTGCCGTACGCGCTGCCGGCATAGGCCGCATTGCGAAGATTAATCAGGGTTTCATGAAACCGCTCCATGCTGCAGCTCGTCTGATGGAAGGCGTATTGACAGATGCGACCTTTGAGGAGCCGACATGGAAACTTTCGCGCTATCGACCCTGCTGTTCCAGAGCCTGGCCTTCGTGACGTTGGCGCTGTGCGTGGCCGCGGGCGCGTGTCAGCGCGGGCGCACGACGCTGCACGGCTGGACAATGACGCAAACCCTCGCGCCAGAGCGCGTGGAAGCGGCCGCGCCGCAAGCCGTCGAACTGCCGCGCGCCGCCTGAGGCGGCGTACGCGGTTACAGGTTCACGCGTTCGACATCGCCGGAT
>DATJXQ010000013.1:0-6849 GCA_035500015.1 Steroidobacteraceae bacterium
TCCTCGCGGATGCGCAGCGCACTGAAGGCCGCCGGCAACGCACCACAGTGGGAGGTCATCGGCACGGAGCATTCCGGTTACTTCACGCTGGAAGATCGTGCCGCGGTCTACACCCGGATGCTGGCCTTCCTCAAGAAGCAGATCGACAGGGACGAGTGAGGTTCAGCCGCGCCGCGATACCACGAAGGCCTCGTCGTTGAACCACAGCCCGCCGTGCTTCTGCAGCACGGCCTGGGTGGCCTTGAGATAAGCGCCGCTGGCCACCACGGGCTCCAGGCGTTCGTCCTCCATCTGGTTGACGTAGGCGGCGGCGTTCCACGCGGCAAACAGCGTCGAGGTACCGATGCGGTCGGAAAGCTCCGACGGCAGCGTGCGCATCTCGTAACGCAGCAGCGCCTTGTCGTCCGGCGGCGGCGCCAGCATGAAGTCCCGCGCGTCGCGGCCCAGCTCGCTCTTCAGTGCCGCCAGCAGCGCGTTACGATCCACCTGGAAGGGATTTTCGCCCGGCCACAGTTTCTGGATGATCTCCTGCGCCGGATCGTGGCCCGCCGACTGGATGACCAGCAGCCGGCCTCCCGGGGCCAGCGCCCGGCTCAGCGGACCCAGCACGCGCGACACCTTGAATTCGGCGGACATACGCGCGCGCCACGGCTGCGAGGCGAGGATCAGGTCGTAGTGCGGCGGCGGACGGCCGGGCCGCGGAATGACGCCGTCCAGCAGGAACTTGTGGTCCTCGCGGTATACGACCAGCACCGACGGCCGGCGGTAGATGGGGTTGCCGGTCTTCTCGCTCGGATGCGTGGACCAGGCCTCGGCCAGCGTGTCCGAGACTTCCTCGATCTGCTCCTCGTAGGCGTGCGCCGAATCCCCGCTGAGGCGGATCTCCTGCCAGTTCAGCGCGGCCGCCAGCTGCATGTCGCGCAGCATCAGCCGTGGTGCGTCCGCGTAGTTCAGGTTGGTGATCACCAGCACCGTCGCGGGATGCTCCATGAAGCGGTCCGGCATCTTCTCCAGCCCGAGGCGCACGTCCTCCAGGCTGATCTCCTTGGCCACCGCCACCATGGGCACCGCCGGGTGCACGCTGTGCGCGTAGCGCATCAGCCGCGACAGCACGGTGCCGTCGCCCATGCCGGCGTCGAAGAGGTTCAGCGCCGGTGGCGTGGGCCGTACCAGGCCCAGTTCCTGGCCGGCGCGCCGCGCCACCACCGCCTTCTCGTTGCAGGTGTTGACGAATGCGAGGTATTTCTGGCGGTTGTCGTAGAAGCGGAACGGCGGCGCGGACTGCCGCTTCGCCACGTGTTCGGCCCTGGTGCCCATCTCAGGAACCTCCGCCCGCGGAGAAATCGAAATCCACGCCCGCGGGAACCGTGAAATCGTAGCCCTTGGTGAAACCGATGGTACGGCCCAGCGTGATGACCGTCACCCACAGCAGGATGGACACGGCACCGGCGATACGCGCCGCGCGCGGCGTGGCCATCGCGTGATCCCAGGCCGCGACGCCGCGGTAGGTGATGAGCTGGAACACCGCCATGTTCAGGCCCGCCGCCAGTATCGTCAGCATCTTGAAGCGGAATGCCGTGTTGAACCAGTAAGTCGTGGCATTGGCCGAGAAGTACAGCGCGCCGGTCAGCACGGCGCCGGCGAATGCCAGCCAGGTCACGCGCAGCATCTCGTGCGCCACCCGGGTCACCGGGCGGCCGCGGTCGAACAGCCCCAGCAGGCGCAGGTCGACCACCAGGATGGTGCCGAACACCAGCGTGATGCACAGCACGTGCGAGGCTTCGACGAACGGCATCGCCAGCACATTGCTGCGCATCCACTCGCCCACGGCCGAGGATTCGATGGCATGGATGAACGGCGGCGGCGTCCTCACGTCGTGCCGCCCCGCTGCAGCACCGCCGGCGACCAGTGGCCCCAGACGGAGTTGTCGTAGGCGATCGCGCGGCCAAGGAAGATGATGATCAGCCACAGCACGACGGTGGCGACGGAGGCCAGCCGCACCCCGAACGGAAACGGGCGTTCCGCGGCCGGCGCCGCCGCCCGCACGCTGCGGCCGAATGCGATGGCGCTGATGACTCCGATCGCGAGCAGCGCCATCTTGAGGCGGAACGACAGCGCCATCACCTCGCGCACCGGCTCGGCGCAGGTCAGCAGCAGGCCGGTCACGGTCATCACCACCAGGCCCGTCCACAGGAATGGCGCGAAGCGGCGCCATACCAGCAGGAAGGGCTGCTCGCCGCGCACCCAGCCCAGCACCCGCAGCGCGATCATCAGGATGGAAACGAACACCACGCCGATCATCACGATATGGATGGTCTGCAGCGTGGGCACCACCCAGGGCGTGGCCTGCAGTTGCTGGCTGAAGGCCGTGGACTGCAGCTGCCGTGCCGTGCTCTCGAGACTCACGCCGTCACCGCCTCACCTGGCGGGCGCGGCCGATGCCGGCGGGACGGCCGGGGTCGCGGAAACTCCCGGCTTGGGCAGCTCGCCCGTGCCGAAGCGGGTGTTGCCTTCCACCGAATCGCAGTGCTTGCCGGGTGCGGGCGGAATGCCCTTGCCGTCGGCACGAACCGGGCACTTGAACAGTGGACCTTCGCGGAAGCCGGCCGGTTCGCCGCTGCGCTGCGGATGCAGCCCCACGCTGAACACGGTGCCCTGCGGAAAGGCGTTCACGGAGATGCCCTCCTGCGCCGAGGCCGCGGAGCCGGCCATGTCCACGGCCCAGATGATGGGCTTGTTGTCCTTGTCGCGCTCGACGTTCTTGCGCTCCTCGTTCATGGGCGCGAAGAAGATCTGCAGGTGATTGGCGTCCGGATTGACGCGCGTGACCACACCGGTAACCACGATGGTCTTGTTCATGTCATAGGACGCGAACGAATGGTGCGCCTGCACCGTCGTGGTCACCAGCAGGGCCGCCGCCAGGCCGGCCGCCAGAATCCGCATCGACTGACGCTTTGCGCTGCTCACGGCTTCCTGCTCCCCGGCGCCGGCGCCGAATCGTCGAAATTGAACAATTCCTCCTGCTTCTTCTCCTCTTCCGGATCGGTCATGCCCTGCTCCCAGTACTTGTGCCAGATCGCCGCCCACGGCCGGCCGTA
Organism: Steroidobacteraceae bacterium; assembly: GCA_035500015.1. Taxonomy (GTDB): domain Bacteria; phylum Pseudomonadota; class Gammaproteobacteria; order Steroidobacterales; family Steroidobacteraceae; genus ZC4RG30. The sequence goes on from DATJXQ010000013.1 coordinate 3,099, forward strand.
CATGTCCGGCACCTCGTATTCGATCGTCTGGCCGGGCGTCACCGGCGTTGCCTTGCCCTTCACCGGATAGATGTTCGGTACGCACTCGATGAAGGTGTACGGGTTGCCGGAATCCATGTCGCCCAGGCGGTTCAGCGTGCGCACGATGCGGATCGGCTGCACCAGCGACTCGGGGTCGTAGAAGATCGCCTCCTGGTTCAGCCCGGGGATCTTGCCGCCGGCGTCGCGCACCGGCGTGTAGATCTCGATGGTCTGCATCTTGCTCGAGAACTCGAACTTGCCGTGCACCATCCAGCCCTGGATGTTGGAGGTCCAGGTGATCAGCGCGTCCTTGTCCCAGAAGCCGATGGTGTCGCCGTACCAGTGGGGCACGTCGGGACCCAGGCGCGGCACGGCGCCCGTCATGTTGAAGGTGCGGCCGACATAGATGTTGGTGACGAAGTTGCGCGCCACGCCGGTGGAGATCTGCACCAGCTGCGGCGTGACGATCACGTAGTGGTTGTTGATCTGCGTCTGGATGGCCACCGGATCGAAGCGGCGCATGAAACCTTCGGGCCAGCAGTACTGCGAGGGCCACTGCGAGGCGCCGTTGACGCCCTCCTGGTACAGCAGCTCCACGAAACGCTTCTGGTACTCGGGGGTCAGCAGCGACAGGATGGTGGGCACCTGGTTGACGCGCATGCTGCCGTACCAGTCGGAGGTGGTGCGGAAATCCAGCCCGTAGCGGCCGGTGATGTCGCCGGGAACGGTGGCATAGGTGTGCTGCGTCGGGCCGCCGTGCTGTTTCGCCTCGGCCAGCAGCGCCTCGTAGTGCTCCTGCGCGGTCTTGAAGGGATAGGGACTGACGATGGCCTCGCGCGGATAGTCGCGCTCGCAGAAACCCCAGGGCGCCTTTTTCGGATCCAGCGACAGCGCCGCGCCGTTCGCGCCATGCTGCGATTCCACGGCGTACGGGCTGTTGCAGCGGAAATAGCGGGGGTCGCTCCACAGCGCGCGATCCTTGTAGAAATTCTTCGTGGTGAAGAGATCCACGGCCAGGGGCTTTACGCCCGGCGGCGCATTGCCATCCGTGGCACTGGCGTTGAGTGCCGTGGCCGCGCCCTGCGATCCGGCCAGTGGCGGAACACCGGCCACCGGCTGGGCGCCGGCTGCGGGACGCGCTGCCGGCGCCGCCGGGGCAGCGGGAGCCACATTTGCTCCGGGCGCACCACCGGGCGCCCCGGGCCCGCGCGGCGCCCCGGGACCGCCGGCTCCGGGTGGCGGACCGAAACCACCGAAGCCACCGAACGCACCGCGCTGCGGCTCCGGGCCCACTGTCCACGGATTGCGTTCAAGGAAGGTCTGGACCGCCTGGTCCTTCTGCGGGGCGATCGGCTTCGGATTGACCGGCGGCTGGCCCAGGTCCGCGGCCAGCGGCCAGCCGCGGCCCACGCTCTTGAAGCCGGGATCCACCACTTTCTGGGCATCCGCTGACGTTCCCGCCAGCACGGCGGCCGCCGCAATGGCAGCTGCCGCCAGACTCTTCGTATTCCGCATACTGCTTCCCCCAGCCGTTCTGTGTTCAGGGCTTGCGCGCGCTGACCAGCGAATAGTAGCCGCCGCCGGTGCGCGCTGCCTCGATATCGACGAAGCCGGCCGGTTCGAGGAATTCCCGCAGCTCCATGAGACTGTACTGCCGTCCCCGCGTTCCCAGCAGCATCAGCAACGAGAAGGCCGCTGCCGCCAGCGGGCCGCAGCCATCGTCGTCCAGCAGTATCTCGTGCAGCAGGATCTGGCCGCCCGCCGGCAACGCCTCGAAGGACTTGCGTGCCAGCAGCCGGCAGGTGTCGTCGGACCAGTCATGGAATATGTTCGAGAAGAAATGCACATCGTGGCCGCCTGGCCACGCCTGCGTGAACATGTTGGCCGCGTGCGTCTTCACGCGCGCGCCCACTCCGGCTGCGGCAATGTAGCCGTCCGCCTCGGCGCAGATGCTGCCGATCTCCAGCACCGTGGCCGACAAGGCCGGCCACGCCTTCGCCAGCTCGATGGAAAACACGCCCGACCCCCCGCCGACGTCCAGCACCGAGCGCACTTGCGCAAACAGCGGCTGCTGGCCCACCGCCAGCGAGGACGCGCGGCTGTGCGCGTTCATGAACGCGGTAATCGCGCGCGCGAGTTCGGGCGGCATCTCGCCGCGTTCCCATTCCTCGGCCACGGTGGCGTAATCCCCGGCCTTCTGCCCGGTACGCAGGGTTTCCAGCAGCTGCGCATGCAGGGGCTGGCGCTCCTTGAAGCGATGCAAAAGCGGACCGGCGTAGCCGTCGGCCCGCGGATGCAGCCAGGTGCGCGTGGCGGCGGTCGCGCGCCACCTGCCCTCGCGCCGTTCCACGAAGCCCAGCGCGGCCAGCATGGCCAGGTGGATGGCCAGCGCGCGCGCATCCAGGCCCAGCTCGGCCGCCAGCTCATCCGTCTGCTTCGCTTTTGCGGACAGGGCGGCGAACGTGCCCACCTCGTCCGCCACCGAGACCACCGGAAAGTGGAACAGCGACAGCCAGCTGTCCCAGACGATGCGATCGTCGACGTTGACCGGCAGCGTGCCCATCAGCCCAGCGTCGGGGGTGCCACCTCTGCTGCCCCGCTGGAGTGGTAACGCGGCGCGGTTTCCTTCAGGAACAGCGCCACGATGAAGCCGACCACCAGGCCGGTGGCCGCGAAGTACAGCGTGCCCTTCAGGCCGTATTCACCGCCTGCAATCCGGGTCGCGATCATCGGTGCCGCACCGCCGCCGATGAACTCACCGGCGAAGATCACGAAACCGGCCATCGAGGCCAGCATGCCCGGAGGCGCGGCCTCCGCGGCCACCGGACCAGCCAGGATCGCCAGCGCCGCGAAGTTGAACAGCGAGGCGAAGAACAGCAGGATCCACAGCGTGGTGGTATTGCCGGCACCGGCCTGCGTGAAGAAGTACAGCGACACCGCAGCCAGGATGTACGAAAGCAGCGTCGCCGGCTTGCGCCCGATGAGGTCGGAAATCGCCGGCATTGCGAACTGGCCGATGCAACCGCCAATGCCCACCGCCGAGAACACATTGCCGGCAGTCACCGGATCGAGCGCGAGGCCTGCGCCTGCCGGTGCCGTCAGGTAGGCCTGCAGCATGGCGGCAATCACGAAGATGCCGCCCATCGCGCAGATCAGCGTGAGCGGCGCCACCTTGGCATTGCGATGGCCGAACATGCCGAAGAACGACGTGCCGCCACTGTGGGGGCCCGTGTGCGCCTGCTTCACGGGTTCGCGCACCACGATCCACATCAGGATGGCCATGATGAGACCGGGCGCGCCCACGATCATGAAGACAACATGCCAGCTGTGGCCATTGAGCAGCCGCGTAGCGATGATCGGTCCCAGTGCCAGGCCGAACATGGAGATCATGCACTGGAAGATGCCGTTGTTCATGCCGCGCCGGGACGGCTTGGAGGCTTCCACCGCCACTGCGACACCAGTCGAGGCTACCGGCCCTTCTGCGATTCCCATGATGACGCGGACCAGGACCAGCGCCGTGACGGATCCGGCCAAACCGCTGAACCCTGACATCAGCGAGAACACCAGGATGGCCGGCACCAGCACCGCGCGGCGTCCGACCTTGTCGGCCAGATAGCCCATCACGAACGATGAGATACCCCAGGCCATGCCGAGGTATCCCGCCAGCCTGCCTCCGTCGGCGGGAGTGAGGCCAAGATCCTTGCCCATCGTGGAATTGGGCGATTGCAGA
>DATJXQ010000014.1:0-3390 GCA_035500015.1 Steroidobacteraceae bacterium
CGCGGCGCGCCGGCATGCCGAACCGCCCGGTGTTGCTGCTGTGGCTGAGGCTGGGCGTCATCCTCGCAGCCGGTGGCGGCGCGGTTTTCCTGCTCAACCAGAACCGCGGCGCGGGCCTGGCCACAGTGTCCGGGGTACCCATCGTGGCGCCGATCACTCTGGCCATCCTCTGGGCCGGCACCTTCGTGCTCGACCGCACGAAGTTCGGTCGCTACCTCTACGCCATCGGCGGCAATGCCGAAGCGGCGCGGCGCGCCGGCATCAAGGTGGTGATGATCCGCTGGTGCGCCTTCATCGCCTGCTCGACGCTGGCCGTGGTGTCGGGCCTGTTCAGCGCCAGCAAGGTCGGCTCGGTGGATGCCGCCTTCGGCCGCGACATCGTGCTGAGCGGCGTGGCCGCCGCAGTAGTGGGCGGCGTGAGCCTGTTCGGCGGCCGCGGGCGCCTCGCGCAGGCCGCGATCGGCGCGCTGGTCATCGCCGTCATCACCAATGGCCTGGGCCTGCTGAACCTGCCGGGCGGCGTGAATTACCTGGTGACCGGCGGTGTGCTGATCCTCGCGGCGACGGTAGACGCGTTGTCGCGCGCGCGCGGCGATGGCCCACTGTCGCGCGGCTAACGGTTCAGCGCGTCGATCGCGCGCTTGTCAGCATTCAGCGCGGCTTCGTGCACCGCTTCCGACAGCGTCGGATGCGCATGCATGGTGCGCTGCAGGTCCTCGCAGCTGGCGCGATACTCGAGCGCGAGGCAGGCTTCGGCGATCAGCTCGCCGGCCAGCGGGCCGATGATGTGCACGCCCAGCACCTGGTCGGAATCTGCGTCGGCGACGATGCGCGCGAAACCCGCGGTGGCTTCCATGGCGCGCGCGCGCCCGCTGGCGATGAACGGGAACTGCCCCACCTTCACGTTGTGCCCCGCGGCTTTCGCCTGGGCCTCGGACAGGCCGACCCAGGCGATTTCCGGCGCCGTGTAGATCACCGAAGGTATCACGTCGTAGTTCACGTGGCCGTAGCGGCCAGCCGCGAGATCCGCGGCCATGATGCCCTCATCCTTGCCCTTGTGCGCCAGCATGGGGCCGCGCACGCAGTCGCCCACTGCATAGACATTGGCCGCGCCGGTACGGCAATGCTCGTCGACGACAACGAAGCCGCGCGCGTCGATCTCCACGCCGGTGCCCGCGGCGAGCAGATCCTGCGTATACGGGCGCCGGCCCACCGCCACGACCAGCTTGTCGAACACCGCGCCCTGTTCGCCGGCGGCATCGGTGTACTGCACCTTCACGCCATCCTTCGTCACGCTCGCGCCGCCGACCTTCGCGCCGAGCCGGATATCCAGGCCCTGCTTGCGCAGCTGCTTCAGCGCCTCGGCCGCCAGCGGCCGGTCGGCCATGGCGAGGAATTCATCGGCGGCCTCCAGGATGACCACGCTGGCGCCAAGCCGCGCCCATACACTGCCCAGCTCGACACCGATGACACCGGCGCCGATCACGCCCAGCCGTGCGGGCACGGCATCGAAATCCAGCGCGCCCCAGGAATCCACGATGGCCTGGCCGTCGAAGGGCGCGCTCTTCAGCGCCACGGGCGCGGAGCCGGAAGCCAGGATCACGCTGGTCGCGGAGAGCGTCTGCGTCGTGCCATCACTGGCGGTGTACTCGACCTGATTGCCCGGCAGCAGTTTGCCGCGGCCGGTCAGGCCGGTAACGCCATTGGCCTTCAGCAGCGATGCAATGCCACCGGTCATCCCCCTGACGATGCCGTTCTTGCGCTTCTGCAGCACCGCCACGTCGATGGTGGGCGTGCCCACGCCGATGCCATGCGCCTTGAATTCATGCGCGGCGCGATGGAACAGCTCGGAGGATTCCAGCAGCGCCTTGGAAGGAATGCAGCCCGCGTTCAGGCAGGTGCCGCCGAAGGCATAGCCGCCGTCGCGGTTCTTCCAGCCGTCGATGCAGGCCGCCCTGAGGCCGTTCTGCGCCGCGCGGATGGCGGCCGGATAGCCGGCCGGTCCGCCGCCGATGACGATCACGTCGTAACGGTCGGCCATTTCAGATTCCGATCAGCAGGCGGCCCGGATCCTCCAGGACGTCCTTGACCGTCACCAGGAACTGCACCGCCTCCCGGCCGTCGATGATGCGGTGATCGTAGGTCAGCGCGAGGTACATCATCGGGCGGATCACGATCTGCCCATCGACGACCACCGGCCGCTCCTGGATCTTGTGCATCCCGAGGATGGCGCTCTGCGGCGCATTGACGATGGGCGTGGACATCAGCGAGCCGAACACCCCGCCATTGGTGATGCTGAAGCTGCCGCCGCTGAGGTCTTCCATGGTCAGCGCGCCGCTGCGCGCGCGCGCGGCGAAATCACCCACGGCCTTCTCGACCTGCGCGAACGTCAGCTGGTCGGCATCGCGCAGTACCGGCACCACCAGGCCACGATCCGTGGAGACTGCCATGCCGATGTCGTAGAACTCGCGGTAGACGATGTCGTTGCCGTCGACCGCGGCATTGACGATGGGAAAGCGCTTCAATGCCTCGATCACCGCCTTCACGAAGAAGGAGGAGAACCCCAGCTTCACGCCATGCTGTTTCTCGAAGCGGTCCTTGTAGCGCGCGCGCAGCTCCTGTACCGCCTGCAGATCCACCTCGTTGAAGGTGGTCAGCAGCGCCTGCGTCGCCTGCGCCGTGACCAGCCGCTCGGCGATGCGTGCACGCAGCCGCGTCATCGGCACGCGCCGCTCCACGCGTCCGGCGACCGGCGCCGCGCCGGCGGCCACCGCAGTGGCCGGAGCGGCGGCATGCGCCGCGACGTCCGCCTTGTTGACCGCGCCGCCGATGCCGCTGCCACGCACGGTGGCAAGATCAACACCTGCCTCAGCTGCGGCACGCCGCGCTGCCGGCCCTGATTTCACCGAGCCTGCTGCGGCATCCGCGGCAACCGGAGCCTTTGCCGCCGGCGCGGCGGCGACTGCGGGGGCCGCAGCTGCGGCAGCACTCTTCGCCGCCGCCGGCGCCGGCGCTGTCGCGCCCGCCTCGATGATGGCCAGCAACTGGTCGCTGACCACCGTGGCGCCGGCCTGCACCTTCACTTCCTTCAGCACGCCGGCCACCGGCGCTGGCACTTCGAGCACCACCTTGTCGGTTTCCAGGTCGGCGAGATTTTCATCGCGCGCCACGGCATCACCGGGTTTCTTGTGCCAGTTCACCAGCGTGGCGTCGGCGACGGATTCGGGCAGCCTGGGTACTTTGATCTCGGTGCTCATGTAGAGGTAAGGCCTTGGAGGAATCAGGAACTCTTGCGCAGCACCGGCACGACGCCGGTATCACCGACCAGCCGCGAGGTGGTGCCCGCGCCCATGGTCTCGCGCGCGGTGGCGCGCAGCGCGGCATCGACCA
>DATJXQ010000015.1:0-4934 GCA_035500015.1 Steroidobacteraceae bacterium
TCTTCAAGGACATCGTGCTGAAGGGCGCATTGCAGTCGCAGGGCATGCCGCGTTTCGACGACGTGCTCAGCGAGAAGCAGGTCGAGCAGGTGCAGTCGTACCTGCTGTCGCTGGCGCATGCCGCCTATGCGGCGCAGCAGAAGGGCGCGGCACCTCCGCCGCCGGATCCGGCGCTCACGCGCGCGCATCCATAGCTTCCATCCTTGCGGGTGAGTATCCTGCCACGGGGCGGGAATTTCACCCGGAGGGGGCATGAGCGGTTCGAAGCGGAATGTGGCCGGCACCGTGCTGGTGCTGGCGGTCATTGGCGTTGCGGGCTGCAAGCAGGCACCGCAGGCTCCGGCAGCGGCTGCGCCCGCGGGCAAGGTCGATGCGGCGCGGCTGGCCAACATTGCCGCCGAGCCCGGCCAGTGGCTGACCACCGGCCGCGATGGCGGCAAGACGCATTACTCGCCGCTGCAGGCCATCAACCACGACACCGTCGCGCGCGTGGGCTTCGCCTGGGAATACAAGACCGGCACCAACCGCGGCATGCAGGCCACGCCCCTCGTGGTCGACGGCGTGATGTACACCTCCGGCGTGGCCGGGCGCGTGTATGCGCTCGACGCCGCCAGCGGCAAGCTGCTGTGGCAGTTCGCGCCGCCGCTGCAGCTGAAGAACGCGCGTGGCGCCTGTTGCGACCTGGTCAACCGCGGCGTGGCGGTGTGGAACGGCAAGGTCTACGTCGGCAGCTTCGAGGGCATCCTGTATGCGCTCGATGCGCAGGACGGCAAGGTGCTGTGGCAGGCCGACACCTTCATCGACAAGACCCGCGCCTATTCCATCACCGGCGCGCCGCAGGTCGCCGGCAAGGTGGTGGTCATCGGCAATGGCGGCGCGGAGTTCGATTCGCGCGGCTATGTGTCGGCCTACGATCTGGACACCGGCGCGCTGGCCTGGCGCTTCTTCACCACGCCCACCGATCCGGCCAGGCCGCAGCAGAATGCGGCGCTGGAAAAAGCCGTGAAGACCTGGGATCCAAAGCGCGACTGGAATTACGGTGGCGGCGGCAATGCCTGGGACGGCTTCGGCTACGATCCGAAGACCAACCTGGTGTACTTCGGCACGGCCAATGGTTCGCCGTGGAACATCCACTACCGCAGCCCCAGCGGTGGCGACAACCTGTTCGTGGCCTCCATCGTGGCGCTGCACGCGGATACGGGCGAGTACGCCTGGCACTACCAGGAAACCCCGGGCGAACGCTGGGACTACGACGCCACGCCGCAATTCATGCTGGCCACACTGAAGATCAACGGCGCCGACCGCGACGTGCTGCTGCAGGCCTCGAAGAATGGCTTCTTCTATGTGCTGGACCGCGCCACCGGCGAACTGCTGGCCGCGGATGCCTTCGCCACCGAGAACTGGGCCTCGGGCGTGGACCTGAAGACCGGCCGGCCCATCGTCAATCCGGCGGCGGACTACACGCGCGGCAAGGCGGCCATCGTGTTTCCTTCCGGCGTCGGCGGGCACAACTTCAACCCGATGTCGCTGTCGGCCAGCACCGGCCTGGTGTACCTGGCCGCGGTGCACAGCGGCATGATGATTGCGCAGACCACCCCCCAGGCGCGCGGGCAGGGACAGATGGCCGGCGGCTTCCAGGTCGGCTTCATCACCGGCCCGCTCGACGCCGCGACGCTGCCACCGGTATTCAAGCCGCTGGCCAGTCCCGCGTATCTGAAGACCGTGCCCAGCCTGGACATGCACGCCTCGCTGAAGGCCTGGGACCCGGTGGCACACAAGGTGGTGTGGGAACACAAGTACCCCTCGTTCAACGATCATGGCGGCGTGCTCTCCACCGCCGGCGGGCTGGTGGTGCAGGGAAGCATCGACGGCCACCTGCGCTTCTTCGACGACAAGACCGGCGAGGTGGTGAAGGACATCGATACCGGCACCTCGCTGGTGGCCGCGCCGATGACCTACACCGTCAACGGCGTGCAGTACATCGCCATCCTCGCCGGCACCGGCGGCGGCGGCTGGAACCTGTGGACGCCGGACAAGGTGGCCGCGCTGCGCGGCAACGACAACCGCATCCTCGCGTTCCGCCTGGATGGCGGGGCGACACCGATTCCGCCGGAAATGCCGCCCGTGCCGCCGCTGCCCGAACCGCCGGCGCAGACCGGCACTGCCAAGGACATCGCCGCCGGCGGCGCGTTGTTCGCGACGCATTGCAGCAGCTGTCACGCCAACTTCGTGCCCTCGCCGGTGCCGGACCTGCGCCGTTCCGCGGTGGTCCGCGACGCGGCCGCGTTCCAGAACGTGGTGCGTGGCGGCGCGCTGCAGAAGGAAGGCATGCCGGCCTGGGACGATCTGCTCAGCGAGGCGGAAGTGGAGAAGATCCGCGCGAACCTGGTCTCGGTGCAGCGCGACGCGTATGCGCAGCAACAGAAGGGCGCCGCCACGGCACCGGCCGCGCCGGTGGTGAAGCAGGGCCACCTGTAGTCAGCGTGCGGGAGGGAGCCGCGCTCAGTGCGGCTCCTCCACGGTGTAGCCCGCGGCGCGCCAGCCGGCGATCAGGTCGTCCTCGCGCAGCAGCCGCTCGATCGGCATCGTGGTGAAGCTGACGGGATGCGCCAGCAGCATCCAGCTGAAGATGCCGCTGCGGTCCGCCGCCATTTCGCCGGCAACCTGCTTCACCTGGTTTTCCATCCTGGGCCGCAGCGCGTCGAGCAGCGCATTGAAACAGTCGTTGCGACTGACCGGCACCGGCAGCGCGCGCAGCGTATCGAGGTCGCCGGTGGCCCAGGCCGCGGCGCGGCGCCGGATGTTGGGCAGTTCGACGTCGATGTAATCCAGGGTCTTCACCAGGCAGGCCACCTCCTTGTCGCGCGGTATCTTCGCGAGGTCCGCGATCAGACCTTGCGGGTCCTGCAGCGGCACCTGGAACTGGCGCTCGCGGATGTGCACCTTGTACTGCTTTGCCAGTTTCTGCACCGTGGGCCACACCGGGTTGGCCCCGGTCAAACCCGACTGCTGCAATGCCCGGCGATAGAGCTGGTCCGCCGCGAACAGCGGCCGCGTCTTGTCCTTCGCGTCCGCATCCTTGCCATACACGCGCCGGTACATCGCGCTCCAGCGGCCATAGACCTCCGCCGGCAGCGCCTGCCGCAGAGTGGCGCCATCGGGATTGTTGCGGGCCCGCAGCAGCGACGGAATGAGTTTCAACGCGCCGAACAGCCCGATATCCGCGCTGGGCCGGGCCGAGGTGCTGCCGAGTATTTCGCCGGATTGGGCGATGACCTGCTCGGCTTCTTTCGAGCGCCAGGTCATCTGCGCCGGCACCGGCGTCAGCGTGCCCATGATCCACATGGCGTGGCCATCGCGGCTGATCTTCCACATCGCCGGTCCCGGCTGCTCGCCGTGGACCACGATTTCATCCAGCTGCTGCGCGGCAGGTTCCGTGGCGCCGGAGAGCGCCGCAAGCAGCGGCAACAGTGCCGCCGCCGCGCGCGTTCTCCGGCGCATGCTCACTCCTTCGCGCCGCCGCCGAGCCAGCGCCATACCAGCGCGCCGAGGATGCCGCCGGCAATGGGCGCCACCCAGAACAGCCACAGCTGCTTGAGTGCCCAGCCGCCCATCACGATCGCCGGTCCGGTGCTGCGTGCCGGATTCACCGAGGTGTTGGTCACCGGGATGCTGATCAGGTGGATCAGCGTCAGCGCGAGGCCGATGGCCAGCGCCGCGAAGCCCGGCGGCGCACGCCGGTCGGTCACGCCGAGGATCACCAGCAGGAAGAACGCCGTCAGCACGATCTCGATGAGGATGGCCGATTGCAGGCTGTACTGGCCCGGCGAATGCTCGCCGAAGCCATTGGCAGCGAGGCTGTTGGCATCGAAGGTCGGCGCGCCGCTGGCGATGTAGCGCAGCAGGAAGGCGGCGGCGATGGCGCCTGCCACCTGCACGATGACATAGGGCAGCAGGTCCTTCACGCTGCAGCGGCCGGCCACCGTCAGGCCCACGGTGACCGCGGGGTTGAAGTGCGCGCCGGAGATCGATCCGAACGCATAGGCCCCGGTGAGCACGGTAAGGCCGAAGGCCAGCGCCACACCGGCAAAGCCGATGCCCGTCTGCGGGAACCCGGCGGCCAGCACGGCGCTGCCGCAGCCTCCCAGTACCAGCCAGAAGGTGCCGAGGAATTCGGCGCCCAGACGTCTTGCCAGAGAATTTGCAGCAGGCATTATGCTTTCCCCATGTTGTTGTTCATCCGCCCCCGCGGGCCGGTCAGGTGTAGCACCCGGCGCGCGGCCGGGCAAGCAATAAGGAATCTTGCATGAGCCTGCGCGTGCACGCGGCAACCGGCCTGCTGGAAGGCGTGCGCCAGGTGCTCAGTCCGCACCAGGACGCGCGGCCGGCCGGCGTCGAGCCGGACCTGATCGTGATGCATGGCATCAGCCTGCCGCCGGGCCAGTTCGGCGGCCCGTGGATCGAGAAGCTGTTCGCCGGCAACCTGCCGCGCGAGGGCGATCCGTACTTCGCGCAGATCCACGGCATGCGGGTGTCGGCGCACCTGCTGGTGCGCCGCGATGGCGAACTCGTGCAGTTCGTGGCGTTCGGGCTGCGTGCCTGGCACGCAGGCGCCTCGGAATACGAGGGACGCGCGGCGTGCAATGATTTTTCCATCGGCATCGAACTGGAGGGTGCGGATGAATCGCCCTACCAGGCTGTGCAGTATCAAGCCGCATCGGCGGCAATCCGCGCGCTGCTGGCCGCTTACCCGAAGCTGGCGCCCACGCGCATCGTCGGCCACAGCGATATCGCGCCGGGCCGCAAGACCGACCCTGGCTCAGCGTTTGACTGGAGTCATCTGCGGGCGCTTGTTGGAGTGGATGGCGCCTGATTTCGTGCTGCAGGGCGGGTGGCATGGAACTCCTGGCGCGCGGCGTGGCCGGCCATGGATG
>DATJXQ010000016.1:0-2715 GCA_035500015.1 Steroidobacteraceae bacterium
CGAACCACTCTGGAACGAGCCGCAGACGGCCGCCGTCAGCGTGCAGGTACTGCAGGAGTTGCATGCGAACCTGGTCCGCAAAGCCCGCATGAAACCTGCCCAATCGGCGGAACGGGTACGGCATTACCTGGCGTGGAAAGTCGTGGACAATGATCGATCCCTGCTGCGTACGTCCTTCGACGTGCAGGTCCGCTGGAAGCTGAACTATTGGGATGGCCTGATTGTCGCCGCCGCACAGACTTCCGGCGCACCACTGCTGTGGTCGGAAGATCTGGCGGATGGCCAGCGTTACGGGGATGTGCGGGTGGTCAACCCGCTGGCCTGAAGTGCAGCCGCAGCTGCGCTAACAGTTGCCGGTCGCGCAGCTGTTCAAAGATTCACGCCATGTTTCCCGTGCGAAGCAGCCACACCGGCAGCAATGCCGCGATGCGCCGCGCATTGACAACGAACAGCAGCCAGGCCCCGAAAGCCACACAGAACACCGCGAACATGAGGGGCTCGGGAAGATCCGCCTGATAAGCCCAGACGCCGAAGCAGCACCCGGCCAGGGAAGTCAGGAAATAGAGCGCGCAAATCGCGCGCACCGACAGCCCCGCCTTGATCAACACGTGATGGAAATGCCCGTTGTCCGCCCGCACCAGCGACACACCTCCGGCCAGGCGCCTGGCCGTGCTGCTGAACAGCTCGAAGATCGGGATCGGCATCAGCCAGACCACCACCATCGGCGTCAGGTGCATGAGCTGCTTCTGCGTTTGCCGCAACGCCAGCGCCGCCAGCAGAAAGCCGAGCAGAGTACTGCCCGCATCGCCCATGAAGGTGCGCACGGAGCGGTTCACGTGGACCGGCAAGTTGAACAGCAGGAAGGCCGCGACGGCGCCAAACATGGCACCGGATATGACGAGCGTGCCCGGATTGCCGCCCCGCGAAGCCAACACCATCATTCCGCCAAACGCCACCAGGCCGGTGCTGCCCGCCAGCCCGTCCAGCCCGTCCAGCATGTTGAAGGCATTGATCAGTGCGACCATTGCCACGATGGTGAAAGGCAGCGCCAACGGACCCAGTGATATGACGCCAAATCCGGCCAGATCACCCAGGTCGTGAACCTGATAGCCGGTGCTGTAGACCACGGCGACAGCCGCAGACATGTGCGCAAACAAGCGGACCCGGGGCGGCAGATTGAACCGGTCGTCGAGCGCTCCGATAACCACCATGAAGGCCGCGGCGGTCAGCATCGACAATCCGCCGCGGGCCAGACCAGCTCCGCCCACTGCGGTAACCAGCAGGCCGGCAAACATGGCGATTCCGCCGACTACAGGCACTTCGCCGTGGTGGGTCTTGTGACCGCCAGGTTTGTCGACCAGACCGACCGCTTCGGCGAGTGGCCGGAGCACCAGAAGCATGGTGGAAGAAACGAGAAATGAGGCGATCGATGCCGGAATTACCCGCATTTCCTTTGCGCGGCTCCCTGATGTTATCTACTGAAACCCAAGACCTGACAGGCGCAGGCTACAACGCGCGGCAGATGGAGGCAAGATAGCAAGTTCACAACTATTCGCACGCATACTGGCCCTGACGAGTGTCACTCTGCTGTCATCACCGCGAGCCATGCCCATGGCGTTGGAACGTATCAGGGGCGGTTACGTTGACCAGCCGCGCGAAAGGCCGCGAAATGGCATCTGGTAAACTGAGCCCACTGATAGCAACCACAACGGATAACCCGTCCCGACCCCATGGCCAAGAAGGCTCTCATCACCGGTATCACCGGGCAGGATGGTGCGTACCTCGCCGAATACCTGTTGGGCAAAGGATACGAAGTCCACGGTATCAAGCGCCGCGCATCGTCCTTCAACACGGACCGCATCGATCACCTGTACCAGGATCCACATGAGAAAGGCGCCCGGCTGCACCTGCACTATGGCGACCTGACTGATGCGACCAACCTGATCCGCATCGTCCAGCAGGTGCAGCCGGACGAGATCTACAACCTGGCGGCACAGAGCCACGTGGCGGTCTCATTCGAGACGCCTGAATACACCGCCAATGCGGATGCCATCGGCACCCTGCGCCTGCTGGAAGCCATCCGCATACTGGGGCTCGAGAAGAAGACCCGCTTCTACCAGGCATCCACTTCCGAGATGTTCGGCCTGGTACGGGAAACCCCGCAGAAGGAAACCACTCCGTTCTATCCACGCTCGCCCTATGGCGCAGCCAAGGTCTACGGCCACTGGATCACGGTGAACTACCGCGAAGCCTACGGCCTGTACGCCTGCAGCGGCATCCTGTTCAACCACGAATCCCCGATCCGCGGCGAAACCTTCGTCACCCGCAAAATCACGCGCGCGCTGGCGCGCATGCATCATGGCATGGAGCCCTGCCTCTATCTCGGCAACCTCGACTCGCTGCGCGACTGGGGCCATGCCAGGGATTACGTGAGAGCCCAGTGGCTGATGCTGCAGCAGGAACAGGCGGAAGACTTCGTCATCGCTACCGGCGAACAGCATTCCGTTCGGGAATTTGTCAGCCTTGCCGCCGGGGAGATCGGTATCGAGATCGAATGGCGCGGCAAAGGCATCGACGAAATCGGGGTGAGCCGCAAGACCGGGCAGACCATCGTGCGTGTGGATCCGCGCTACTTCCGCCCGACTGAGGTGGATACACTGCTGGGCGACCCGACCAAGGCCCGGGAGAAGCTGGGCTGGAAGCCCGAGCGCGGTT
>DATJXQ010000017.1:0-5436 GCA_035500015.1 Steroidobacteraceae bacterium
GGCACGCCGGCCCGGTGCGCGGCCTCGATGACGCGCCCGACCGGCAGGATGCTGCCCAGTGCGTTGGAGCCATGCGCGATGGCCACCAGCTTCGTGCGTTCGTTCAGCAGCGCCTGGAAGCCGGCGAAATGCAGCTGCCCCGTGCCGTCGATGGGCGCGACACGCAGCCGCGCGCCGGTGGCGGCGGCGATCATCTGCCACGGGACCAGGTTCGCATGATGCTCCAGCGCCGAGACGATGATCTCGTCGCCGGCACGCAGGTTCGCGCGGCCCCAGCTCTGCGCCACCAGGTTGATCGATTCCGTGGTGCCGCGCGTGAAGAGGATCTCGCGCGTGGAGCCGGCGTTCAGGAAGCGCCGCACCCGCTCACGCGCGCCCTCGAAGGCGTCGGTAGCCAGCTGGCTGAGCGTGTGCACGCCGCGGTGCACGTTGGCGTGCAGATGGGTTTCGTAATGGGTGACCGCGTCGATCACCTGCCGGGGACGCTGTGTGGAGGCACCGTTGTCGAGGTAGGCGAGGTGCCGCCCGTTCACCGCCTGCGCGAGGATGGGAAACTGCTCGCGCAGCCGCGCCACGTCATAGCCATGCGAGGCGTGCAGCCGCACGATGCTCACGCCAGCACCTGCAACGCGACGTCGCTGCCCAGCGCCGCGGCCACCGCGCGCTCGGCGGCGGCACGCAGTCCGGGGGGGTCCAGCCCGCGCAGCGCATCTTCGAGGAAGGCCCATTCCAGCAGCGCCCGCGCGGTGTCGGGATCCAGCCCGCGCGCGGCGAGGTAAAAGCGCATGTTTTCGTCCAGCGCGCCGGTGGTGGCGCCGTGGCTGGCCCGTACCTCGTCGGTGAGGATCTCCAGCTGCGGGCGCAGGTCGATTTCCCCGCCGCCGGCCAGCAGGCCCTTCAGCGACTGCAGTGCGAGGCTGCCCCGGGCCGTGCGCCCCGCCTCCACGCGGCTGCGGCAGGCCAGGCGCGCGGCGTCGCGTGCCACCGCGCGGAACACCTGGCTGCTCTGTGCGTGCGGTGCCAGGTGATCCACCAGCAGCGACTGGTCCAGCGTGCGGCGGCCGCCGGCGATGGCCACGCCATGCAGCGTGAGCGAGGCACCCGTGCCATACAGCGAGGCACGCAGCGAGGTGCGGGCCGTGCGCGCGCCGAGCTGCAGCTGCGTGAGCTGGCAGTGCGCGTCCCGGTCCAGCGCCAGCTGCACGGTATCCAGCAGCTGCGCGTCCTCGCCCAGCGCCTGCCAGCGCAGGTGCCGCAGGCGGCTGGCGGGGCCGCAGTGCAGCTGCACTGCGGCGTTGACCAGGCCCTGCGCGCCGGTGCTGCCGACATGACGTTCGACCAGCACCACGTCGGCGTGGGCCGCGAGATTCAGTTCCAGGCGCGGATAGACGGCCTGCCGTGAGGCGCCATGTGTCGCCGCGAAGATCACTTCCAGCTGCAGCGTGCCGGCGGCTTCCAGCCGCGCCACGCCGGTGGCGAAGGCATCGTTCAGCCAGCCGAAGCGCTCGTGACGGGTGCGTTCCGGCACCAGCGGCGTCGCGGCCGCATCGAGCGCGGGGCAGGAATCCGACAGCGTCTCCAGCAGCCGGCCGTCGCCGAACACCAGCCGTGTGTAACCGGTCAGGCGCGGCGGCAGCAATGGCTGGATGGCGGCGGCCAGCGCCCCGGGCTGGGCAGGGACGGGCGCGAGCGCCGCGGAAGCGAGGAAACGCAGGTCCGCGTAGCGCCACAGGTCGTCGCGCAGTTGCGGCAGGCCGGCGGCCAGCGCCTTGTTCAGCGCGGCACTGCGCACGCCCACCGGCAGCAGCCGCGCGTTGAGCAGCGGTGCCGCGTCCATCACGGCGTCGCGCAGGCGCTGCTCGTAGGCGGCATTGCTCATGCTGCCGGGAACCGGCTTGGCGACCGCGTTCATGCAGCCTCTTCCGCCAGCCAGTCGTAACCGCGCTGTTCGAGCTCGTGCGCCAGCTCCGGGCCGCCCGATTTCACGATGCGGCCGCGCGCCAGCACGTGCACGCGGTCCGGCCGCACGTGGTCCAGCAGGCGCTGGTAGTGCGTGACCAGCAGGATGGCGCGCTCCGGGGAGCGCAGCGAGTTGATGCCCCCGGCCACCACCTTCAGCGCGTCGATGTCCAGGCCCGAATCCGTTTCGTCCAGGATGGCCAGCCGCGGCTGCAGCACCAGCATCTGCAGGATCTCGTTGCGCTTCTTCTCCCCGCCGGAGAAGCCTTCGTTCACGCCGCGCGACAGGAAGGCCTCATCCATCTTCATCAGCGCCATGCGCTCCTTCACCAGGCTCAGGAAATCGAAGGCGTCGAGCTCGCTTTCCCCGCGCGCGCGCCGCGCGGCATTCAGCGCGGCGCGCAGCAGGTAGGCGTTGTTCACGCCGGGAATTTCCACCGGGTACTGGAAGCCGAGGAACAGGCCGTCGCGGGCCCGCTCCTCGGGCGGCAGCGACAGCAGGTCCTGGCCCTGCCAGTCCACCGTGCCGGCCGTCACGGCATAGCCGGGCTTGCCGGCGAGCACGTGCGACAGCGAGCTCTTGCCCGAACCATTCGGTCCCATGATGGCGTGCACCTGGCCCGCGGGCAGCTCGAGGTCGATGCCGCGCAGCACCTCGCGGTCGGCCACGTTCACGTGCAGGTTGCGGATGCTGAGTAATGGCATGTTCATCCCACGGCTCCCTCGAGACTCACGGCCAGCAGGTTCTGCGCCTCCACGGCAAACTCCATGGGCAGCTCGCGCAGCACGGTGCGGCAGAATCCGCTGACGATCAGGTTGACGGCGTCCTCCTCCGAGAGGCCGCGTTGCAGGCAGTAGAACAGCTGCTCCTCGCTGATCTTCGAGGTGCTGGCCTCGTGTTCCACCACGGCCTGCGGATTTCTCGTCTCGATATAGGGCACGGTATGCGCGCCGCAGTCCGGGCCGATCAGCAGCGAGTCGCACTGCGTGAAGTTGCGGGCGCCGGTCGCGCCGGGCATCACGCTCACCAGCCCGCGGTAGGTGTTGCTGGCGTGGCCCGCGGATATTCCCTTGGCGATGATGGTGCTCTTCGTGTTGGCGCCCAGGTGGATCATCTTGGTGCCGGTGTCGGCCTGCTGGCGGTTGCTGGTGACCGCCACCGAATAGAACTCGCCCACCGAGTGCTCGCCGCGCAGCACGCAGCTCGGGTACTTCCAGGTGATCGCCGAGCCGGTTTCCACCTGGGTCCAGGAGATCTTCGAGTTGCGGCCGCGGCATTCGCCGCGCTTGGTGACGAAGTTGTAGATGCCGCCCCGGCCGCGCGCATCGCCCGGGTACCAGTTCTGCACGGTGGAATACTTGATTTCGGCGTCATCCAGCGCCACCAGTTCCACCACCGCGGCATGCAGCTGGTTCTCGTCGCGCATGGGCGCGGTGCAGCCCTCCAGGTAGCTCACGTGGCTGCCCCGGTCGGCGATGATCAGCGTGCGTTCGAACTGGCCGGTCTTCGCGGCATTGATGCGGAAGTACGTGGACAGTTCCATCGGGCAGCGCACGCCGGGCGGCACGTACACGAAGGAGCCGTCGGTGAACACCGCCGAATTCAGGGCCGCGAAGAAGTTGTCGCCGTAGGGAACCACGCTCCCCAGGTACTGCTCCACCAGCTCCGGGTGCGTGCGCACCGCCTCGGACATCGGGCAGAAGACGACGCCGGCCGCGGCCAGGCGCTCCTTGAAGGTGGTGGCTACTGAAACACTGTCGAACACCGCGTCCACGGCCACGCCCGCCAGGCGCGCCCGCTCGTGCAGCGGCACGCCGAGCTTCTCGTAGGTGGCCAGCAGCTGCGGATCCACCTCGGACAGGCTCTTCGGGCCTTCCGTCTTCTGCTTTGGAGCCGAGTAATAGGAAATGGCCTGGTAGTCGATGGGCGGATAGTTCACCCCGGCCCAGTGCGGCTCCTTCATCGTCAGCCAGCGCTCCAGCGCCCGCAATCGCCAGTCCAGCAGGAACTGCGGCTCCTGTTTCTTCGCGGAGATGAAGCGCACCGTCTCCTCGTCCAGGCCCGGCGGCACGGTGTCGGATTCGATGTCGGTGACGAAGCCGTGCTGGTAGCCGCGGCCAAGAACGGATTCGAGCTGTGGATCGCGGCTCATCGGTTGGCTCCGGCCACCACGCCATTGCGCAGCTTCACGTCGAACAGCGCGAAATGGCGGGGGTTGCTTTCCAGGCCTGCGAGCTCCGCGAGCGTGATTTCCTGCAGCGACTGGCGGATCGCATGGTTGATGCGCTGCCAGCTGCCGCCCACGTTGCAGCTGGGCTGCAGGTCGCACAGGCCGCGGCCGCTGGCGCACTCGGTGAGTGCCAGCGGGCCTTCCAGCGCATCCAGGATGGCCGCCGCGCTGATCTGGCGCGCGGGCCGCGCGAGCCGGTAGCCGCCGTGCAGGCCGCGGGTGGATTCCACCAGGCCCGCGCGTTGCAGCTGCTTCAGCAGCTTGCTCGCGGTGGGCGCGGCCAGGTGGCACAGGCGCGCCACATCCGCCGCGGTGCGTTGCAATCCGGCGTCATGCGCCAGCGCAGCCAGGATGACCGTGGCGTAGTCGGTGAGCTTGCTGATGCGGATCATGTTGTGTCCTGTAATGAGGACTATTTTAGTCCTCTATGATCAGGCTGTCATCCCGTCGCTTTGTTATCATTTCGCTCCGAATTGACTGGCACCGGATGGCAGGAACCTCATGAATCGCAGCGAGCTGGAACGGATTGCACAGGCCATGGTGGCAACGGGCAGGGGCATCCTTGCCGCGGACGAGAGCACGGGGACCATCAAGAAGCGCTTCGATTCGATTTCGCTGGAATCCACCGAGGAACACCGGCGGGCCTACCGCGACATGCTGTTCACCACGCCGAAGATGCAGGAAGCCATCAGCGGCGTGATCCTTTATGACGAGACGATCCGGCAGAAGACCGCCTCCGGAGTGCCTTTCCCGGAATACCTCGCGAAGCTGGGCGTGGTGCCCGGCATCAAGGTGGATACCGGCGCGAAGCCGCTGCCCGGCTTTCCGGGCGAGACCATCACCGAGGGTCTGGACGGCCTGCGCGAACGGCTGGCCGATTACCACAGGCTCGGTGCGCGCTTCGCCAAGTGGCGGGCGGTGATCGACATTGGCGCTGGCATCCCGACCTGGGGCGCGATCACGCAGAACGCGCAGGCGCTGGCGCGCTACGCCGCCCTGTGCCAGGAAGGCGGCATCGTGCCCATCGTCGAACCCGAGGTGTTGATGGACGGGGATCACTCCATCGAGCGCTGCGAGGAAGCCACCACTGTCGTGCTGCTGGAGACCTTCCACCAGCTGATCATCGCGCGCGTGCATCTGGAAGGCATGGTGCTGAAGCCGAACATGGTCATCAGCGGCAAGAAGAACGGCAATCGCGCCGGGCCGCAGGCCGTGGCGGATGCCACGGTGCGTGTCCTGAAGCGCA
>DATJXQ010000018.1:0-9973 GCA_035500015.1 Steroidobacteraceae bacterium
AAAGTATTTCGGCGATGCGGCTGTCCGACAGCGGCGCCCCCGGCGGCTCGTCGCGGATGTGCTTGCGGATCTTGGCGCGGATCGCGGTGGAAGAGGTGCCGGAACCATCCGAGCCCTCGACCTGGCTGGAGAAGAAATAACGCAGTTCGAACACCCCGCGCGGGGTGTGCATGTACTTGCCGGAGGTCACGCGCGAGATGGTGGATTCGTGCATGCCGATGGCCTCGGCGATGTCGCGCAGGATCATCGGGCGCATGAATTCCTCGCCCTGGTCGAGGAATTCGTGCTGGCGCTCGATGATGGAACGCGCCACTTTCAGCAGGGTGTCGTGCCGGATCTCCAGGCTCTTCAGCAGCCAGCGGGCCTCCTGCAGCTGGGTGCGCATGGTGGCATGGCTGGCGGCGCGGCCGATCAGGCTGGCGTAGCTCTCGTTGATGCGCACCCGCGGCACGGTGGCGGAGTTCATCTCCACCGTCCAGCCGCTGGCGCTGCGCCGCACGAACACGTCGGGCACCACATATTGCGTTGCAGCCGGGCTGATCTGCGACCCGGGGCGCGGATGGCAGGCGCGCACCAGCACCAGCGCCTGCTCGAGCTCCTCGTCGGAGACCTTCAGCTCGCGGCGCAGCAGCGCCAGTTCGCGGTTGGCGATCTGGTCCAGGTGTCCGCGCGCCAGTGCCAGTGCCGTGGCCAGCCCCGGGGTGGCCGGGTCCAGCGCACGCAGCTGCAGGCCGACGCATTCGCCCACGTCGCGGGCGGCGATGCCCACCGGATCGAACCCCTGCACGATGCGCAGCATGTCCTGGACTTCCGCCGCATCGGTTCCGCTGTCGGGCCCGAGCGTCGCAGCGATGGCCTCGCAGTCTTCGGTGAGGTAGCCGTCATCGCTGATGGCGTCGATGATGGCGCGCCCGATGGCACGCTGGCGCTCGTTGAGCGGAGCCATCTCCAGCTGCCACTGCAGGTGCTCCTGCAGCGACTCGCCGCGGCCGTCCTGGAACTCCTGCTGCCGGTCCTCGTCCTCGCCGTTCCAGGAGGATTCGCCCGGCGCCCCCGAGGTTTCGTTCCAGCTGTCCTCGACGATCTCGACGCTGGGCTCGCTGTCGGCGCGTTCTTCGCCGGCGGTTTCCTCCGCGGCGGGTGGCAGCTCGCGGTCGTTGGGACCGGCGCCGAGGGCTTCGAAGCCGGTGGTCTCGGCATCGTCCTCGGCCTCCAGCATGACATTGGATTCCAGCAGCTCGCGGATGTGCGCCTGCAGTTCCAGGGAGGGCAGCTGCAGCAGCCTGATCGCCTGCTGCAGCTGCGGTGTCATCGTCAGCTGCTGGCCGAGGCGGAGCTGCAGGGAGGCTTTCAACATCGGGTGCTTTGCGAAAAACCCCGCTACATGCGGAAGTTTTGGCCCAAGTAGACCTCTCTGACCCGCTCGTTGGCAAGGATTTCCTCGGCATTTCCGGCGGCGATCACGGTTCCGCGATCCACGATGCAGGCACGGTTGCAAACGCCCAGCGTTTCGCGCACGTTATGGTCTGTTATCAGCACGCCAATGCCGCGCGCGGCCAGCCCGCCGACGATGCGCTGGATATCGATTACCGAAATCGGGTCCACCCCCGCAAAAGGCTCGTCCAGCAGGATGAAATGCGGCGCCGCAGCCAGCGCGCGCGCGATTTCCACGCGCCGGCGCTCGCCGCCGGACAGCGCCACCCCGAGGCTCTTGCGCACGTGCGCGATGTGCAGGTCCTCGAGGATCTTCTCCAGCTCCGCGCGCCGGGCCGCGCGGTTCAGGCCCCGGCGCGTTTCCAGGATGGCGAGGATGTTGTGCTCCACGGACAGGCGGCGGAACACCGAGGCTTCCTGCGGCAGGTAGCCCAGGCCCAGCCGCGCGCGCCGGTGCATGGCGAGGCCGGTGAGGTCGGTGCCGTTCAGCGTGATGTTGCCCGCATCCGCCCTGACGAGGCCGACGATCATGTAGAAGGAGGTGGATTTGCCCGCGCCATTCGGCCCCAGCAGGCCGACGATCTCGCCGGAGGCCACGTGCAGGCTCAGGTCGTCAACGACCACGCGCCCGCGGTAGCTCTTGCGCAGATTGCTGGCGCGCAATACTGCCTGCGTTCCGGCACTCATTGCGCAGTGCTCCGGTCGGGGGTGCGCGGCGTTGGTATGGTCTTCTCGGGCCTGGCCGGGCTGATCGTGACGCGGACACGGCCGGCATCCTCGCCCACGCTGCGCAGCACGCTGCTGTCGAGTTCGTAGATCATGGGCTTGTCGGAGGTGCCTTCGTTGACTCCGTACGAGTATTCGACATGTCCGGTGAAACTCACCTGCCGCTTCGTGCCGTCGAAATCGATGGTATCGGCGCGCCCGCGGCACACCACGCCGGCGGTCCTGGTGGGATGCGAGAACAGCGCGGGCCTGCCATGCACCTCGATGGATTGCAGCTGTCCGCCGGCGAACACGACGGTTGCGGTGTCGGCGTCCAGCACCGAGCCCTGGTACTCGATGTGCACCTTGCCGGTGAGGGACCAGTGGCCATTGTCGTTGCTGCCGCCGGGCAGGTTGCTGCCTTCCGCCCTGGTGGCGGTGATCACGGTGTCCGGCGCCTGGTGCAGCACGAAGTCATCCCATTGGGTGGTGCCCGCGTTCAGGTTCGTGCGCACGTTCTCGCCACCGGCGAGGATGGGCGCAGCGGAAGCCGCGGCTGCGCGACCCGGCG
This sequence comes from Steroidobacteraceae bacterium, assembly GCA_035500015.1. GTDB lineage: Bacteria > Pseudomonadota > Gammaproteobacteria > Steroidobacterales > Steroidobacteraceae > ZC4RG30. Next base: position 2,711 of record DATJXQ010000018.1, read on the forward strand.
ACAGGCACAGCAGCGCGCCCCAGCCCGCCAGCGCTGCCAGCAGGCCGCAGCGGCGGCTAACGGGAATCAAACGTGCCATGCACATCCGATTGTAGCGTCACTTCGCTGGTCCTCATATTCGCCCGCATCACCCGGCCCTGCATGCTGCTGCCACCCATGGTGAGCGCCACTTCATCGTCCGTGCTCAGCTCCTGCAGGGCAGGGTCGTAGCGCAGGTGTTCGGTGGCGAGCGTGACTTCCTCCTTGCCACCCACCGGGATTCCGTGTGCGCGGACCCGGCCGGCCAGCGTGATCACCCCGCCTTCCGCCGGCAATTCGCCCCGGTCCGCGGTCAGTGTCCAGCGGTTCGGTCCGCCGACTGCCGTGCCCGGCGGATCGTGATACACGGTGACCCCCTGGGCGGTGACGCGGCCGCTGTCCGGCAGCTGGGTGATCTCCCGGGCTTCGACCTGGAAGACCTGCCGTCCATCCGGGCCCATCTGGCGCAGCACCACGTCATGGGCTTCGTAGGCGTAGGCCACTTCCGGTGTTTGCGCGGTCTGCCCGCCGGAGGCTTGCTGCGCGGGTTGTCCGCTGCGCCAGTACCAGAGCGCGGCCGCGCCGATCGCCAGCAGCACCAGCAGGACCACGAATGCCCCGATCCTCATCAGACCACTCCGGCCCGCAGCAGGTCGTGGATGTTCAGCGCGCCGACCAGGCGCGCCTGTCCGTCGACCACCAGCAGCGCGGTGACACGGTGCTCCTGCATGCTGTTCACCGCGTCCGCCGCCAGCTGCTCAGGCCGCACCACGCGCGGGCTCTGCGTCATCACCTCGGCCAGCGTCGTGGTGCGCAGCGACAGGCCGCGATCCAGCGCGCGCCGCAGGTCGCCGTCGGTGAACACGCCGCGCAGCAGGCCCGCCGCGTCGGTGACCGCCGCCAGCCCCAGGCCCTTGCGGCCCATTTCCACCAGGCCTTCCTCCAGCGTCACGTGTGCCGCCACGCGCGGCAGCTGCTCGCCCTGGCGCATGACATCGGCCACGCGCAGCAGCAGCCGCCGCCCCAGCGCCCCGCCGGGATGCGCGCGCGCGAAATCCTCGCTGGTGAAGCCGCGCGCCTCCAGCAGCGCGGTGGCGAGCGCATCGCCCATGGCCAGCAGCGCGGTGGTGCTGGCGGTGGGCGCGAGGTTCAGCGGGCAGGCTTCCTCATCCACGCGGATGTCCAGGTGCACGGTGGCTTCGCGCGCCAGCGTCGAGGCAGGGTTGCCGGTCAGCGCGATGACCGGCACGTCGAGCCGCCGCAGGTAAGGCAGCAGCGCCAGCAATTCGGCCGTCTCGCCGGAATTGGACAGCGCCAGCAGCACGTCGCCCGATGCGACCATGCCGACGTCACCGTGGCTGGCCTCTGCGGCGTGCAGGAAAAAAGCCGGGGTGCCGGTGCTGGCCAGCGTGGCCGCGATCTTGGCGCCGATGTGCCCCGGCTTGCCGAGGCCGCTGACCACCACGCGTCCGGCGGCGGTAAGGCACAGCTGGCAGGCACGGGCGAACCCCGCATCGAGCCGGTCGGGCAGTGCCGCCAGCGCCCGCGCCTCGATCAGCAGCGCACGGCGCCCCGCCGCGAGCAATGCGCCTTCGGGAAGAGCCGATGCCGGGCTGGCTGCGTGTCCCTGGGGCTGGTCCGTCATGGAGCGGATCATAGCTTACACTTGCGGCCCCTCCGTCCACCGGTTGAAGGCATGAATCCGCAACAGATCGAGGAACTGATCCGCGCCGCGCTGCCGGATGCCGTGGTGCGCGTGCGTTCCGAGGACAATGTGCATTTTGCGGCCATGGTGGTGAGCGGGGAATTCGCCGGCCGTCGGCCGCTGCAGCGCCACCAGCTGGTCTACCGGGCGCTGGGCGAGCGCATGGGCGGGGAGATCCATGCGCTGTCGCTGGAAACCTGTACGCCCGCCGAGCTGGCCGCCCGGGCGCCGTAGGTCCGGGCAGCACATGGACAAGCTGCAGATCACCGGCGGCGCGCGCCTCGACGGCGAGGTGCGCATCTCCGGGGCGAAGAACGCGGCGTTGCCCATCCTGGCGGCGACGCTGCTGGCCGACGAGCCGGTGGAGGTGCGCAACGTCCCGCACCTGCAGGACATCACCACGATGATCCAGCTGCTCACGCGCATGGGCGTGAAGGTGACGCTGGGCGAGCGCCAGAGCGTGGTGGCGGATCCGCGCGGCATCCACGACTTCATCGCCCCGTACGAGCTGGTGAAGACGATGCGCGCCTCCATCCTGGTGCTCGGGCCCATGCTGGCGCGCTTCGGCCAGGCCGACGTGTCGCTGCCGGGCGGCTGCGCCATCGGCGCCCGGCCGGTGAACATCCACGTCGCCGGGCTTACGGCAATGGGCGCGGACATCCGCGTCGAGAACGGCTACATCCGCGCCCGCGCCGCGCGCCTGAAGGGCGCGCGCCTGCTGCTGGATACGGTCACCGTCACCGGTACCGAGAACCTGATGATGGCCGCGACGCTGGCCGACGGCCAGACGGTGATCGAGAACGCGGCGCGCGAGCCCGAGGTGGTCGACCTGGCGCAGCTGCTGGTGGCGATGGGCGCGCGCATCCATGGCGCCGGCACCGACCGCATCGTCATCGAGGGCGTGCCGCGCCTGCACGGCGCGCAGCACATGGTGCAGCCGGACCGCATCGAGACGGGCACCTTCCTGGTGGCCGGCGCCATCACCGGCGGCCGCGTGCTGGCGCGGCACGCGCAGCCCGCGCACCTGGACGCGGTACTGCTGAAGCTGCAGGAAGCCGGTGCGGAAATCCGCACCGGCGCGGACTGGGTCGAGCTGGACATGCACGGCCGGCGGCCGCAGGCCGTGGACGTGCGCACCGCGCCTTACCCCGCCTTTCCCACCGACATGCAGGCGCAGTTCGCGGCGCTGGACTGCGTGGCCGACGGCGTGGGCACCATCATCGAGACCATCTTCGAGAACCGCTTCATGCACATGCTGGAGATGCGACGGCTGGGCGCGGAGATCCGCCTGGAAGGCAACACCGCCATCATCAAGGGCGTGCCGCAGCTGACGGCGGCGCCGGTGATGGCCACCGACCTCAGGGCCTCGGCCAGCCTGGTGATCGCCGGCCTGGTGGCGCAGGGACGCACCGAGATCGACCGCATCTACCACATCGACCGCGGTTACGAGTCGATCGAGGAAAAGCTCAGCCAGCTCGGCGCCGGCATCAGGCGGATCGCCGCCCGGTAGCCCCGCTATTGCGACGGGCCCCGCCGCGGCGCCTCGATCGCGGTGACGTCGACTTGCAGGCGGCGCGTGCCGCGGTCGACGCCCAGCCGCAGGTTGCTGCCGGGCCGATGCCCGGCGATGCGCGCGCGCACGTCCTGCGCGCTCTTCACCTGCTGTCCATCGATGGTCTGGATCATGTCGCCCAGCATCAGCCCGGCCGCGGCGGCCGGCGAATCGCGGTACAGGTTGATCGCCACTCCCGCGTGCGGCAGCCCGTAGGCGCGGGCAGCGCCCGCCGACACGTCCGCGGGCGCGACGCCGATCCAGCCGCGGATCACGCGGCCGTGCCGCAGTATCTCGCTCATCACGCCGCGCACCAGGTCCACCGGAATGGCCACCCCCAGCCCCTCCGCGCCCTGATCCTTGCCGAGCACCGCCGTATTGATGCCGATCAGTTCACCGCGCGTATCGACCAGCGCGCCGCCGGAGTTGCCTTCGTTGATGGCTGCGTCGGTCTGGATGAAATCCTCGTAGGTCGCCACGCCGAGATCGGCGCGGCCGGTGGCGCTGACGATGCCGTGCGTGACGGTCTGCGCCAGCCGGCCGAAGGGATTGCCGATGGCGAGCACGATGTCGCCGACGGCAACCCGGTCGGAGCGGCCGAGCTTCATCACGGGCAGTTTCGGCAGGTCGACGTGCAGCACCGCCAGATCGGTGTCCGGGTCGCTGCCCACCAGCTTGGCGGCGGCGGTGCGGCCATCGGCGAGCTGCACGGCGATTTCCACCGAGCCGGAAACCACGTGGTAGTTGGTGACGATGTGGCCGACGTCGTCCACGATGACGCCGGAACCGAGATTGCCCTGCGGCGGGCTGCCGAGCAGCTGCTCCAGTGCCATGTTCTCCACGCGCCGCGTGTAGATACTGACCACGGCAGGAGCGCTGGCCCTGACGGCGGCGGCGAAGCTGTCGCTGCCGGCTTCGGCCAATGCGCCGGTGACCGCCGGTTGCCCGGTTGCGGTTTCGCCATGCGTGACCGGCTCCGCCATCCGCGGCGATGGAGCGGCGGCGATCGCGCGTGCAACGGCGGGCGGCGCCTTGTGGATGAGTTGCGGCCAGACCCGCATGACCAGCAGCGCAAGCGCCAGTCCCGCGAGCACCGAGGCTGCGAGGAAAATCAGATTGCGACGCAAGCTGCTGTCCGGCATGGATGCGTGCCATGGGCACCGTTATCGATAGTGTATAATGCCGCGCTGTTCGGGCCGTGTTGGTCTCGTCGCGAGGAGCGGCCCGGGCGCGAGAACAGCAACAGCCCCCGGAATTTTCGAATGAGCGATATTGCCGCCCCTGCCCCCGCCGAGGTCGACCAGGACCGGCGCGGCTTTCTCACTATTGCCACCACGGTAACCGGCGTGATCGGTGTCGCCTTCGCCGCGGTGCCGTTCATCGAGTCGTGGAATCCTTCGGAGCGTGCCCGCGCCGCCGGCGCTCCGGTGGAAGTGGACATCTCCAAGATCGAGCCCGGCCAGATGATCACCGTCGTCTACCGCAAGAAGCCGATGTACATCGTGCACCGCACCCCCGAGATGGTGGCCTCGCTTGCCGGGCACGACAACCGGCTGAAGGATCCGCAGTCAAAGGATTCGATACAGCCGGCTTACGCGAAGAACGACACCCGCGCGCTGCGCCAGGATTTCCTCGTCGTGGAAGGCACCTGCACCCATCTGGGCTGTCTGCCGAAGGCGCGCTTCGAGAAGGCGCTGCCGGAACTGGGCGCGGACTGGCCCGGTGGTTTCCAGTGCCCCTGCCATGGCTCGCGCTTCGACCTGGCGGGCCGCGTGTTCGACGGCTCGCCGGCTTCCACCAACCTGCGCATTCCGGTGTATTCCTACCCCAACGACCACACGCTGATCATCGGCGTCGATGCCACCACCACCGCCACGGGAGCCGCCTGATGGCCACCAGCGACGATACGCTGCCCGTGCGCACGGGTTTCCTCGCCTGGCTGAACAAGCGCCTGCCGGTGGATGCCTTCATCCGTGACCAGCTGACCGGCTATTTCGCGCCGAAGAACTTCAACTTCTGGTACTTCTTCGGCGTGCTGTCGCTGGTGGCGCTGGTCATCCAGCTGGTCACCGGCATCTTCCTCACCATGCACTACAAGGTGGGGGATACCACGGCCTTCGATTCCGTGCAGTACATCATGCGCGAGGTGCCGTACGGCTGGCTGCTGCGCTACATGCACTCCACCGGCGCCTCGGCGTTCTTCATCGTGGTGTACCTGCACATGTTCCGCGCCTTCCTGTACGGTTCGTACAAGGCGCCGCGCGAACTGCTGTGGCTGTTCGGCATGATGGTTTACCTGGCGCTGATGGCCGAGGCCTTCATGGGCTACGTGCTGCCCTGGGGCAACATGTCCTTCTGGGGCGCGCAGGTCATCGTGAACCTGTTCGGCACCATTCCGGTGATCGGGCCTGGCCTGGTGGAGTGGATCCGCGGCGACTACGGCATCGCGGATGCCACGCTGAACCGCTTCTTCTCGCTGCACGTGGTGGCCGTGCCGCTGGTGCTGCTGCTGCTGGTGGCGCTGCACCTGGTGGCGCTGCGCCAGAACGGCTCGAACAACCCGGACGGCATCGAGATCAAGGAAAAGAAGGGCCCGGACGGCAGGCCGCTCGACGGCATTCCCTTCCATCCGTACTACACGCTGAAGGACCTGGTCGGCGTGGGCGTGTTCCTGGTCGGTTTCGCCATCGTGGTGTTCTTCGTACCCACCTTCGGCGGCCTGTTCCTCGAGGCGCCGAACTACGAGCCGGCCAATCCGCTGTCCACGCCCGACGAGATCACGCCGGTGTGGTACTTCACGCCGTACTACGCCATCCTGCGCGCGGTGCCGGACCAGCGCATGGGCGCGCTGCTGATGGCGCTGTCCATCGTCTGCTTCATCGTGCTGCCGTGGCTGGATCGCTCGCCGGTCAAGTCCTCGCGCTACCGGCCATTGACCTGGAAACTCGCGCTGGCGATATTCGTGGTGTCGTTCATCGGTCTCGGATATCTGGGCCTGCAGAAGCCGGAAGGCGTCTACGTGGTGCTGGCGCGGCTGTTCACGGTGCTGTACTTCGCGTTCTTCGTGTTGATGCCGTTCTACACGCGCGGTGAATCCACCAGCCGCGTGCCCGGGCGCGTCACCTTTTCTTCCCACTGAGGCCGCCGATGCAGGTTCGTCCGATGCGCGCTTGTTTGACCGGGATGGGATTGCTGCTCGCGGCCTGCGCGCTCGCCGGCGCCGCGGCCGCCGCGGAACCGGCTGCAGAAGGCGGGGAGGGCGCGGTCGTCAACTGGCAGGCCTGGAAGGCCGGCAATGACGTCGCCTACATCCCTTCGCTGCAACGTGGCGCAGCCAACTTCGTCAACTACTGCAGCGGATGCCACTCGCTGAAATACGTGCGCTGGTCGCGGCTGGGAACCGACCTGCAGATTCCGGACAAGGTGCTGCGCGAGCAGCTGCTGCCGGCGGATGCCAAGGCCACGGATTACATCGTCGCGAGCTTCCCGAAGGCCGATGCGGAGAACTGGTTCGGCAAGCAGCCGCCGGATCTCTCGCTCGAGGCCAGTCTGCGCGGCGTGGACTGGATCTACCGTTTCCTGAAGGGTTTCTACGTCGATCCCACCAGGCCCACCGGTACCAACAATCTGGCGCTGGAAGGCGCGGCGATGCCGGCGGTGCTCTCCAGCCTGGAAGGCGTGAAGGCGGCGGTGTTCGCCGATTCCGCCGCTGGCACGACCGGCAAGGTGGTGAAGCACTTCGAAACGGTTTCGCCCGGGCGCCTCACGCCGGCCGAATACGACACCTTCGTGCGCGATACGGTGAACTTCCTCGACTACGTGAGCGATCAGTCGCAGGTGGAACGGCGCAGCATCGGGCTGTGGGTGGTGCTGTTCCTGCTGGTGTTCACCGCCTTCGCGTGGCTGCTCAAGAAAGAATACTGGAAGGACGTCCACTGACGCCGTGACCGCGCCGTGATGACCCTGTTCTCGGCTCCGGAAGAGCCCG
>DATJXQ010000019.1:0-5833 GCA_035500015.1 Steroidobacteraceae bacterium
TGGCTGGCGGTCAGGCATGCAGCGCAATCCGCGCGCAAGCCAGCCATCGACGACATCTCTCCGGTAGTCGCGACCAGGCGCGCCGGGCCTCCACCGGCAGGCAGAGTCGTTCCGCCATCACCAGGCAACCCGGCGCCTTCCCCGGCCGGCAAGGGGATGGAGGTATGTGGCATTGGACATGTCGACGTGGACCCCGCCGATCCCTCGGCAGTGGACAAGTATCTTGAGGATCTGTCGAAAGATGCGTTCACCCGCTGGCAGGCGGCGATGGTTGCAAGTGATGACAGCGGAGTACGGGCAGTCGGCCTGTATACGCGGCTCTGGCATGAAGACGGCGCGGAAGAGGTATACGACGCCGGTTCGCTGGCTGCGCTGATCCTGCTGGCTGAGGATTCGCACGATCCTTTCGTCTACGGGGTTGCCTACGAGGCCTGCGCAAAAGGGGATCCGACGTTGCGGGATCCACTTTGCCAGCCCATATCCGCCGCAGGATGGGCCAGGGCAGATCCCGACAATGCGGTGCCGTGGCTGGCGCTGGCGGATCAGCAGGAGAAAGGCGGCGATCAGGACGCGGCCACTGCGGCGCTGGTTCGCGCAGGCGATGCAAAGCGGATCGAATCCCCGGGGCTGTCCCTGTATTCAGTGGCGAGCCGGGCGCTGGCTGGCAGCGTCAGACCTCTGGAATCCATGCAACTGGCGGTACACATGATAGGCATCGAAGCCGCCACGCCCGTGCAGTCTCTTGGTGTCTCCAGGCTCTGCCTCAAGCCCAGGGTGCTGGATGACCGGCGCCGCGCTGCCTGCGCCAGGCTTGCGGACCTGTTTGCCGGCAAGACAAATACCCTGCTGGAGATCAGTGTTGCCGACAAGCTGGGCGTGGCGGCGGGGTGGCCGCAGCAGCGGCTCGATGAGTTCAGGAAATCGCGCGACGCCCTGTGGGGCGCCTCGCTGGCCGCCTCTGCGGCGATCAACCACATGTCGTCGCTGGACTGCCAGTCCCTGGAAAGCATCACCGCATTCCTCGGCAAGCGGGCACAGCTGGGCGAATTGGGAACTGCGCGGGACTACCTCGGGCACTCCGGCAAGACAGTGGACGAGATGGCCCGGCAATACCGGGACGAACAGGCTGAACAGAGGCGGCGCCTGGAATCCCTGCGGAATCAGGATTGACGTACCAGGTCTTGCACGATCCGCATCTGCCGCGAGAGACTTTCGCCGATCTTCTCGAACTGCGCGATGCGTTCCCGCTCCGTCGCGACGACCTCTGGCGGCGCATGGTTCACGAAGTTCGGATTGGCGAGCTTGGCGGTGGCACGAGTGATTTCCTGCGCGTTCTTTTCCTGCTTCTTCTGCAGCCGCGCCAGCTCCACCGCCGGGTCGATGAGTCCCTGCATGGGAACATGCAGGGTCATGTCGCCGCTGACCGCAGTGGCGCTGGGCGGAGCCGCCTCGCCCGCCGCCAGCATGCGCACGGCGTCGATGCCGGCGAGCCGGCCGAGCAGCGCTTCGTACCGTGCGAAGCGCGCGGTATCGTCCGCGCTGCATCCCTGTGCCAGGGGCGCAAGACGCTTCGCCGGGCTGATGTCCATCTCGCCGCGGATCTGCCTCAAGGCCAGGATCACGCCCTTCATCCAGTCCACATCGGCGGCTGCGATTGCATCGGCGCGGTAATCGGTGGGGCGCGGCCAGGGCGAGAGCATGATGGTCTCGCCGGTAACGCCTGCCGCAGGCGCGATGCGCCGCCAGATCTCATCGGTGATGAACGGCATGATGGGATGCAGTGCGCGCAGCAATGCTTCGAGCACGACGAGCAGCGTGCGGCGCGTGGCCGCGGCAGCATCGGCGTCCTCGCCGTTGAGCACCGGCTTGGCGAGTTCCAGGTACCAGTCGCAGAACTCGTGCCAGGTGAATTCATACAGGGCCGTGGCGGCCATGTCGAAACGGTAGGCGCCGAAGGCTTCATCGACCTTCGCGACCGCTTCGCCCAGGCGCGAGACGATCCAGCGATCCACCACATGCGCCGACACTGTGTCCGGCGGCGCCACGGGTTTGCCTTCGGTCACCAGCAGCACGAAGCGCGCCGCGTTCCACAGCTTGTTGCAGAAGTTGCGGTAGCCCGCGACACGGCCGAGCTCGAAGCGGATGTCGCGGCTCTGTGTGGCCAGCGCCGCGAAGGTGAAGCGCAGCGCATCGGTGCCGTGGGCCTCGATGCCGGCGGGGAAATGCCTGCGCGTGGCCTTCTCGATGCCGGGCGCCAGGTGCGGCTGCATCAGCCCGGTGGTGCGCTTCTTCACCAGCGCGTCGAGTGCGATGCCATCGACGATGTCCAGCGGGTCGATGACATTGCCCTTGGACTTGGACATCTTCTGGCCTTCGCCGTCGCGCACCAGTCCGTGCACGTAGACTTCGCGGAACGGCACCTTGCCGCCCATGAACTTCATGCCGAACATGATCATGCGCGCGACCCAGAAGAAGATGATGTCGAAGCCGGTGACCAGCACGTTGCCGGGATAGAACTTCGCCAGTTCCGGAGTCTGCTGCGGCCAGCCCAGCGTGGAGAACGGCCACAGCGCCGAGGAGAACCAGGTGTCGAGCACGTCGGCATCGCGGGTCAGCGCCGTGTCGCTCACGTCGTTCGCGCGGGCCTGGGCTCTGGCTTCCTCCTCGCTGCGCGCCACATAGCAATTGCCCGCCGCGTCGTACCAGGCGGGAATCTGGTGTCCCCACCAGAGCTGGCGGCTGATGCACCAGTCGCGGATGTTGCGCATCCATTCGAAGTAGGTCTTCGACCAGTTCTCCGGCACGAAGCGGATGCGCCCGGATTCGACCGCCTCGATGGCGGGCTTGGCCAGCGGCCCGATCTTCACGTACCACTGATCCGTGAGAAGAGGCTCGAGGATCGCGCCGCTGCGGTCGCCGCGCGGCACCATCAGCCTGTGCCTGTCGATGCGCTCGATCAGCCCGGCGGTTTCCAGTTCGGCCAGCACGCGCGTGCGCGCCTCCTCGCGGGGCAGGCCGCGCAGCCTTTCGGGGACGTTGTCGTTGAGCCGTGCCTCCGGCGTGAAGATGTTGATCAGCGGCAGCCGGTGCCGTGCGCCCACCTCGTTGTCGGTGAAATCATGCGCGGGCGTGATCTTCACCACGCCGGAGCCGAACTCGCGCTCGACGAAGTCGTCGGCGATCACCGGGATCAGCCGGTCGGCGAGCGGCAGGCGCACACGCCTGCCGATCAGCGGCCGATAGCGTTCGTCATCGGGATGAACCGCCACGGCTGCATCGCCGAGCAGCGTCTCCGGCCGCGTGGTCGCGACGGTGAGAAAGCCGCTGCCATCCTCCAGCGGATAGCGGATGTGCCACAGGTGGCCTTCCTCCTCCGAGGACAGCACCTCGAGATCCGACAGCGCGGTCAGCAGCACGGGATCCCAGTTCACCAGACGCTTGCCGCGATAGATGAGGCCTTCCTCGTACAGCCGCACGAATACCTCGGTGACGGCGCGCGACAGCCCCTCGTCCATGGTGAAGCGCTCGCGCGACCAGTCCACCGAGGCACCGAGCCGGCGCAGCTGCTGCGCGATGGTGCCGCCGGATTCGGCCTTCCATTCCCACACGCGCTTCACGAAGGCCGCGCGGCCCAGTTCGCGCCGGTTCTGCCCGGCGGCATTGAGCTGCCGCTCCACCACCATCTGCGTGGCGATGCCGGCATGGTCGGTGCCCACCTGCCACAGCGTGGCATCGCCCAGCATCCGGTGCCGGCGGATCAGCGCGTCCATGATGGTGTCCTGGAACGCATGGCCCATGTGCAGCGTGCCGGTCACGTTCGGCGGCGGAATCATGATGCAGTACGGGGCGCCGGTGCCGGCGGGCGCGAACCAGCCGCGCGATTCCCACTCGCGGTACAGGCGCGCCTCGATGGCGGCCGGTTCATAGACTTTTTCCATGCCGCTCATGAAGCCACTTCGATGTGCTCGGGCGTCGCGCCCTGCTCGCGGTACCAGCGGAAGCGCGCGCGGCCGGCGTTGCGGCAGGCCGGTTCGGCATCCACCACCTCCACGACCCGCGCGAAGCGCAGTGCTTCCGGCGCCGGCTGCTCGCGCAGCATCACCAGCGTGCCGAAGGCCGCTGCCGCGCCTTCGGGCAGCGCGCCGGCATGCAGCTGCACGGGCGCCTCGCAGGCGGCCGGATCCGCCTGCAGCGGCTCATGCGGCACGAAGGAGCGGTCGCCGAAGGTCCACAGCAGGTCGTCGAAGCGCGCCATCTCGTCGGCGCCGTCGAACCACACCAGCACGCGCTCGCCGGCGAGGAAGGCCTGTTCGACGAGCAGGCAGGCCTGGCGCAGGCGCGCACCGCCTTCTTTCAAGGTGTAGAAGCGGATGCCGCCGTTGCGCGCGCTGTTGGCCGCCTCATTCACTGCGCGCGTCCGAAGCCTGTCATGCCACCTGCGATCAGGACCTGGCCGCGCCGGCGCGATGGATGAGGAAATCCGCCAGCAGCGGCACGGGACGTCCGGTGCCCCCTTTCTGCGCGCCCGAGGTCCACGCGGTGCCGGCGATGTCCAGGTGCGCCCACTTCAGGCCCTGGGTGAAGCGTGACAGGAAGGCCGCGGCCGTGATAGCCCCGCCGTCGCGCCCGGCGACATTGGCGAGGTCGGCGAAGTTGCTGCGCAGCTGCTCGGCGTAATCCTCGGTGAGCGGCAATTGCCAGCCGCGATCGGCGGCCCGCGCGCCGGCCGCGACCAGCTCCTGCGCCAGTGCGTCGTCATTGCCCATGATGCCGGTGAAGTGATGGCCCAGGGCGATGATGCAGGCGCCGGTGAGCGTGGCCATGTCCACCACTGCCGCAGGCTCGTAGCGCCGCGCGTAGTGCAGCGCGTCGCACAGGATCAGGCGTCCCTCGGCGTCGGTGTTGAGGATCTCCACCGTCTTGCCCGCGGCGCTGGTGGCGATGTCGCCAGGCTTCACGGCGCGGCTGCCGGGCATGTTCTCGACCGTCGGGATCAGGCCGACGACATTGAGCCGCAGCTTCAGCCGCGCGACGACCAGCAGCGCCGCGAGCACGCTGCCCGCGCCGCACATGTCGTACTTCATCTCGTCCATGGCCGGCGGATCCTTCAGCGAGATGCCGCCGGAATCGAAGGTGACGCCCTTGCCCACCAGCACGATGGGCGCGGCCGCGCGCGCGCCGCCGCGGTATTCCAGCACGATGAAGCGCGGCGGCTCGGCGCTGCCCCTGGCCACGGCCAGCAGGCAGCCCATCTTGAGGCGCCGGATCTGCGCTTCGTCGAAGACCTTCACGCGGACGGAGCGCTGCACCTTCGCCAGCTGCTTGGCCTGCGCGGCCAGATAACGCGGCGTGCACACATTGCCCGGCAGGTTGCCGAGATCGCGCAGCAGGTCCTGACCCGCGCCGATGGCCTCGCCATGCGCGAGGCCGCGCAGCGCCGCGGCGTGTTCACGGGCAGCTACGCCGGCCACGCTCACCCGCTGCAGCTGCCGGCGCGGCGGCCGGGCGCCGGTCTTGAAGTCGTTGATCCGGTACAGCGCGGTGCCGGTGAGCTCCGCCACCGCACGGCCGATGTAGTAGGCGTCCACGGCCTCGCTGTCAGGCTGGTCGATGGCCAGCAGCAGGTGCGCGCAGCGGGTCTTCAGCACCGCGGCCAGTGCGACCGATACAGCCTTGCGCCAGCCGCGCTGGCGGAACTCCCGGCGCTTGCCGAGGCCGACCACCAGCAGCCGCGCGGCGCCGATGCCGGCGGGCGCGGCCAGCATCTGGGTTTCGCCGGCGCGCACCGGCAGGTCGCCGGCGGCCTTCAGGCGCCGGATGGCGCCGCGGGTGG
>DATJXQ010000020.1:0-2504 GCA_035500015.1 Steroidobacteraceae bacterium
CCAGCTTCTTGCCCAGCAGCGCCCGCGCCAGCGGTGCGTCCATGCTGATGAAGCCCGGTTCGCGGTCGAATTCATCCGGTCCGACGATGCGATAGCGCTGCTCGCTGCCGGCCGCGTCCTCCACCGTCACCCAGGCGCCGAAGAACACGCGGCGCGGATCGCTGGGCGGCTGGTCGACCACCACCATGCCGTCCAGGCGCTGGCGCAGGAAGCGCACGCGCCGGTCGATCTCGCGCAGGCGGCGCTTGCCGTAGGTGTACTCGGCATTCTCCGAGCGATCCCCCTGGGCGGCGGCGGCGGTCACGGCGGCGGTGACCTGCGGGCGCTCCACGCGCCACAGCTGTTCGAGCTCGGTGCGCAGCCGCTCCGCCCCTGTGGGGGTGATGTATTGGGAGCCAGGTCGTTCCGGCCGCCGATAGCGTGTCATCGAAATCGCAACTCCGTCACAAAAGCCCCGGGGCCGGCGTCGCGGCAATGAATTGCCGGGGCGGAAATGTGTTGCCGCTCACAGTCGTCGTCGCCATCCGCTTTGTAGTCTCTGGCCCCATGCAAGCCAACAAGTACTACACGCATTTTATCGCCGGCGCCGAAGGCAAGCGTCCCTCGGGCGAGTGGAGTGCGGTGGTGGAGCTCAACCGGCCGCTGAGCGAAGGCGGTGCGGAGCGCGAGCTCTCCCAGGTACTGGCCAGCAGCCTGGATATCCAGATGTCCGATATCTGCATTCTGGATTGGTCGCGATTGCATTGATTGCGAATCCCCTGGCGGGTCCGAGCCCTGAAGTGGCCGGCCCGCACTGATACGCCCCGGCTCGCCCGTTCGCGGTCCGGGGCGCTTTTTTTCTGGGCTCGTGCCGCCCGCCCATACCCTGTACGCTGCCGGCACGATCTTGCGGCGCGTCCTGCATGTCCGAAATGCTCTTCCACGAAGCCAGCGGCCATCGGGCCCGCTGGTTGTCCACCGGTGACGAGGCCTATGCCGCCATGGTCGCCGCCATCGACGCCGCCGTGCGCAGCGTGCGGCTGGAGAGCTACATCATCCGCGCCGCGGGCCCGGGATTGCAGCTGCGCGAGGCGCTGCTGCGTGCGCGGCAGCGCGGACTGGTGGTACGGGTGCTGCGCGATGCCTTCGGCTCCGAGGAGCTGCCGGCGGATTTCTTTGCCGAGCTGATGGCCGCCGGTGGCGAGGTGCGGGTCTTCAGTCCGGCGCGGGCGCTGCGCCTGGCCTTTCGCGACCACCGCAAGCTGCTGGTATGCGACGAGGCCGTGGCCGTGGTTGGCGGTCTGAACATCGCGCCGGAGTACGCCGGTGACGGCATCACCCATGGCTGGCGTGACCTGGGTCTGCTGATCCAGGGGCCGATCGGCCGCACGCTGGCGCACAGCTTCGACGCCATGTTCACGCTGGCGCCGGTCACGCCGCGCGCCGTGCGCAACTTCCGCCGTCTGACACGTCGCTGGCCGCGCGAGCAGGGCGCCATCTCGGTGCTGCTGGCCGGACCTGGCTGGCCGGCCGGCTGGCTGCTGAAGCGCCTGCTGCGCGATGTCGTCGTGGCGCGCGAGGTGCGCGCCATGGCCGCCTACTTCCTGCCGTCGCGGCGTTTGCGCCGTGCGCTGCGCTGGTGCCATCGCCACGGCGGCCGCGTGCAGTTGCTGCTGTCCGGCCCCACCGACGTGCCCGTGGCGCGGTATGCCGGCGAGTATTTCTACGAGCGGCTGCTGAAGGCGGGCATGCGCCTGTTCGAATATCAGCCGCAGATCCTGCATGCCAAGCTGGTCGTCATCGACGACATCGCCTACGTGGGTTCCTGCAATCTCGACCGGCGCAGCCTGCAGATCAACTACGAGCTGCTGCTGCGGCTGCAGTGGCCGGAGCTGGCGGCAGGTGGGCGCGCACTGTTCGACGCAGCCTTGCAGCACAGCCATGAGCTGCAGCTGGAAGACTGGCGGCGCACGCGGCGCTGGTGGCAGGGCTGGCGTGCGGCAGTCGGCTATTGGGTGCTGGCGCGCCTCGATCCCTACCTGGCGCGCCGGCGGCTGCGGTCGGTGCGTTAGACTGGCTCGGCATGAAAATCCGACATCTGCTGCCTCTGTGCTGTCTGCTCGGCGCCTGCGCCACGCTGCCCACCGCCACGCCGCGCAGTGGCCTGGACGTCGCTGGCTTCGACCCGGGCGTGCGTCCGCAGGACGATCTGTACCGCTTCACCGCCGGTGGCTGGGAGCGCCGCACCGAGATTCCCGCCGACCAGTCCAGCTACGGCGCCTTCAGCAAGCTCGACGACCAGGCGCAGGTGGACGTGCACGAACTGCTCGATGAGCTTGGCCGCAGTTCGGCCCCGCCCGGCAGCGAGGAGCGCAAGCTTGCCGATCTGTACCGCAGCTTCATGGACACCGAGCGGGTCGAAGCGGCGGGTCTCGCACCGCTGAACGACGAGTTGGCGCGCATCGCGCAGCTGGCCACGCCCGCGGATCTGGCCCGCTACATCGGCTACAACCAGGGACTGGGTG
>DATJXQ010000021.1:0-10032 GCA_035500015.1 Steroidobacteraceae bacterium
GCAGCCCGCCGCCGCGCCGTCGCTGTGCCTGACCATGGTGTTCCAGAATACCGCCAAGTCCAGGATCGACGCAGACCGCTACGCGTCCAAGCACCTGCCGCTGCTGCGCAAGATCTATGGCGACAGCGTGGAACGCATCGAGTTGCGCACCACCCAGGCCTCAGCCCCCGGCATGCCGCCGTCCCCGGTAATCGCCACCGGGCACGTCTGGATCAAGGACGTGCGGGCCTTCAGCCAGGCTCTGCAGGCTGGCTCGGCTGAAATCAACCGGGACCTGGACGCCACGGCCAAGGGCCCGCGGGTTTCGCAGGTCGACCTGCTGGTGGCCAGCGCCGGCGATCCGCTGCCGGAGGTGAAGAGCGGGCAGCAGGTCTTCATGACCTTCTTCCCGGTGCAGGAGGGCAAGACGCTCGACAAGGACTATTTCAAGGCGAACCACGTGGCCAAGCTGTACTCGATCTTCGGTGCGCAGGCGCTGCGCCGTGTAGAGGGAACCTTCGGCCAGGACCAGGGTTCCGCGAAGGCCACCTATGTGGCCACGACGAATCTGTACATTCGCGATCGTGGTGCCTACGACGACGCGATGAAGCAGGGCATGAACGACATGATCGATGACATAAAGAAGTTCACGACGATTACTCCGCTATTCAGTGACATGCGCATAACGGCGGTCGGCTGAAGCCCGACAACGCAAGGAGATGACGATGACGAAGGGAATTTCCAGACGCGCCGCACTGCGCGGCTTCGGCCAGTCGGTGGCTTTTGGCTCGCTGGCGGGGGCGCTCTCGCGGTACGCGACCGCCGCCGAGCCGGCTGCCAGCCAGGCGGCCCCGCCGGCGGCCAAGCCCGCCACGACTCCGACCGGTTCCACCATCTGCCTGGTCATGCTTTACCCTTCCGGCGATGGCCTGAAGTTCGACGCGGACCGGTTCCGTGATCACCACTTGCCGTTGCTGAAGTCGACGTATTCCGGAGCGCTGGAGCGCGTGGAATTGCGCGCACCCTCGCCGCCGCCGGCGCTGGCCGACGGTGCGCCGCCGCCGCCCACTCCGCCGCTGCTGGCCGCCGTCAGTATCTGGATCCGCGACGTCTCCAAGTTCGTTGCCGAGGCGAATGCTCACTCGAAGGACATATCGGCCGACATCGCCACTGTCACCAACAGCGCGCCGATGGTGCAGTTCGACCGCGTCATTGGCGCGCTCGGCGCCGGACGCGAGGCCGTGGCCATGAAGACCGACTGCATCTCGGAATACTTCCCGGTCAAGGAAGGCGCCACCTGGGATGCACAGGGATATATCGACGGCTATCTCGCCAAGGTGTACCAGGTGTACGGGTCGACGGCCATCAAGCGCATCGAGATCACCAAGGGAGCCCAGGGACAGGGCGGCAAGGATCCGCTGTTCCTCGGCGCCGCGCATCTGTACATCGCCGACGATGCTACCTTCGACATGACCTCTGCCACCGATGCGGCCAAGCAGGTGGCTCCGGAAGCCGCCAAGTACTACAGCACTCCGCCCTTTCCGGCGTACATGGAGGTAGCCGCGGTCGGCTGACGGCGCCGCGCCGGCACCCGCGGCGCGCTGCTGCGCCGCGGCTTCAGAGATACTTCAGCCCGAGTTCCGCGAGCCTCTCGCGGAACTTGTAGATGTCCATGCCGAGCTCGCCGGCCGCGAGGCGCCGGCGCTTTTCCTCTTCCATCGCAACACGCTTCGCGGCTGCCTCAGCCACCTGCGGCGCTGCGGCGTTGCGCACCACGCACACTCCATCGTCGTCGGCGACGACGACGTCGCCGGGATTGATGGCCTGCGCGGCGCAGATCACCGGCACGTTGACCGAGCCGAGGCTGGCCTTGATGGTACCCTGCGCGTAAACGCACTTGCTCCACACCGGAAAGTCCATCTGCTTGAGCGTGGCCACGTCCCGGACGCCGGCATCGATGATGAGCGCCTGCACGCCGCGCGCCTGCAGCGAGGTGGCGAGCAGGTCGCCGAAGTAGCCGTCGCTGCATGGCGAGGTGGGCGCCACCACCAGTACGTCGCCCGGCTGGCACACTTCCACCGCCACGTGGATCATCCAGTTGTCGCCCGGTGGCGCCGAGACCGTCACCGCCGGTCCCGCGATGGATTTGCCCGCATAGATGGGCCGCATGTAGGGCGCCAGCAGGCCGGTGCGGCCCTGGGCCTCGTGCACGGTAGCCACGCCGTGCCCCGCCAATGCCTTGCTGACTTCGGGCGCAGGCCGCGGAATCGCGCGCACGCAGACATGCTTGCTCATCGAGGTCTCCTTCAGAACTTCAGCTTGAATACGCGCCGCGCATTGCCCTCGAAGAAGGCCCGCTTGTCGGCGTCGGGAATGCTCATCGCGTCGCAGGTGGCCACTTCCCCGGGTGCGTACTGGTAGGGGTAATCCATCGCATACAGCACGCGTTCCACGCCTAGCACCTGCTGGCAGAACTGGATGGCCGGCTGCCACGCCACGCCGCTGCTGGTGACGAACACGTTGTGCTTCATGTAGTGGCTGACCGGATGCCGCAGTTCCTTCATGAAGGGATAGCGCTTCGAGCGCACCGTGTTGCCGTGCATGTAGTCCATGCGGTACAGCCAGAAGGGCAGCGCCTCGCCGGTGTGGCCGATGATGAATTGCAGTTTCGGGAAGCGGTCGAACACCCCGCCCACGATGATGCGCAGCATGTGCAGGCCGGTTTCCGCGCCGAAGCCGAGCACCGCCCCGTCGAGCCCGGCATCCAGGTAAGGCTTGATCATCGCCGGCGGCGGGCCCTGCGGGTGCAGGTAGATGGGCACATCCAGCGCCTCGGCCGCTTCCAGCACCGGCAGGAACTGCGGTTCATCGAGGAAGTGGCCCATGATGTGCGAATTGATCACCACCGCGCTGAAGCCGAGCTTGCGCACCGCGCGCTCCATTTCCTTCACGGCACCGGCCGGGTCGTGCGGGGCCACCGCCGCCATGCCGGAATAGCGCGCGGGATACTTGCTGCAGGCCGCTGCCAGCTGGTCGTTCGCGTCGATGGCGAGCGCGCTCGCCTCGGCCGGATCGAACACCTGCACGCCCGGCGCCGTCAGCGCCAGCACCTGGTGGTCGATGCCGGCCGCATCCATGTCGGCGATGCGTTCCGGCCCCAGGTCCAGCAGCCGCTTCAGGATGGACTGCGCCCGCGCGCTCGGGCTGCTGCCATAAAATCCCCACAGGCTCCGGAAGCCCGGATCGTCGAAGCCGGGATCGTTCACCCGTCGCTGGAAACCCGCGAACACCTCGCGTGTA
Organism: Steroidobacteraceae bacterium; assembly: GCA_035500015.1. Taxonomy (GTDB): domain Bacteria; phylum Pseudomonadota; class Gammaproteobacteria; order Steroidobacterales; family Steroidobacteraceae; genus ZC4RG30. The sequence goes on from DATJXQ010000021.1 coordinate 3,280, forward strand.
AGGAAAGCCTCCTCGGTGGCGATGCGCTGGTATCCAGGATTCCTTATCATTGACGCACTCATTTCTTCGGGCCGTGCCGGAAAGGCCGGTATTTAAACACAGGCGATGTCCTACTCCGACCTCTACCTGCTGGTCGATGGCGAGCGGCTCGGCGCGGCCGGCCGGCGCACGATTCCAGTAGTGAACCCGGCTACCGGCGAAACCCTCGGCGAGCTGCCGCTGGCCAGTTTCGCGGACCTCGAACGCGCGCTCGAGGCGACGCGCAAGGCCTGGCCGGTATGGCGTGCGCTCGGTCCGCAGGCGCGCGGCAAGATCCTGCACAAGGCCGCCGACCTGCTGCGCGAGCGCAGCGAGGCGCTGGCGCGGCTGGCCACGCTGGAGATGGGCAAGACGCTGCCGGAAACGCGCATCGAGCTCGGCCATGCCGCGGAGATCTTCGACTGGTACGCCGAGGAGGGCCGCCGGGCCTATGGCCGCGTGCTGCCGCAGCGCGTGCCCGGCATGCGCATGACGGTGGTGAAGGAACCGGTGGGACCGGTTGCCGGCTTCGCGCCGTGGAATTTTCCGCTCGGCAATCCGGCGCGCAAGCTGGGCGCGCCGCTGGGCGCCGGCTGCAGCGTCATCCTGAAGCCGGCGGAGGAATCCCCGGCCAGCGCGCTGGCCGTGGCGCAGGCGCTGCTGGACGCCGGCGTGCCGCCGGGCGCGGTGCAGGTGGTGTTCGGCGTGCCGGCCGAGGTCTCGCGGCAGCTGATTGCCTCGCCCGTCATCCGCGCCGTGCATTTCACCGGTTCGATCCCGGTGGGCAAGGAACTCACCCAACTGGCTGCGGCCGGCATGAAGCGCACGACCATGGAGCTGGGCGGCCACGCGCCGGTGCTGGTGTTCGACGACGTGGACGTGGACGCCGTGCTCGACATGGCAGTGCCGGCCAAGTTCCGCAATGCCGGCCAGGTCTGCGTGTCGCCCACGCGCTTCTATGTGCACGAGGCCGTGTATGGGCGCTTCGCTGCCGGCTTTGCCGGACGCGCGCAGAAATTCCGCGTGGGCAATGGCCTCGAGGAAGGCGTGCGCATGGGGCCGCTGGCGCATGCGCGGCGGCGACCGGCGGTGGCGGGGCTGATCGAGGATGCGGTGCGGGGCGGCGCCCGCGTGCTGGCCGGCGGTCATGCCATCGAAGGAGCGGGTTACTTCCATGCACCGACAGTGCTGGCGGACGTGCCCGAGACCACGCGCATCATGAACGAGGAGCCCTTCGGTCCCGTGGCGGTGCTGCGGCCGTTCCGCGAGTTCGACGAGGCCGTCGCAGCAGCCAACCGCCTGCCCTATGGACTTGCGGCCTACGCCTTTACCAACAACGCGCGGCGCGTGAACCTGCTCGGCGAGCAGGTCGAAGCCGGCATGCTGGGCATCAACAGCTTCACCATCGCCATGCCCGAGGCGCCATTTGGCGGCGTGAAGGAAAGCGGGCACGGCTCCGAGGAAGGCATCGAGGGCCTCGAGGCCTGCCTCGTCACCAAGTTCATCACCGAGTCGTAAAGCAACCTGGCAACGTCAGAGCAGCAGCCACGCTGCAAGGCCCGCCGCCGCGAAGCGCCACCAGGCGAACAGGCCGAGGCCATGGCGATTGAGCCAGGCCACCATCCACTTCACGGCCAGTGCCGCTGCGATCCACGCGGCCACGAAGCCCGTGAGCAGTGCGACCCAGCCGTAAGCCGCGAGCATGCCGGCGCCGCTCTTCAGCAGCGTGAACACGGTCGCGGCCGTCAGTGTCAGCAGGCCGAGCAGGAAGGCGAATTCCACTGCGGCGGCCAGGGACAATCCGACTGCCAGGCCCCCGAGAATCGTGACCAGACTCCGGCTGGTGCCCGGCCATAGTGCGAGGCTTTGCGCGAGGCCGATCAGGATTGCGGTCTTCCAGGTGAGCTGCGTGAGGTCGGCGCCCGTGCGGTGGCGCCGCAGCCATGGCGTCAGCGCCAGGATCAGCGCCCCACCGACCACCCAGGCCGCGATCACCGGTTCAACGCCAAACAGGTGCTGCTTGATGCGCTTGTCCAGCAACACCCCCAGCAGCGCGGCCGGCAGGAAGGCGACGAGGATGTTGATCGCCAGCTTCAGTCCCGCGGCATCGCGTCCCGTGATGCCGTTGAGCATCTGTCCCACGCGCCCGCGATACAGGCCGAGAACGGCGAGAATCGCGCCCGACTGGATCACGATGACATAGGCGTCGGCGGCTTCACCCGCAGGAATATGCAGCAGGCGCTGCGCGATCAGCAGATGTCCGGTCGAGCTGACCGGCAGGTATTCGGTGATGCCTTCCACCAGTCCAAGGATCAGGGCCTGCAGAAAATCCATGAATGACCTCTAGTGCGGTATGACCGGAAACAGGCGCCGTGCCAGGCGCGCGGCCAGCAGCAGGCACAGCAGGGCGAGCAATCGGATATCCGGACCGCCGCCACCATGCTGTACCCGCTGCTGTGGCGGCGTGGAATCCGAGCTGGCGGAGTCGGCGGTGGCGGTGACGCGCGCGCTGTCGCTGGCGCCGGCATTGTCGGTGACCGCCAGCTGCAGGGTCACGCTGCCCTGCGCCGGCACCGGGATGGAGGCGATAGCCTGGTCCGCGCCGGAGATTGCCGGCACCGTCGCACCGCCGGTTACATCCACCACGCTCCACGCGTAGCTGGCGATGGCGCGGCCGTCCACCGCCGCGGCGGCGCTGGTGCTGCCATCGAGCAGGTAACTGCGGCCATTGCGGCTGACACTCACCGTCACAGCCGGACGCAGCGCCGCCTGCACGGCGCCGCCGGCGTCCAGCATGCCGGCGCCGCAGACCTGCGTGTTGCAGACACAGGCCGTGGCCTGCGCGGGATTCGCCGCGGGCAATACGCAGGCCTGGGTGGTGCCCAGATCGTCGGTGGCGGGGAACGGCCGCGCGGCGGCGCGGATGCGCGCGATCAGCAGTGCCGGTGTCAGCGCCGGATTGGCAGCCTTCATCAGGCCTGCGGTGGCCGCGGCCAGCGGCGATGAGAAGCTGGTGCCGTAGGAGGGCTGCACCAGGGGCGTGGAATAGTCATCCGCTCCGGGATTCTGGGCGCCGAGATTGGTGAGCGTGTTCAACGCGAACAGGCAGGGCGGGTTCTGGTCCTGTGGGTCGGTCGGCGGGCAGTTGCCCGCGGGTGCGGCGATGCCGATCTCGGGGCCGAGATTGCTGTAGCCCACCTTGGTGCCGGCCTGGCGCAGGCCCGCCACCGCCAGCGCACCGGGGCAGTTGGCCGGTTCGTCGACCGCCGCGCCGTCATTGCCGGCAGCGGCCACCACCAGCACGCCGGCTGCGGTGATGTCCTGCACCGCGACCGAGTAATACGGGTCGCAGGTTTGCGCGGCGCCGAGACTGAGGTTGATGACCTGCGCCGGATGCAGGTTGCGATGGTCCTTCAGCGCCCCCGGATCCGTGAGCAGTGGCGCGGGTATGGGCCGGCCGCTGCCCGCATCGAAGAAACCGGCCGCCCAGTACATGCCGGCGATGACGTCGGATTCGTAACCGCCGCATTTGCCCAGTACGCGCACCGGCACGATGCGCACATTGAAGCCCGCGCCGGCCATGCCGATGCCGTTGTCGGTGGCCGCGCCGATCAGCCCGGCCACGCGCGTGCCATGCCAGGTGCTGGGCAGGGGCTGGTCGTAGTCGGTGCCGCCGCCGCATTGCCGGTTCCGGAAGGTGCTTTTCTGCAGGTCGTCCGCGGAGATGAAATCCCCGGGGTCGGTAGGGTCGGCGTCCCAGCCATCCCCGTCGTTGGCCATGTCGGTGTCCGACACGAAATCGAAACCCGGCAGCAGCTTGCCGGCCAGATCCGGATGATCGGGCCGTATGCCGCTGTCCACCACGGCGACCACCACCGGCGAATCCGCGGGGCTGTTGTCGCCATGCGTGATGTCCCAGGCGGCGTCGGCCCGTATGGCGGCCGGCTGCGCACTTTTCAGGTACCACTGGGTTTCATAGGTGGCTCCGCCGTACGGGAAGGTCGCGGAGAAAAACGGATCGTCGGGCACATACGCCAGCGCGCGGACGCGCCGGTCCGGTGCGGCGGATTCCACCGCCGGATCCGCGCGCAGCGCCGCCAGCGTCTCCGGCAGCCGGTCACGGCGCGACGGCGCCAGCCGCAGCACCGACATCCGCCGGCCCAGGTTGCGGCCGCTCGCGAATGGATTGCCGAGGTGCTGCGCGAGGTCGCGCATCTGCGCGGCGTCGGGCACTCCGGCAGGGCTGTCGCGCCATTTGACGATGATGCGGTCGGTGCCGGCGTCCCCGGCGGTGGCGGCGGGCACTTGCACCGGCAGCGCGGCCAGCAGCACGGCCGCGAGGGCACGCAGGTATGCGGGCTGGGTCGCAGATACCGGTTTCATCGCCCGATCCCGCGGATTTCTCGCGATTCGCAACACTTAAGCAGACTCAATGCGCATGCCGCAACTGCTGGAATCGGTACGAGGAGGCACCGGCCAGATGATAGTCTTCCGCGTCGAACACAACCGGCACCGCCTGCGCGGCCTGCAGGTGCACGTGTGCGAAAGCCGGGCCGAGTGCAGCCGCGGGTTGCTGCTGCGCCGCCGCCCGGCCCAGGACAGCGCGTGGTTGCTTCCCGGCAGGCGTGCCGCCCATACCATCGGCCTGCATTATCCGATCGACGTGCTGTTCTGCGACGCGGGCGGGCAGATCCTGCGCATCGAGCGCGCGCTGCGGCCGTGCCGCATCGTGCGCGAGCGTCGCGCCCGGCAGGTATGGCAGCTGTGTGCGGGCGCGGCGGAGCATTGGGGCTGGTCGGTGGGTGACCGCATCCGGCCTTGCTGAGCCTTCAGAGGGATTTGCTGACCTTCGCCTTGGCCACCAGGCTGTCCACGTAGGCCTTGAACTTCTTCTGCTCGACGATCTGCACCAGCCGATCCTTCACCGCGTCGAAGGCGGGCGGGGCGGCGTCGCGCGTGTCCAGCAGGCGGACCACGTGGTACCCGTATTCGGTCTTCACCGGCGTGTCCGCGGTTTCTCCCTTCTTCAGCTTCTGCACGGCCGCGGCGAATGGTGCCGGCATGCTGCTCGGGCCCGACCAGTTCAGCTCGCCGCCCTTGTCGCGGCTGTTGGCATCCTGGGACTGGCTCTTGGCCAGCTGCGCGAAATTCCCGCCGGCCTTCAGCTGCGCGATGAGCTTCTTCGCGGCGTCCTCGGTGGCGACCTGGATGTGGCTGATCTTGTACTGCACCTTGTCCAGCTGCGCCACCTGCAGGTCGTACTCGGCATGCAGCTCCTCGTCGGAGGGCTGGCGGTCTTTCAGGTAGGCCTGCGAATCGGCCTGCTGCAGGATCTGGAACCGCGACAGGTCCAGCGCTGCGCGGGTTTCATCCTTGGCGGCGACGCCATTGCGTTCGGCGTCTTCTGCGACCACCTGGGCGCGCACCAGGTTGTCGAGCAGCGTGTTGCGCTCCTGGGCGGTGAGGTCCGCGGCCGGCTTGCTGGCCACGCCCTTGGCGTACTGCTCGAAGGTGTTGCGGCTGATGGCCTTGCCATCGACAGTGGCGACACTGCCGGCGCCGGCGTCGGTGCCGGTCTTCTGCGGCGCGCAGGCAGCGAGGACTGCGGCAGCCATGGCGGCGAGCAGCATCTGGAGGCGGATCATCGGGACTCTCCTGTTTCTTCCGGTGTCAGTGCGCTGATCTGCAGGGCATGGATGCGGCCGGGCAGCAGCGGCGCCGCGGCAGCATACACGAGGCGGTGTCGTTCGCGCGGCGGCAGGCCGGCAAACCTGGCGCAGACGATCCAGACTGCGAAATGGCCGCCCTCGCGTGCGCCGGCGTGGCCGGCATGCGCTGCGCTGTCGTCGCGCACCACCAGCCGGGAGGGCGACAGGGCCCCGCGCAGCAGGCTTTCCAGCTCCGCGGCGACCGGGTTCACTCCCTGAGTCTGCCGGTCAGCTGCAGCCACAGCACCTGGCCGAGGAGGAACAGGAACATCGAGCCGGTCAGGCCCCACAGCTTCATGCTGACCCAGGCGGACTCGGAGGCGTGGTAGGCCACCAGCAGATTGGCCGCGCCCGTCACCAGGCCGTAGAGTACCCAGGCCGTGTTCAGCTTGAGCCAGTCGCTGCGCTGCAGCCGGGCTTTGCCCAGCGCCGGCTGCAGCACCCGCTGCGCCAGCGTCTCGCGGCCCATGAACACGCTGCCGAGGAAGGCCAGCGCCAGCAGCCACAGGAAGATGCTGGGCTTCCACTGGATGAAGCGCGCGTCGCGCAGCAGCAGCGTGAGCGTGCCGAACGCCAGCACCAGCACCGTGCTGAGGGTGAACATGGCCGGCGGGCGGCGCCTGCGCGCCCACAGCACCGCCAGCGACAGCACCATGGCCGCCATCAGCGTGGCGGTGGCCGGATAGATTCCGCCGGCGAACCTGTAGGCGAGGAAGAAGGCCGCGAGCGGCAGGAATTCGAGCAGCATCTGCATGGCCCGTATCATAGCGGAGTGGCCGAATACCTCGAATTGCATCCACGGGATCCGCAGCTGCGCCTGATCCGCAAGGCCGCTGCCATCGTGCGGGACGGCGGCGTCATCGCCTATCCGACCGACTCCTGCTATGCGCTGGGCTGCCATATCGGCGACAAGGATGCGCTCGAGCGGGTGCGGCGCATCCGCGGCGCGGACCGGCACCATCATTTCACCCTGGTGTGTCGCGACCTGGCCGAGGTGGGCCGCTACGCGCGCCTCGACATGCCCCAG
>DATJXQ010000022.1:0-16753 GCA_035500015.1 Steroidobacteraceae bacterium
CACGATCAGCGGCAGGCCGAGGCGTTCCAGCGCCGGCGCGCAGTCGCCCACGGAGCGCAGCACGAAGGAGTCGGCAGTGGCCACTCCCAGTGCCGCGGCCAGGCGCTTGGTGCGCAGCTTGTCCATGCCCAGCGCCGAGCCCAGCACGCCGCTGCCGGTGTAGGGCAGGCCGGTCATTTCCAGCAGGCCCTGCACGGTGCCGTCCTCGCCGCCGGGCCCGTGCAATGCGATGAAGGCGCGCGCGTAACCTTGCGCCGGCAACTGCGCCAGTGATGCATCGCGCGGATCGATGCCGGTGGCATCGATGCCACGGCGCAGCAGCGCGGCGAGTACCGCGCTGCCGGACACCAGCGAGATCTCGCGCTCGGTGGAGGAGCCGCCGTACAGCACGGCGACCTTGCCGAACTGCCGCGGATCGGTGATGCGGCGCAGCCGGTTGCGGTCGTGCGAAAGCTTCATGCCGCCTCACCCACGATGCGACATTCGGGCACCAGCCGGCGGCCGTGGCGGCGCTCGACTTCGCGCTGCACGGTTTCGATCAGTGTCTCGATGTCGCGCGCACTGGCCGTGCCCTCGTTGATGATGAAATTGGCGTGCCGGGTCGACACCACCGCGCCGCCGTTGCGCAGGCCCTTGAGCCCGGCGCTTTCGATCAGGCGCGCGGCGTGGTCGCCGGGCGGATTGGTGAACACCGAGCCGCAGCTCCACTCGCCGATGGGCTGGGTCTGGCGGCGCCGTTCCAGCAGCGCGCGCGTGGCCTCCTCCGAGGAACCGGCTTCGAAGTGGAAGGTGGCGGCGAGGAACCACTCGCCGTCCGCCGGCGCTTCCACGTGCCGGTAGCCGGTGCGGTATTCCTGCGCGCCGCGCTGCCGCACCGCGCCGCACCGGTCGACCGTCTCCACCGAGCTCACCTGCCGCCAGGTCTCGCCGTGGAAGGCGCCGGCGTTCATGGCCAGCGCGCCACCCACCGTGCCCGGGATGCCGCTGAAGAATTCCGCCGGCCCGAGGTCCCAGCGCGCACAGGCACGCGCGAGCTTCGCGCAGGGCACGCCGGCTTCGGCATACGCGCCGCGCTCGCCGCGCCGCTCGAGCGCGGTGAGCGCCTCGCGCGTGGCGATCACCACGCCGCGCACGCCACCGTCGCGCACCAGCAGGTTGCTGCCCAGCCCGAGCCACAGCAGCGGCACGCCCGCCGGCAGCGTCTTCAGGAAGGCGATGAGATCGGCGCGGTCGCGCGGCATGAAGAAGATGTCCGCCGGGCCGCCCACGTGCCAGGAGGTGTGGCGCGCCAGCGGCTCGGCGCGGCGCACGCGGGTGGCGAACTCGGCGGGCACGGCAAAGCTCATGCGCCCTCCCCCGCCTGCAGCGCCGCCAGGCGCGGCGCCAGTTCGTGCGCCGCCGCGCTGATGCTGCCCGCGCCCATCATCGCGATCACGTCGCCGGCCTTCACCAGCCCGGCCAGCGCCGCGGGGATCTCCTCCACGGCCGGCACGAACACCGGCTCCACCTTGCCGCGTCCGCGCACCGCGCGGCAGATGGCGCGGCCGTCGGCGCCGTCGATGGGCGCCTCGCCGGCCGCGTAAACCTCGGTGACCAGCAATGTGTCGGCGGTGGCCAGCACGCGCGCAAAGTCATCCAGCAGGTCGCGCGTGCGCGTGTAGCGATGGGGCTGGAACACCAGCACGATGCGGCGCCCGGCCCAGGCCTGGCGCAGCGCATCCAGCGTCGCGGCGATCTCGGTCGGATGATGGCCATAGTCGTCGACCACCACGACCTCGCCGCCCGGCAGCGCGAGTTCGCCGACCACCTGCATGCGGCGGTCGATTCCCTGGAAACCGGCCAGCGCCTTGTGGATCGCCGCATCGGCAATGCCCACGTCGGTGGCCACCGCGATCGCGGCCAGCGAGTTCAGCACGTTGTGCAGGCCCGCGAGATTCACCGTCACCTCGAGCGCTTCCCCACCCTTGCGCAGGGCACGGAAATGCGTGCGCGCGCCATCGCGACGGATGTCCACCGCGCGCAGGTCGGCGTTCTCGCCCATGCCGTAGGTCAGCACGGGACGGGCCACCTGCGGCAGCAGCTTCGCCAGTTCGGGATCATCCGCGCACAGCACCGCGAGGCCGTAGAAAGGCAGGTTGTGCAGGAAGGCGAGAAAACTCTGGCGCAGTTTCTGGAAATCCCCGCCGTGCGTGCCCAGGTGGTCGTTGTCGATGTTGGTGACCACGGCCAGCATCGGCTGCAGGTGCAGGAAGGAGGCGTCGCTCTCGTCGGCCTCGGCCACCAGCAGGCGGCCGGCGCCGAGGCGTGCATTGCTGCCGGCGCTCTTCAGCAGCCCACCGATCACGAAGGTCGGATCCTCGCCGCCCTCGGCCAGCACGCTGGCCACCAGGCTGGTGGTGGTGGTCTTGCCGTGCGTGCCGGCCACCGCGATCGCGTAGCGGAAGCGCATCAGCTCACCCAGCATCTCCGCGCGCGGCACCACCGGGATGCGCGCCGCCAGCGCCGCGGCCACTTCCGGGTTGTCGCGCTGGATCGCCGTGGACACCACCACCACGTCGCAGCCAGCGACGTTGCCGGCGTCGTGGCCCAGCGCCACGCGCGCGCCCAGCCGCTCGAGGCGCCGCGTGACGCCGTTGGCCCGCAGGTCCGAGCCTTGCACCTGGTAGCCCAGGTTCAGCAGCACCTCGGCGATGCCGCCCATGCCGCTGCCGCCGATGCCGACGAAGTGCACGCGGTGGATGCGGCGCATGCCATCGGTGCGGCGGCGACCCATGGCGGAGTCGGCGATGCTCATGCGGACTCCGCAGCCAGCACGGCGGCCAGCAGATCCTGGGCGGCGGCGGGACGCGCAACATGGCGCGCGGCTTCTGCCAGCCGCAGCAGGCCGTCGCGTCCGCCGGCGCACAGTTCGGTCAGCGTGCCTGCCAGCAGTTGCGGCGTGAGCACGCCGTCATTCAGGCAGCGCGCGGCACCGGCCGCGACCAGGTATTGCGCATTGACGGTCTGGTGGTCGTCCACGGCGTGCGGAAAAGGCACCAGCACCGCGCCGACACCGGCCGCCGCGAGTTCCGCGATGGTCAGCGCGCCCGCGCGGCAGACGACCAGATCCGCCCAGCCGAGCGCCTCGGCCATGTCGGCGATGAATGGCGTCACTGCACCGCTGGCGCCCGCCGCCGCATAGGCCGCGCGCGCCGCGTCGATCAGCTTCTCGCCCGCCTGGTGGCGCACCGCGAAGCGCGGCGCCCGCGCCTGCGTCGCCAGCAGCGCCAGCGCCTGCGGCACCACTTCGTTGAGCCGCCGCGCGCCGAGGCTGCCGCCGATCACCAGCAGGTGCAGCGGCCCGTCACGGCCGGCGAAGCGCTGCACCGGCGCCGGCAGCGCGGCGATGTCGGCGCGCACCGGATTGCCGATCATGCGCACACGTGGCCGGCCGGCGAAGGCCGCGGGAAACGCCGTGAGCACGCTGCGCGCCAGATGCGCGAGGCAGCGGTTGGTGAACCCCGCGACGGCATTCTGCTCGTGGATCACCAGCGGCCGGCGCAGCAGCCACGCGGCCAGTCCCCCCGGACCGGTGACGAAGCCGCCGAGCCCGACGACCACCGCGGGCTGGTGCCGCCACATGATCGCCAGCGCCTGCCACAGCGCGCGCAGCAGGTTGAACGGCGCGGCCAGCAGGGTCAGCACGCCCTTGCCGCGCAGCCCGCCGACGGCCAGCCATTCCACCGGAAAGCCGTCGGCCGGCACCACGCGCGCCTCGATGCCACGGCGGGTGCCCAGCCAGATCACCTCGCGCCGGCGCTGGCGCAGCAGGCGCGCCAGCGCCAGCGCGGGAAACACGTGCCCGCCGGTGCCGCCCGCCATGATCATCACCGGCGCCGTGCTCATGCGACGGCCTCCGCGACCGGCGCGGATGAAGCGCGCCGCGAACCGGCGCTCGCCGCGCCGCGCGTGCGCGTCATCGCCTCGTGGTAGACGCGCAGCACCAGGCCGAGCCATGCCAGCGTCACCAGCAGGCTGCTGCGCCCGTAGCTCATCAGCGGCAGCGTCAGGCCCTTGGTGGGCAGCACGCCCATGTTCACGCCGATGTTGATCAGCGCCTGGATGCCGACCCACAGCCCGAAGGACGCGGCCAGCGCCGCCTGGAAGGCGAGGCCCGCGTTCGCCGCCAGCCGCGCGATGTGCAATACGCGCCACACCAGCAGCAGGAACAGCGTGAGCGTCGCGATCACGCCCACCAGCCCAAGCTCCTCCGCCAGCACCGCGAACAGGAAATCGGTGTGCGCCTCGGGCAGGTAGAACAGCTTCTGCACGCTCTCGCCCAGGCCTACGCCGAACCACTGGCCGCGGCCGATGGCGATCAGCGACTGCGTGAGCTGGAAGCCGCTGTCGTAGGCATGCCCCCAGGGGTCCAGGAAAGAAGTGATGCGCCGCAAGCGGTAAGGGGCCGCGATCATCAGCAACCCGAAAATGCAGGCGGCGCCGAGCACGCACAGCAGCACCCAGCGCAGACGCGCCCCGGCGAGGAACAACACGCCGAAGGCCGTGGCAAACAGCACGCTCTCGGCGCCGAAATCCGGCTCGAAATGCAGCAACACGCAGCACGCGCCGACCACCAGCAGTGGCCGCGCCAGCCCGCCGAAGGTGGTGCGCAGCGCCTCGCCCCGCCGCACCGAATACGCGGCGACCCAGCACAGCACCAGCACGCGCGCAACCTCCGAGGCCTGCAGGTTGAACACGCCCAGTCGCAGCCAGCGGCGGCTGCCCTTCACCACGTGACCGACGCCGGGAACCAGCACGGCAATCAGCAGCAGCGCCGCGGCAATCAGCAGCAGATTCGCGTGCTTCTCGTACAGCTCGGTCGGCACCGCGGCGAGCAGCAGCGCCAGCGCCATGCCGCCGGCCGCCAGCAGCAGCTGGCTCTTCACGTAGCTGAACGGGTCGCCATGCTGGGCGGCGATCGAGATCGACGCGGAAGTAACCATCACCAGTCCGAGCAGCAGGATCGACAGCAGGATGACCAGCAGCACCGGGTCGAGCATCAGGCCCGGTCTGCGGATCCCGGCTGCGGCGGCAGCCCGGCTCATGCGGCCAGCCTGCCGACCGCGGCGGCGAACACCTCGCCGCGGTGCGCGTAGTCGCGGAACATGTCGAGGCTGGCGCAGGCCGGCGACAGCAGCACGGTGTCGCCGGGCTGCGCGGCGTGCGCGGCGGCGATCACCGCGTCTTCCAGGCTCGCACAGCGCAGCGTCGGCAGCTGTCCGCCCAGCGCCGCCTCGATGCGCGACGCGTCGCGGCCGATCAGCAGCACCAGCCGGGTCCTGCCGGCCAGCGCGGCGGCGAGCGGCGTGAAATCCTGGCCCTTGCCGTCACCGCCCGCGATCAGCAGCAGCGGGCCGGCAAAGCCCGCCACCGCCGCCAGCGTCGCGCCGACGTTGGTGCCCTTGGAATCGTTGTAGTAGCTCACGCCAGCCAGCTCGCGTACGAAGGCGGCGCGGTGCGGCAGCCCGGGGAACTCGGCGAGCGCGGTCAGCATCGCGACGCGATCCAGCCCCAGCGCGTCGCCCAGCGCCAGCGCCGCCAGCGCGTTGGCGGCGTTGTGGCGGCCGGCCAGCAGCATCTCGTCCATGGCGATCAGGCGCTCGCCGCGGAAGCACAGCCATTCGCCGGTGATTTCGGCGGAAAGGTAGTAGTCCGCGACGGGGCCGGCCTCGATGGAAAACGTCAGCCGGCGCTTCTTGTCGCGCGCCATCGCCGCGACCACGGGATCGTCGAGGTTGATCACGGCCGCGGCGCAGCGCTCGAAGATGCGCGCCTTGGCAGCCGCATATGCGGCCAGGTCCGCGTAGCGGTCCAGGTGGTCCGGCGTGACATTGAGCACGGCGGCAGCCACCAGCTCCAGCGAGAACGTCGTCTCCAGCTGGTAGCTGGAGAGCTCGAGCACATAGAGCTTCGCCGGACCGGCCTCCAGCAGATCCAGCGCCGGGGGCGCCAGGTTGCCGCCGGCGCGCACCACCACACCCGCGCGCTCGGCCATGCGCGCCACCAGCGTGGTCACCGTGCTCTTGCCATTGGTGCCGGTGATGCCCACCACCGGGCGCGCGCCGCTGCGCGCGAACAGCTCGATGTCGCCGATCACCTCGATGCCGCGCGCGCGCGCCGCCGCGAAGAACGGATCGGCGAGCGGCAGGCCGGGCGAGGCCACCACGCAGTCGGTACCGATCAGCAGGTGCAGGTCGAGCCCGCCGACCGAGAACTGCATGTCCGGATGGACGGCGCGCAGCATGGCGAAGCCCGGCGGCTCGGCGCGCGTATCTGTGCCGGCGACTTCCCAGCCGCGCGCGACCAGGTGGCGGATCACCGACTGACCCGTGCCGCCCAAGCCCGCCACTACCGCGCGCCTGGCCATCAGCGCACCTTCAGGGTCGCGAGCCCCGCCAGCACCAGCAACAGGCTGATGATCCAGAAACGCACGATCACCTTGGGCTCCGCCCAGCCCTTCAGTTCGTAATGGTGGTGGATGGGCGCCATGCGGAAGATGCGCTTGCCGCGCAGCTTGAAGGAGGCCACCTGCAGGATCACCGAGGCAGTCTCCAGCACGAAGATGCCGCCCATCAGCAGCACCACCAGCTCCTGGCGCACGATCACCGCCACCACGCCCAGCGCGCCGCCCAGCGCCAGCGCGCCGACGTCGCCCATGAACACCTGCGCGGGATAGGTGTTGAACCACAGGAAGCCGAGGCCCGCGCCGGCCATGGCGCCGCAGAAAATGGCGATCTCGCCGGCGCCCGGCACCTCCGGAATGCCCAGGTACGGCGCGTAGATGGCATTGCCGCTGGCCCACGCGAAGATGCCGAGCGCCGTGGCCACCATCGCGGCCGGCATGATGGCCAGCCCGTCGAGCCCGTCGGTGAGATTCACCGCGTTGCTCATGCCGACGATCATCAGGTAGGCGAGCACGACAAACGCCGCCATGCACATCGGCACCGCCACGTGCTTGAACAGCGGCACGTAGAAGGTGGTTTCGGCCGGCGTGCGCGCCGTGTACCACAGCAGCAGCGCCGCCCCGAGGCCGGTCACCGACAGCCAGAAATACTTCCAGCGGGGCGCCAGTCCCTTCGTGTTCCGCACCACCAGCTTGAGGTAGTCGTCGTAGAAGCCGACCAGCCCGCAGCCCAGCATCACGCCCGCGGCGATCCATACCAGCCGGTTGCGCAGGTCCGCCCACAGCAGGGTCGCGATCAGCACGGCGATGATGATCAGCGCCCCGCCCATGGTCGGGGTGCCGGCCTTCTTCAGGTGCGTCTGCGGGCCGTCGTCGCGCACCTGCTGGCCCACCTGGTAGCGCGACAGCCAGCGGATCATGCGCGGGCCGATGACCAGCGAGATCAGCAGCGCGGAGCTCACCGCCAGCAGCGTGCGCAGCGTCAGGTAGGAGAAGACGTTGAAGATCGAATGCGCATGCGCGAGATGCTGTGCCAGCCAGTACAGCATCAGTGCAGCTCTCCCGTGCCGGCGCCGGTCAGGCGCACCACCACGCGCTCGAGGCGGTTGAAACGCGAACCCTTCACCAGCAGCGTCACGGCGGGCGTCAGCTCGGACGCCACGGCCGCGGCCAGCGCGGCGGTATCCGCATGCCAGCTCGCCCCGGGACCGAAGGCCTCGACCGCCAGCCTCGACAGCTCGCCCGTGGCGAACAGCCGCCGCACGCCGTGGGCGCGCGCATAGCCGCCGATCTCCACGTGACTGCCCCGCGCCGCGGCTCCGAGCTCGCCCATGTCGCCCATCACCAGCCAGGTTTCGCCCGCCAGTTGCGCCAGCACGTCGATGCCGGCCTTCATGGAACTGGGATTCGCGTTGTAGGAATCATCGATCAGCCGCGCGCCCTGCAGCGTGCGTGCGGGCCGCAGGCGGCCGCCAACCGGCTGCATCGCCGCCAGGCCCGCCGCCACGTCGTCGAGGCTGGCGCCGGCCGCCACCGCCGCGGCCGCTGCAGCCAGCGAATTGCGCACGTTGTGGTGTCCGCCGGTATTCAGCCGCAGCGCACGACGGCCCTGCGGCGCAACCAGCGTGCACGTGGTGCGAAAGCCCTCGTCGGCCAGCTCGCCGGCAATGTCCGTCGCGCGGAAATCCGCCGGCTGCTCGATGCCGAAGGTCCACGCGCGCGCGCGCGTCATGCCGCGCCACAGCGACGCGTAGGGATCATCCGCGTTGATGACCGCGACGCCCGAAGGCTGCAGTCCGGCCACCATCTGTCCTTCCTCACGCGCCACGCCGTCGAGATCGCCGAAGCCTTCCAGGTGCTCGGCGCCGGCATTGGTGATCAGCGCCACGTCCGGGCGGGCGATGCGCATCAGCGCGGCGATTTCGCCGGGATGGTTGGTGGCGATCTCCACCACCGCGCCGCGATGCGCGGCATCCAGCCGCAGCAGCGTCAGCGGCACGCCGATGTGGTTGTTGAGGTTGCCGCGCGTGGCGAGGCAGGGGCCGCGCCGCGCGAGGATGGCGGCGGTCATCTCCTTGGCCGTGGTCTTGCCGTTGCTGCCGCCCACGCCGATCAGCGGATGCGGATAGCGCGCGCGCCACAGCGCCGCGGCGCGCGTGAGGGCCGCCTGGCCATCCTCGACCTCGATCAGCGGCAGCGGCGCGGCAGCGGCCGTCCGGTCCACGACTGCGGCCACCGCGCCCGCGGCGGCCGCGGCGTCGAGGAATTCATTGCCATCGAAACGAGGGCCGCGCAGCGCCAGGTAGATCTCGCCGCGCGCCAGCGAGCGTGTGTCGGTGCCAACGCCGGTGTAGGCGAGATCCGTGCCCGCATAGCGCCCACCGCACAGCGCCGCGAAATCGCGCAGCGTGCGCTTCATCGCGGCGCGCCCCCGGAGGCACCGCCACTGCCGGCAGCGCCCCTCTGCAGTTGCTCCAGCGCTTCGCGCACCACCTGCTGGTCGCTGAAGAAGCGCTTTTCGGTGCCGGTGATCTGGTACTGCTCGTGCCCCTTGCCCGCCACCAGCACCACGTCGCCCGCGGCGGCGCCGGCAAGCGCATGCCTGATGGCCGCGCGCCGCTCGCGGATCACCGCCGCCCGACATGCCCCGAGGCCGGCCGCGATGTCGGCGATGATGCGCTCTGCGTCCTCGCCGCGCGGATTGTCGTCGGTGAGCACCACGCGGTCGGCGCGGCGCGCGGCGATCGCGCCCATTTCCGCCCGCTTGCCGCGGTCGCGCTCGCCGCCGCAGCCGAACACCACGGTGAGCCGTCCGGTGCAGTGGCGGCGCAGCACCTGCAGCGCCTTGTCGAGCGCATCGGGCGTGTGCGCATAGTCCACCACCGCGGTGGGACCGCCATCGCGCGTGAAAGTCTCCAGGCGTCCGGACGGCGCGCGCACGTTCCGCATCGCCGCCGCCGCCTCGGCCAGCCCGATGCCGCTGCCCAGCAGCACCGCCAGCACCGCCAGCGTGTTGTCCACGTTGAATTCGCCGAGCAGTGAAGTCGCGACCTGCGCGCCGCCAAAACTGGACTCGAGCCGGAACGAAGTGCCGCCGGTGCCGTACGCGGGATCGCGCGCGAGCAGATACGGCGCGGCCGGCGCGCGGCTGCGGCTGCGGCTGCAGGCGATGCGCCCGGCGGCGCCGAAGCGCGCGGCCAGCTCCGCGCCGAATGCATCGTCCACATTGAAGACCCGCAGGCGCACCTCGCCGCGCTCGAACAGCGTGGCCTTAGCGGCGCCGTAAGCCGCCATGTCGCCGTGGAAATCCAGGTGCTCCCGCGTCAGGTTGGTGAACACCGCGGCGTCGAAGCGCACCGCCTGCACGCGTGCCTGCACGAGGCCATGCGAGGAGACTTCCATCGCCACGCGGCGCGCGCCACGCCCGCGGAAGGCCGCGAGTTGCCGCTGCACGGTGACCGCGTCGGGCGTGGTCATCTCGCCCGCCACGAGCTCGCCGCCAAAGGCGCTGCCGAGCGTGCCCAGGTAGGCGGCGGGCTGGCCGGCCGCGGTCAACGCCTGCGCCAGCAGCCACGCACAGGTGGTCTTGCCATTGGTGCCGGTGACGCCGACCACGGCCAGCTCGCGCGACGGCAGGTCGAAGAAGCGGTCCGCGAGTTCGCTGGCGCGCCGCGACAGTTCCGGCACCGCAGCGAGCACGATGTCCGACTCGAATGCCGGCGGTTGCGCGACGCCGTCCGGCTCCCACAGGATGGCGGCCGCACCGCGCCGCGCCACCTCTGCGGCGAACTCCAGGCCATGGTGGCGCGCGCCGCGACAGGCAAGAAAGGCCCCGCCGGCGCGCACCTGGCGGCTGTCCAGCGTCAGGTCGTGCAGCAGCACGTCGCGCGGTACCGGCGCGATGCCGGCGAGCAGGCGTGACAGCGGCACGGCGCTCACCGGCTCACCATGGTCGCGATGCCGGTGGATGGATCCTGCGCCGCGCCACCCGCATTGTCCGGTGCCACGCCCAGCAGGCGCAGCGCGCCGCCGACCACGGCCGAGAACACCGGCGCGGACACGTCACCGCCGTAGTACTGGCCCGCAGCCGGATCGTTGATCACCACCACGGCGGCCAGGCGCGGATTGCTCGCGGGCGCCACGCCGCCGAACACGGCGATGTAGTGGTCGTCGTAGTAGCCGTTGTCGGCCTTCTTCGCGGTGCCGGTCTTGCCGGCCACGCGATAGCCGGGAATCGCGGCCTTGGTGCCGGTGCCTTCCCTGACCACTCCTTCCAGCAGCGAGACCAGCGTGCGCGCGTTGTGCTCGGAGATCACCCGTTCGCCGGCCACGGGGTGGTCCACGTATTCCAGCGACACGGGCCGCGCGACGCCCAGCGCGCCAATGGTCGCGTAGGCCTGCGCCAGCTGCAGCGGCGTGACGCCGATATGGTAGCCACGCGACAGCGAGGCGATCTCGACCTTGCGCCATTCCGAATAATTCGACAGCGTGCCCGCGGATTCGCCCGGGAAGCGGCTCGCCGTGACGCGCCCGAAGCCGAACTGCGACAGCGTGGTCCAGATCTGCCGCGGCTCCAGCTCCAGGGCGATCTTCGCCATGCCCACGTTGGAGGACTTGGCCAGCACGGTGGCGAGGCCGATGGTGCCGAGCGGATGCTCGTCGACCAGCGGCTCCCCGCCGATGTCGATCGGGCTGGTGTCGATCATGCTGGTGGCGTCGAAGCGGCCGGATTCCAGCGCCGCGGCCACCACGAAGGGCTTGATGCTCGAACCCGGCTCCAGGTAATCCGTGGCCGCGAGGTTCTTGTAGTTCTCGGGCTTGCGCTGCGCGCGGTCGTTCGGATTGAACGCCGGCTGGTCCACCATGGCGAGGATCTCGCCGGTGGTCACGTCGATCACCACGATGGAACCGGACGAGGCGCGGTTGGCCTCGATGGCGCGCTTGAGCTCGCGATAGGCCACGTACTGGATGCGCGAATCCAGCGACAGCACCACGTCGCGGCCGGGCCGCGCGGTGCGGATGTTCTCCACGTCCTCCACGACGCGACCCAGGCGGTCCTGGATCACGCGTTTGCGGCCGGGCTCGCCGGCCAGCTGCGAATCCCAGGCCAGTTCGACACCCTCCTGCCCCATGTCGTCGATGTCGGTGACACCCAGCACGTGGCCGGTGACCTCGGCCTGCGGGTAATAGCGCTGCGATTCCTGCCGGAAATACACGCCCGGAATATCCAGCTCGCGCACCGCCTGGGCTTCCTTCGGCGCCAGCTTGCGCGCCAGCCACAGGAAGCTGCGGTCCTGGCTGCGCGAGAGGCGCTGGCTGAAGTCGGCGGGATCGCGGTGCAGCGCGCGGGCCAGATCGTTCCAGCGTTCCGCCGGCACCGCGGCCAGCTCCTGCGGCACGGCGAAGGCCGATTCCACCGGCGTGCTGACGGCCAGCGGCTCGCCGTTGCGGTCGAAGATGGAACCGCGCCCGGCATCCGTGGACACTTCGCGTTCGAAACGCGCGTCGCCTTCCTTCTTGAAGAAATCCGGGTTCACCAGCTGCAGGTCCACGGCGCGCGCCAGCAGGCCGCCCGCGCCGCCCAGCAGCAGCAGGAAGGCGAAGCCGGCGCGCAGCCGGAAACTGCCGGCATCGCTGCGCGCGCCGCGCGTCATGGCATCACCACCCGGATCGCCGCCGGATCGGGAGGCGCCATCTTCAGCTGCGCGATGGCCACGCTTTCCACGTAGGCATTCGACGACCATGCGCTCTGCTCCAGCTGCAGCTGGCCCCAGGTCACCTGCAGCTGGTCACGCTCGCGGTTCAGGCGCTCGAGCTCGACGAACTGTTCGCGCGCGCGGTGACGCACATAAACCGCGCCGGCGGCCGACACCAGCACCGCGCACCACAGCACGGCCGCGATGAACCACTGGTTGCGCAGCAGGGAACTCACGCGCGGGCTCCGGGCACCGGCACCGCGAGCCGTTCGGCGACGCGCAGCATGGCCGAGCGCGCACGCGGATTGGCGGCCACCTCGGCCTCGCCGGCGCGCAGCTTCCTGCCCACCAGGCGCAACGCGGGCTCGAACGGCGGCGCCACCGGCAGGCGTGCCCAGGCGGGATCCGGCTGCGCGTGCGCGCGCATGAACTGCTTGACCATGCGGTCTTCCAGCGAATGGAAGCTGATCACGGCGAGCCGTCCGCCGGGGGCCAGCACCGCCAGCGCCGCCGCCAGGCCGCGCGCCAGCTGTCCCAGCTCGTCGTTGACGCGCATGCGGATGGCCTGGAAGGTGCGCGTGGCCGGATGCCGCCCGGCCTCGCGCGTGCGTACGGCGCCGGCCACGATGGCGGCGAGCTGGCCGGTGGTCGCGATGGGCTGCTGGTGCCGGTATTCGGTGATGGCGCGCGCGATGCGGCGGGCGTGGCGTTCCTCGCCGAGTTCCGCAATCACGTCGCGGATCTCGTCGGCGCCGGCGCGCGCCAGCCAGGCGGCTGCGCTTTCGCCGCCCTGCGGGTCCATGCGCATGTCGAGCGGACCGTCGTGCTGGAAGCTGAAGCCGCGGGCGGCCTCATCGAGCTGCGGTGAAGACACGCCGAGGTCGAACAATATCCCGCGACAGGCACGTCCTTCGCCATGTGCCGCGACCAGTGCCGCGAGCGAATCGAACGCAGCGCGGACCACCACGAAACGTGCATCCGCGTCGAAGCGCCGGCGAGCGGCCGCGACGGCTTCAGGATCCCGGTCGAGCGCGAGCAGACGGTCCCGTGGTCCAAGGGCTTCCAGGATGCGCGCCGCGTGCCCGCCACGGCCGAAGGTCGCATCGACGTACAGGCGCGCCGCATCGCCAGCCGGACCGATGGCCAGTGCCGCGACCGCTTCCTCGACAAGCACCGGCGCGTGCTCAGCCAATGTTCCGTACTCCGCTTGCCGGCCATCAGAGCTGCAGGCCGCTGAGCTCGGCGGCCAGTTCCGTCACGCCCTGCTCGCTCTTCGTCCACTCATCGCGCTGCAGCTTCCAGCGCGCCTCGTCCCACAGTTCCAGGCCGCGGCCCTGTCCCACCAGGAATGCCGCGCGGTCCAGGCCCGCGTATTCGCGCAGCTCCGGCGTCAGCGCCAGGCGGCCATGGCTGTCGAGCGTCATTTCCTGTGCGTGGCCGATCATCAGCCGCTGCAGGCGGCGCGCCTGGGGATGCAGGCTCGGCATGGCATTGAGCTGGGTTTCGATCCTTTCCCATTCGGGAAACGGATAGATGCGCAGGCACTGGTCGCGGTCGACCGTCACCACCACGCGGCCGGCCGCGGGCGAGGCGAGCTGGTCGCGATGCTGCGCCGGGACCACAACCCGGCCCTTGTCGTCAAGCGTGACTTTTGTTGCGCCGCGGAACATGCACCAGAATGGGGATTGCCCACTTTCACCCACTGAGACCCACTTGGCCCCATATTAGGAATCGCGCGGTGCTTATGTCAACGGCGGCAGCTGATTTTTTTGTTTATGTCACAACGACTTACACGCGATCCAAAAAGTGGGACGGGGTTCTCGCCAAGAGTCCTTTCGATTCCGGTACTTGCAGCGCAAAGCTAGAAAAGGCATTGCCCTGGTCAGTAACCGCGACCAAGTAATGAGGGGGGAGCTGGCCTGTAAGCCGGGTTCTGTCGAGGACAGTCATTCCTCTAGGAACTGTGTCACCACAGCCCTCCAGCAGCCTACCCGGAAGCACGCGGGACCCACGCTGCGTCTTGCGACGCGACTTCCCTATTTGGCCTTGCTCCAGGTGGGGTTTGCCGTGCCGTCGCGTGTTGCCACCGACGCGGTGCGCTCTTACCGCACCGTTTCACCCTTGCCAGCGCTTTCGCAAGCGCTTCGGCGGTCTGCTCTCTGTTGCACTTTCCGTGGGCTCGCGCCCCCCAGGCGTTACCTGGCACCTTGTCCACCGGAGCCCGGACTTTCCTCCCCGCACGTCCTTGCGAACGCACGCGGCGACTGCCCGGCCAGCTCCCCGCGCGCACCTTATCAGGCCGCGGGCTCCATGCCATAGCGCAGTTTCTCCGCGGCGACCGCGGGCGAAGCCAGGAAATCCAGCAGCGCGCGCGCGGCAGGCGCCTCCGTGCTGGCCGCGCAGATGCCGCCGGAAAAGACGGTGACGGTCTGGATCGCAGCCGGCAGCGGACCGAGCACGGCGATGCCGGGCAGGCTCATCAACTCCGACAGCTGCTGGAAACCCAGCGCGGCACGGCCATCGGCCACCAGCGCACCCACCGGCACACCGGGCGGCGGCACCACGATGCGCGGGCGGATCTGCCCGAGGATTCCCCATTGCCCGAACAGCTTCTCCAGGTACACGCCACTGGGGCCGGTGGAATAACTCAGGCTGGCTGCCGCGAGCACCGCGGCTTTCACGTCCGCCGGGGTGGCGATGCCGGGCCGCGGCGCATCTGCGCGCACGGCGATCGCCACGCCCGAACGCACCAGGTCCGTACGACTGCCGGCAAGCACCGCGCCGGCAGTGCCGAGCTGGTCGATGGCGTTGGCCGCGAGCACCACGACGTCGCAGGGCTCCCCGCCGGCGATGCGCCGCGCAACGTCCACGCCGCCGGCTGCATCCGCATGCACGGCGCGGCCGCCCTCGCGCTGGAAGCGTGCGACCAGTTCCGCCAGCAATTCGCGCGCCGCCATCGAGGAGAGCAGTTTCAGGGGTCTTTCGGTCATGGAGTATCCGTCGCGGTTTGATGCAGCATGGCGTACACCTCGGCCTTGTGGCGCCCGGCGAGCTGCGCCACCACTGCCGCCGCACGCGCCGGCGGCAGCTCGGCGGCCAGCAGCTGCAGCGCGCGCAGCACGAATCCGTCGTCCGCCGCGGCCGCGGCACGGCCGGCGACCACCACGGTGAGCTCACCGCGCGCGAAATTGGCGTCTTCGCGCGCGATTTGCAGCAGCCGCGCCACCGAACCGCGATATACGCTCTCGTGTGCCTTGGTCAGTTCGCGCGCCACGGCGGCCGCGCGTTCCGCACCGAATTCCGCCGCCATGTCCTCGAGGGTTTCCACGATGCGATGCGGCGCCTCGAAGAACACCATGGTGCGCGCCTCGCCGGCCAGCGCGCGCAACCGTTCGCGCCGCGCCCCGCCGCGCGACGGCAAGAAGCCCTCGAAGCAGAACCGGTCGGCCGGCAGTCCGGAAAGCGCCAGCGCGGTGAGCACCGCCGAGGGCCCCGGCACGGCACCGATCGGCACGCCGGCGTCCAGCGCCGCGCGCACCAGCAGGAAGCCGGGATCGGAAACCAGCGGCGTGCCCGCGTCGCTCACCACCGCGATGACTGCGCCTTCCTGCGCGCGCTGCAGCAGCTGCTGCAGGCGCCGGCCCTCGTTGTATTCGTGCAGCGACAGCAGCGGTTTCTGCACACCGATATGGCGCAGCAGCGCTGCGGTGTGGCGCGTATCCTCCGCCGCGACGATGTCGGCGTTTGCCAGCACCTCGCGCGCGCGCGCGGAAAGGTCGGCGAGATTGCCGATCGGCGTCGCAACGAGTTCGATTCGGCCCGGGGCCACCTTATAATCTCCGGGCGCCGCCCATATGCCAGTGAAGGACTTTGACCTCTTGACGGCTAGCTTGCCCCGCACCGTACCCGCCACGCAACCCGCCGCGCTGCGCCTCGTGGCGCTGCTTGCCGCGGCGCTGCTGTCGATGCTGGCCGGCTGCGCGACACAGGGCGGCGCGCCGGAGTCGGAGGAGCGCGCTGCAAGGCTGCTGCGCAACGGCGACAACGCCGGCGCGGCCGAAATGTACGAGCATCTGGCGCAGCACAATGCTCCGCCTGGCCGCAACGATTTCGCGCTGGCGGCGGCGCGGGCGTGGCTCGCGGCGAACCGGCCCGACGATGCACGGCGCGCGCTGGATCTCGCCGGCACGGCGGCCACGCCGGCGCAGCGGCTCGAGTCCGGCATGCTGCGCGCGCAGCTGTCCGCCGCTCTCGGCCAGTACCGTGCGGCCTGGCAGCAGATCTCGCAGCTGCAGCAGCCGCAGGATCACGCGGCAGCATCGCGCCTGCTGCAGCTGCGCCAGCAGATCGCGTTGCAGGCCGGCGAGCCGGTGGAAGCAGTGCGTGCCGGCATGGCCCGCGAGCGCCTCGCCGCCACCGATGAAGAACGCACCGCCGCACGGCGCGATCTGCTGGCACAACTGCGCGGCGCGATCGAGGACGGCCTCAAGGTCAACCCGGCCACGAGCAACGACGCGCTGGTGCGCGGCTGGCTGGAGATCGCGCAGATCGCCGCGGCCGCGGCGCGTAATCCGCTCAACGCGGATGCCGACGTCGCGCGCTGGCGCCAGCGCGT
>DATJXQ010000023.1:0-8990 GCA_035500015.1 Steroidobacteraceae bacterium
TGGCGAAGCGACAGGGCGACGGCTTTCGAACAGATGAGCACAATCCACGCCAGAGGGGCAGGCAGATATTCCACCGGGCGCACAAGCAGGTGATAGGCCAGGCTACGGCCCAGTTGAGCCTGCATTGCGGCAGCCACTCGCTCGCCGCGATCGAATTTTCCAAGCGTGCCGCGCCTGAGTTCCCATACGAGGTTAGGCAGATAGGCAATGGATGTACGCGTGATAACTACCTCGCCGATGCGCTTCAACCGCGCGCTTCCCGAGAAAATCTCGCGCACAACCCACTGGAAATTGCACCCGAAGATCCTGAGTACTGCATAGTTGCCATTGTTTCCGGCGGTCGCCAGCAGACAACGATCTTCCACGAACAGAAAGCGGCCCGGAACGCGCAGTGGCGGCAATACCCAGCCCAGCTGCACCACTCCAGTGTTGTCGAAGCGGTCAATTGGCTGACCATCGATTGACTGATACATGCGTTCACGATCAACGACCATGGTAGATATGAAAGTGAACATGACATGCACGCGACGGGCAAAGTGGCGGGCGCTCAATTCCGTAACGCGCAAGGCGTCCACCCGTCGACCCTGATCGGGGCCTGTCACGGGCCTCATTACTTCACACTGCATGTACAACAGAGTTGGCTCATGCTGGCGCAGCAAGCTCGCTATCTGCGCCACCACGCCGCGCTTTGGCAGGTCATCATCGGCAATGAACCAGAACCAGCGGGTTTCGACTGCGCGCACGCAATGAACGAAGTTCCGTTCCGCGGTGTTGTTCGCCTGACGATTCGCGCGCAATTCCGGCCAGTCCTCGCGGCTGCGGGCAATTACTTCGGCGGTGTCGTCAGAAGAGCCATTGTCGGAGACATAGACCACCACATCGGCTGCAACAGGGCGCACCTCTTCGCGAAGGTTGCGCAGCAGAATCTCCAGGTGCTTGCTCCGGTTGTAGGTGGGGACGAGGATCGTGAGGATCGGCGTGGTCATGTCTGCCGGCGACGCAAGTAGCGCAGGAACAGCAGCGCGGCCCACGGCACGCCCAGACAGAATGTCGAGGCCGCGTAAATGGCCATCATCGGCAACGTGCCGTACCGGGAACCAAACCACGCCAGCGAACCCGTGATGACCCCACCCACCACGGAAGGCAACAGCATGGGCTCTTCCTTGTGGGCGCGCATGTACGCGGCGGCCGCAAAGATAAACCCGTTGGCTACCGTCACCAGCATCAGGCATGCCAGCACGGGCAGCGACGCCACCCGCTCCACGATGGCGAAGCCCGTGTACTTCAAGATCGCGACGCCGCCTACGGCTGCCAGGGATGCCATCAGCACGAAGCTGATGCTGCTCAACAGGACTCTCCTGAACAGCTGGTTCAGGGCTGCGCGCTCACCCAGCGCGATATGGCGCATGAATTGCGGTGCCGCGGCATTGACCCAACTCATGCCGAGCGCTGAAACCGCATTGAACATGCTCAGCGCCAGACCCAGGCGCCCGGCCTCGACCGCTCCCCGATGGGCAAATAGCATCGGGACGAAGGCATTGCTGATGAACCACCCGGAAAGCCAGCTCAGTGCGATCTTCCACTGCAGTGGAAAGACATCCTGCCGCCAGCTCAACGCCACTCCGGTCTTGCCCAGCCCGTTCGGCATACGCAGCCGGCCATGCCGCATCAGCCAGATCCAGGTCATCAGCGCAGCCACGCCGCTGACCGAGGGCACCGCCCACAGCGCAAGCCCGAAACCGAAACCGACCCACAACAGCAGCGAGCCGGCAACAGCCTGGTACAGGCGCAGCCTGGCCACCTGGCCTACCCGGCCAATGCCTTCCATGATCGCCAGATGCGGGCTGAGATACAGATTGACTGCGGTAAAAATCACCAGCATCAGCCATGGGCCAGCCCACTGGCGTGGAGGCAATGACTGGTCACGCCGGAAGAAGATGAATCCGCCAGCTATCAGCGCAATGGCAAATACCGGCGCGGCCCACAGATACCAGCGTTTGAGCAATACAGTCAGGGATTGCAGCCGCGCCGCGCTGTCGGCATCGCCCTGCATGAGCCCATCCCCGGCGATCGTCAGCCGCGCCGCCTCATGTCCCGCAATCTGCGTGACGACGAAATTGAGGCCCAACTCGAAGAAGACCTGCAAAGCGAGCAGGCTGGCAAACGTGTAGTAGTAACCCTGCTCGACGGAAGACAGCCTGGCCGCCACCAGCAGCAGCGTGACCAGGCCGGCACCGACGCCCCAACCGCGCTGCAGCAGCACTTGCAGGACGTGGAAGTCGAAGTGCCAGTACTGCTTCAGTTCGCGCCTTGAAAACGCGCCACGGCGTGTCAACATACGCCAACCCGCATGCCTGACAGATATTCTGCCGCATCCGCCAAACCCGTGACCTCGCGGTCGGCGACGACGGCATCCGCAGCAGCAATATCCCGTTCCGGGCCGGCCGACCCCGCGGGAGCACGCAACAGCAGGCAGCTGCCTACGCCAGCACGCTTCCCGGCAGCGATATCCGACCACTTGTCGCCAACCAGAGCACTGCGTGAGAGATCCAGCCGCAGGTCTTCGGCGGCGGTGAGGATCAAGCCGGGTTCCGGCTTGCGGCAGGCACACTGCTCGGCCAGTGCGGGCACCGAGCCCCATGGATGGTGCGGACAGAAATAGATGCCATCCAGCGGCGCGCCCGCTTCCAGGAACCGCGCCGCCATCCACTCCGACAACCGCAGAAAATCCTCGATGCCGTACCAGCCGCGGGCAATGCCGGCCTGGTTCGTCACCACGACTAGCGCGAATCCGGCACATGCCAGTTGCCGGCACGCTGTCAGCGCATCCGGCATGAATTCGAAATCCTGCACCTGGTGGACATGGCCCTTGTCGACGTTCACCACACCGTCCCGGTCCAGAAAGACCGCCGGCCTGGCGTAACCCGGTATTTCCCCGCGAAGCACCATCCGGTGGACAGGCGATGTGTACAGCGCAGCGCCGGGCATCGTCATGCTTCTTCATCAGCCGGCACTGATGCCGCGAACAGTGCCTGCGCGCGGGCAAAATCTTCCGGCACGCCTATGTCAATGAACTCCCTGGTCTGCACAAATGCCGCCAGGCGGCCGCCCGCGGCCTGCGGAAGCAGGACCTCCGTCTCGAATGAAAACGCGGCTTGCACGGGCAAGGCCTGCAGTGCGCCTGCCGACAGATAATAACTGCCCGCATTGACCAGGCCCGGACCTCGCCCGCCTTTTTCATGGAAGGCCGTGATGCGCCCGTCACGTACCGCCACTGCGCCGTATCTCGCAGCATCGGGAACCTGCGCCAGGGCGACGGCTATCGGCACCTGTGCGGCATGCGCGGCATCCTCGAGCCCGGACAGCGAATACCGCAGGAAGGTATCGCCGTTCACTACATGCGCGGCGGCGCCATGCAACCGCGACGCAGCCAGCTTGAGCGCCCCACCAGTGCCCAGTGGCTCGGACTCGACGGAATAGGCGATATCCATGGTCTGCCAGCGCCCGCCCACTGCAGCCTGCACCTTGTCCGCCATGTAGCCGGTCGCGAGCACTGCGCGGCGCAATCCCTGGCTCGCCAGGAAATCCAGCACCCATGCCAGAAAGGGGCGCCCGGCAACCCGCGCCAGCGGTTTGGGCACGTCGGCGACCACGCCGCGCAGGCGTGTGCCGAATCCGCCCGCCAGAACAATGGCTTCTTCAGCGCGCATCACGCGGAAACATTTCAGCCTCGATCAGGGCGCAAAGAAGATGGCCGATGAACCCATGGCCCTCCTGGATGCGCGGCGTTTCGGTCGAGGGCACGCGAAAGCACATGTCCGCCAGCGGCGCGAGCTTGCCGCCACCCTGGCCGGAAAACCCGATCACCTGCAAACCCAGGGACTTCGCGGCATTCACGGCTCGTATGATGTTGGCGGAGTTGCCCGAGGTGGACAGTGCGATGAAAACATCGCCGGCCTTGCCGAGCGCTTCGAGTTGCCTGGCAAAGATATAGTCATAGCCATAGTCGTTGCCGATGGCGGTCAAGGCCGACGTATCCGTGGTCAGGGCGATGGCGGGCAAGGCGGGCCGGTCATAGTAGAACCGGCCCACCAGCTCGCCGGCCCAGTGCTGGGCGTCGGCGGCGCTGCCGCCATTGCCGGCCAGCAAGATCTTCCTTCCGTTCTTCAACGCGCCCACGCACAGCGCGACGGCCTGCCCGATCTGCCGATGCAGGGATGCATCTGCGGCCATTGCGGTGAAGCTGGCCAGCGACCTGCCGAACTCCGCCGCGACGAACTGGGTGACATCGGTTCCCATGAATACGGTACCTTCAAATGACTGGCGTGCTCTTCGGGACGGATCATCCCGCGGATATTGTGCAGTCTATGTCCATTGACGAATGATGGCGGCGTGCTCCTGCGGATGCAGGAAGACGAAATTGGTCTGCACGGTTTCTTCCGTGATGGCGGGACAGGGCTCGAGCTTCGCGGCCTTGCCGTTGGCCGCGAAGGCCCACGCCTCGTAGCCATGCTTTGCGAGCAGTGCCAGGACGTCATCGGGGTGGTAGCCGAACTCGCGCGACCATTTGCGCAGCAGTTCCATCATGAGCACCGGGGCATGCGCCAACGTCGTTTCCGCGCCCTGGGCCACCATCAGTTCGGCGCCTTCGACGTCAATCTTGACAAGACTCGGCACTACATTGCGGTCGGCGCAGAATGAATCGAGCGTGGTCGTCGGACAGGCAATTTCCCGCACGGGCGCCTGCCCTCTGGTTTGACCAACCAGTTTCAGCGAAGTGGCGCCCGAAACATCCTCGGCAAAGAGGAAGTTCATCTCGCCAGTCTTGTTGAACATGCCGAGTCGAACCGCCTCGATGTTCTCAAGCGCATTCAGCCCGATATTCCTCCGCAGCGCCGCGAAAGTACCCGGAATCGGCTCAAACGCGTAGATGCGCGCACCGGAAAACCGCCTGCCCAGCACGAGCGAGTACCAGCCGAGATTGGCGCCAATGTCCAGAAAAACCCCGTCGTTGCCACAGACGGATTTCAGGAAATCCGTTTCCGGCCTCTCGTACTGCCCCATCAGCATCAAGGTGTATCCGATGGAATGCAGATCCACCGGGTCGATGAACAGGGCGACGTCGTGGGCTGCGGACCTGACGGTGACCCCTTGCGCCGTGATCCGCAGTTCCTGCACGTCCGTGCCGGCGAGAAAGGCAGGGTAGTCGAACAGCAAGGCATTGTGGCGATGGAACTCATCCACGTACTGGAACCTGGACAGCTCGCCGGCGGCGAATTTCTGCCGGGCGGCGAGCAGGCTGTTGCCGGACGCCTTGGCGCTCACGCAGCACTCCCGGTCAGGAAGCTCTGGATGGTTCGCCGGAATCCTTCTTCCAGGCTGACCCTGCTTTTCCATCCCAACGCCTGCAACTTGGCGACGCTGATGCGCGGATGGCGGGTCATCGGAAGAATTTCGACATGGGTATCGCCAGCCTCCCGGTGCATTCTGACGACGCGCGTTCCCGGCCGCCTGGACAGGCTGGCCACCAGTGCCGCCAAATCCCTGATCGCCAGTACATTGTCCGGGTCGGTGACAAGATAGGCCTCGCCTGCCGGAGCGTCCAGCAGTACCTTGAAGCAGGCCAGCGTGGCGTCGCCGATGTAGCAGAAGACCCGCATGACATCACCCGCGCTTTTCATGGCGATGTCGCGCCCATGCACTGCATCGGAAACAAAGGCGGCAAAAGACCGGCTGTCGTTCAGATCGAGGGTCGGACCATAGGTGTGCCCGGGACGAACGACCTTGGCGGGTACGCCATATTGCCGGCAATAGCCCTTGCAAAGCGTCTCACCGAGCCGCTTGCTTTCGCCGTAGCAACTCGAGACGTCCATCGGGTCGAGGTAGCCCATGTCCTGCTCGGCAATGGAGTCGCGGTCGTCCAGCAGACCCTGCGCGGCACCGGAGCTGAAGAACAGGAAACCTTCCGCCTGGTCTGCACGAGCCTTCTCCAGCAAACCCAGCGTACCGGTGGTGTTGGGAAGGATCACGTCCACGGGATGCGTGCCGTAAAGCCGCGGACTGGAGTGGCCGGCAGCGTGAATGATGAAATCCGCGCGGGGAATGCCGCTCGACGAGGCGCAAACGTCCTGCTCGACGGCCGTGAAGTAGCCGCGGCTGGCGTAATCGCCAAACCGGTCGGCCATTTTTTTCCTGCTCCGTCCCAGCGCGAGAATCCTGATGTCGGCGTCTGGTTGGGTCTCGTTGAGGAAGATCAGCATGAACACCATGTAGGACGCCAGCATCCCGTAGGCGCCGGAGACCAGGACAGTCTTCCCGTAGAGCCGGCGCCAGTCCACGAGGCCGGTGTCGAAAATTTCCTTCATGTCGTTGAAGATGACGGGGTTCATTGCTCAGGCCCGCTTTGCCAGGATGCCCAGCACTTCACCCTGGGTCCAACCCATATCCACCGGCAAGTGCAGGCTGTCCAGGACCTGGAATCCGCCACGCTCCAGCAAGCGGCTGATCGCGGTTTCCGTGAAGAAGTTGACGTGCTCGTGCCAGTGTCGTTTGAGCGGCGCAAGCTGCAGGCTGCCCGGATGCTGCCGCACCAGCGCTTCGTGCGGCACTTCCACGTACAGCAGGGATTGCGGCCGCAACGCGGGCAGCAGGCAACGCACCATGTCCAGGGGATGGGGCACGTGTTCCAGCACCTCGCTGCAGACGACCAGATCGTAGGCTTGCTGCTGCACCTGTTCCGCACTGACGCGTTGCGCACCAGGCACGGTGTCCACACCGGAGATGTCATGGACATGCAGCAGACGGGTGCGTCCGAGAAACGGCGAGTTGATGCCGGTGTCTCCTCCCCAATCGAGCACTGCCGGTTGCTTTGGCAAACGCGGAGCCAGCCAGGCTTCCACTTCGGCCAGGTAGGCGGCACGCCGCCTGTAATGCGCGATCACGCCGGCAAAACCCGGCTCGAAGCGGATGCGCTGCTCGTTGTATTCCGCGTCGCGGTAGTTGCGGTAGAGGGCCGCCAGTTCATCGTCGCCAAAGCGGAAATCGAGAAACAGGGCGCCGCAGTCCTGGCATTGCAGCGAATTGCACAGCGAGTAAGCCATCCCCGGCTGCAGGTCGCGCAAGCCCCAGGCGGCGGTGATCTCGACAGGTTCGTGGCCGAATACCCGCTTGGCCACGAAAGGCATCAACACGGCGGGCGATCTTTCCAGCCGGGCGCCCCCGCAACAGATGCAATGGCGGGCAATGGTCACCACGTGCTGCGACCACCATCCATGACCAGGTTGGCCCCGTTCATGTACGCCGAGGCGTCGGAACAGAGAAAGACGATGGCCCCGCGATATTCATCGGCCCCGGCCATGCGGCCCAGCGGAATCAGGCTGGTCAGCTTGCTGACGAACACATCGTTCTGTCCGGCATAGACGCCGCCGGGCGACAGCGCGTTGCAGCGCACGCCCTGTTCGTGCCAGTAGGTGGCAAGGTATCTGGTCAGGCCGATGAGCCCGTGCTTGACGACGGAGTAGGTGACGGGTTTGACGGGCTGCTGGTCGGGAGCGCGCCCTTCCACGCGATACAGGCGCTGGTCGGGAGCGATCACGCCCAGGTCGGAGGCGATGTTGACGATGGCGCCCTTGCCCTGCCTGGCCATTTGCGCGCCGAAAACCCTGGCGCAATTGAAAGCACCGCCCAGCCCGACATCCAGGTCGAGCTGCCACTGGTCCCAGGGAAAGTTTTCCAGGCGGGAGAAATCCAGCCCTCCGGCGCTTTCCACCTTGGGATTGCGCGCGGCGTTGTTGACGAGGATATCCACGGCGCCGTGCCGCGCCAGAACCGTTTGGCAGGCCTGCCGGACCGACTCCAGCCTGGTGATGTCGGCAATCAGCGTGAGCGGCACGACGGTCGTTTCCCGGGCGAGCAGGGCGGCACTGCGCTCCAGCGCGCCGGCATCGATATCCAGCAGCACCGGCAGCCCGCCGAAGCTGGCGATGGCCGCCGCGTGCTGATAACCCAGCAGGCCGCCACCGCCCGTGATCACGGCAACCCGGCCATCCAGCCGGAACAGGTTGCTCATCTCAGTCATGAACATCCACCTCGCTCAACCGGACTTCGCGCCGCTCCTGCAGGGATTGCCGTGCGGCCAGGGCCACGCGCAGGCTTTGCAGTCCCTCGCGCAGGCTGACGGCGGGCTTGCCGCCCTGCTGCAGGCATTCCAGGAAATGCCGCGCTTCGGCGAGGAACATGTCGTTGCGGACGAAGCCGGGAAAGTCGTCGCTCTCGCACAAATCGCCCTGCGCGTCGTGGACGCGAAGGCGGTTGGCGAGGAGATCGATTTCCGCCATGCCCGCGTCGCCGACGATCTTGAAGGTGCGCACCGGCGGTCGCTGCAGGAAGTCCTGGTGGAGCAGCACGGGAAAGCTGCCGGACGCGGCCTCGCAGCGCAGCAGCGAGGACGCCACGTCTTCGACATCGATTTCCAGGTGGCTGAGTTTGCCACCGTGACTCACGATGCTCTGCGGCAGACCGAAGAACCAGCAGATCAGATCCATTTCGTGGATCTGCGACAGGATCACCCCGCCACCCTGATCCGCCCGCGCGGCGTACATCTGCCGGTAGTCCTCGTATCGATGCCAGTTCGGCAGGTATTCGGCGATTTCCGAACGCACGCTGAGCAGACGGCCGAAGAAGCCGGATTCCACCAGTGCCTTCATCCGCTGCAAGCCGGGATGAAAGCGGAAATTGTAGCCCACGTGGAACGGCAGCCTGCGCCCCTCCACTTCCCGCTGCAGCTCGGCAATGCCCTGCAGGTCGTGCGACAGCGGCTTTTCCACGAACACGGCCACGCCGGAACGCGCGCAGGCCAGCGCCACGGGGACATGCAGGGCGCTGGGATTGCAGATGAAGGCCGCTGCCGGGCGCAGCGCAAGGGCGGCGTCCAGATCGTGATGCACGGTGATGTCGTAATCCGTTTCCAGATCCGCGCCCTCGTCCACCGA
>DATJXQ010000024.1:0-2579 GCA_035500015.1 Steroidobacteraceae bacterium
AGAGGTGCTGCTGCAGAACAGGAACGTCACCGAGCTGCTGTCGGCCGATTACACCTACGTGAACGCGGAGCTCGCGCGCCACTACGGCATCCGCGGCGTGATCGGTTCGCAGTTCCGCCGCGTGCAGCTCACCGATCCGAACCGCTTCGGCCTGCTCGGCAAGGCCGCGGTGCTGCTGCGCACCTCCTACGGCAACCGCACCTCGCCGGTGCTGCGCGGCGCCTGGGTGCTGGAAAAACTGATGGGCACGCCGCCAACCCCGCCGCCGCCGGGCGTTTCGACCAATCTCGATCCCAAGGATGGCGCGGCGCCCACCACGCTGCGCGAGCGCCTGGAACTGCACCGCACGAACAAGGTCTGCAGCCAGTGCCATGGCGTGATCGACCCCATTGGCCTCGCGATGGAGAACTTCGACGTGACCGGCGCATACCGCACCCGCGATTCCGGACTGGCGGTGGATGCCAGCACCGTGCTGCCCAATGGCCAGGCGGTTACGGGCGTTGCCGGCCTGCGCGAAGCGCTGTTGTCGCATCCCGACCAGTTCGTGCAGGCCATGACGGAGAAGCTGCTGATGTACGGCATGGGTCGCGCCGTGCAGTCGGCGGACATGCCGCAGGTGCGCGCCATCGTGCACGCCGCGGCGAAGGACAATTACCGTTTCTTCGATCTGGTGATGGGCGTCGCGACCTCCGACGCCTTCCGCATGCAGGCACCGCCGCAGCAAGCAGCGCCTGGCAAAGACCTCAAGCAGACCGTTGCTTCCGCCCAGTAACCGGGAGTCAGCCCATGTTCCTCACCAAGAAGCACATTTCCCGGCGCGCCACGCTGAAGGGCCTCGGCGTATCGCTGGCGCTGCCACTGCTGGATGCGATGATCCCGGCCGGCACCGCCCTGGCGAAGACCGCGGCGAACCCGAAGGCGCGCGTCGGCTTCTTCTATATTCCGCACGGCATGATCATGGACAACACGCCGTACGGGAAGGAAGTGGATGCCTGGACGCCCAGCGGCGAGGGCGCCACCTTCACGCTGAACAAGATCATGGCGCCGCTGGAGAAGTACAAGCAGCAGCTGCTCTCGTTCGCGCACCTGATCAACGCGGCCAGCGAAGGCTCGGTGCATACGCTGCAGCCGGCCACCTGGCTGTCGGCGGTGCGCCCCGGCGGCGGCCCCGGCGCCAACATGGCCATCACGCTGGACCAGGCCATCGCCAGGGAAATCGGCCAGGAGACGGCGCTGCCCTCGCTGGAGGTGGCCGCCGAGACCACGATCCAGTCCGCGGCCGGCGGCGGCTTCTACAGCACCACGCTGTCGTTCCGTGACGAGCACACGCCGCTGCCGATGGAATACAACCCGCGCAAGGTGTTCCTGCAGCTGTTCGGCGAGGGCGACACCGAGGCCGAGCGCCAGCTGATCACGCACGAGACCACTTCGCTCCTGGACCTGATCTCCGACCGCACCGCCGCGCTGCGTGCCGAGCTGGGACCGGCCGACCGCCACGTGATGGACGCCTACCTGGATACCGTGCGCGAGATCGAGCGCCGCATCGAGAAGGCCCAGGGCGGCAACCTGGCCAGCATCAAGCTGCCGGATGCGCCGGTCGGCGAGCTGGACAAGTTCGACGAGCAGGTGGCGCTGATGTACGACCTGCTGGCGCTGGCCTACCAGGCCAACCTGACGCGCGTGGCTTCCTACATCACGGTGGCCGAGGGCACGCAGCGCAACTACCCCTTCCTCAACGTGCCGGATTCCTTCCACCCGCTGTCGCACCACGCGAACCTGCGCGACCGGCTGGACAAGCTGGTGAAGGTGCAGACCTGGCACACGCAGCAGTTCGCGAACTTCATCGACAAGATGGCCACGACGCCCGATGGCGAGGGCTCGCTGCTGGATCATTCGATCTTCATGTACGGCTCGAACATGGGCAACAGCGACCGGCACGACAACTACCCGATTCCGGTCATCCTCGTGGGCGGCGGTTCCGGCCAGCTCAAGGGCGGCCGCCACATCGTGCCGCCGGAGCGCACTTCCATCGCCAACCTGCACCTGACCGTGCTGAACAAGCTCGGCATCGAGGCCACGAAGTTCGGCGACAGCACCGGCGTGATCACGGGGGTCTAGGCGCGTGCCGGGCGAATGCATGAACAGGCGCGAGGTGCTTGGGTCGGCCATCGCCCTCACGGTGGCCGCGGTGCTGCCGGCAGGCGCGCTGGCGAAGGAAAAAGTTGCAGCCACCGCGCTGAACGATCATCTGCTGCTGGTCAGCGGGCTCGGCGGCAACGTGATCGCGCTGCGCGGTGACGAAGGGCTGTTGCTGGTGGATTCCGGCGCGCCTGGCGCCACCGACAAGCTGCAGGACGAGCTGCAGCGCTTCGCGCCGGGCGCGAAGGTGCAGACGCTCATCAACACGCACTGGCACGCCGCGCAGACCGGCGGCAACGAGACTTTCGGCAAGGCCGGCGCGAAGATCATCGCGCATGCCAAGGCGGCGCAGCGCATGTCGGTGGACCAGTACCTGCCGGCCGAAGATCGTTACGCGAAGGCGATGCCGAAGGCGGCACTGCCGACCGAGGTGTTCTACA
>DATJXQ010000025.1:0-11312 GCA_035500015.1 Steroidobacteraceae bacterium
AAGATTCCTCGGGATGGTCGGCGGTGGCTTCAGGGCCGCTGCTGCGTGGAGTATCCGCGAATGGCCTTTTCCAGGAAAGCGTCGGCCGCCTGTCCGACATTGGAAAGGCCCTTGAGTTCCAGCTGCAGGTAGATGTTGCGATCGTGCTCGCCGGTGCGGCGGCTCACCGAATCACGGGCGACGGCACGGATGTTCCAGCAGCAGCTGCTGTATTCGAAACCGGCGAATTTTTCGATCGACTTGTTTTCGCGCAGTGAATACAGCTCCCGCCCGTACAGGCGCCACTTGCCGAACACGGGCCATGCCGTGGAGACCTCGGCCTGTTCCAGCTGGCCGTGCTCGAAGCGGTAGCCCAGGTTGAACACGCTGAGCGGCTCCGGCTGGTACTGCAGCCGCACGTCGGCGCGTTCGGTCTGTTTCGAGTACGGGTTCCACTGCAGGCCGGTGCTGATGTTCCAGTGGTGGTACGCGGACAGTTCGAGCTGCGCGGTCAGGTCGGAGGCGTCGCCGGAGTCGGGAGATTCGCCCGGCAGGCGCACCCGCGGGGACTGGAAATTCAGCGTCTGCCCCAGGGTCGCGGACAGCAGGCGCTGGCCGGTGCGGCTGCTGTACACCTGGGTGGTCATGCCGAAGCTGACCTGGTTGGCATCGCTGATGCGGTCCAGGCCCACGTAGCGGTTGGTGCGGAACAGCTCGATCCAGTTCAGGTCGGGCTCGTTGGTGTCGAACAGCGGCAGGCCGGACTGGTCGCGGTAGGGCGCGTACAGGTACATCAGCCGTGGCTCCAGCGTGATGCGGCGCTGCGCATGCCGGCCATTGTCACCCTCGAATATCAGGCCGGTATCCATGCTGAACAGCGGTAATGTGCGCGTGGGGCTGCCATCCGTGCCGGGCGTGTTGTCGCGCAGGTAGTAAGCGGCCGTATCCAGCATGGCGGCCGGCCGGAAGAAGTAGCCCGCGCCGCTGTAGTCGAGGCCGACGCGCGGTTCGGCGTCGAGCCGCCAGCCCTGCACCTCGTCCGGATGGCGGAAGCGCGTGGCCTCGGCATCCACACCGTAGGTCAGCGGCAACGCGCCGTCCCGGCTCCAGTTGCCGCGCACATAGAAGGACGGCGCCTCGGTGGCCGGTCGGTCGGCCTGTGCCAGCTGCGCGTCCAGTGTCTGGAAGTTGCTGACCAGCATGCCGGCGTGCAGTTCGGCGTCGCGCCAGTCCAGTTCGGCGAGGCGCGGCAGGAAGGTGGTGCTGGCGCCATCGCTGCCGGTCTGCGCGAAATCCTCGAAATAGGCGACGTCGCTGACATTCTCGGCGGAGAGCGTCAGGCGCCAGCCCAGCGGCAGCTCGGTGACGTCGTCGACGCGCCAGCGGCTGCGCGTCATGCCGGCCTTGCGGTCATCGGGCAGCAGGTTGCCGAGCAGTTCGCCGTGGCTCTGGTGCGTGAGGAAACGGTAGTCGCTTTCCAGGTCGATGCCGCGCGCGGTGTACCAGCTCGGCGTGAAGGTCATGTCCTGGTTCGGCGCGATGTTCCAGTAGACGGGCGCCGAAAGCTGCACGCCGCCGCGCGTCGAGGTGCCCAGCGTGGGGAACAGGAAGCCGCTCTTGCGCGTATCGCCGACCGGAAAGGAAATTACCGGCAGCCGCAGCAGCGGTACGCCGAAGAATTCCACGCGCGCGTCGCGCGCCGTACCGGTGCCGGCGCCGGTGTCGATGGACACGCTGTCGGCACGGATCAGCCAGTCGGTGTTGCCGGGCGGGCAGGTGGTGTACTGCACGTCACGCAGCGTCAGGATGCCGTTGTTGTCCAGAGTCATGTGGCTGGCCGCGCCACGCGCCGGCCGCGTCGGCAGCTCGAACTGTGCGCCGTCGAAGGTCGCTTGCTGGCCGTCGGTGCTGCTGGTATCGCCGCGCACCACCACCTGCGGATCGCGGTATTCGACGCTGCCTTGCGCGTCAATGCGGTTCGGGTCGCGGCTGACATGGTCGGCGCTCAGCGTGCGCTCGCCCTGGCGCACCGTGACCCTGCCGCTCAGGCTGGCGCTGGACAGCGGGCCGTTCAGGCTGTCCAGGTTGTTCGCGCCGATCTCGATCTGCTCGTCCGGCTTGATTGGCTCGGACAGCTTCTGCGCGTGATG
This sequence comes from Steroidobacteraceae bacterium, assembly GCA_035500015.1. GTDB lineage: Bacteria > Pseudomonadota > Gammaproteobacteria > Steroidobacterales > Steroidobacteraceae > ZC4RG30. The sequence goes on from DATJXQ010000025.1 coordinate 2,130, forward strand.
CTGGGCGGCGGCATCATCCGGACAGAGCGGCATCTCGTCGTACTGGGTGGCTGTCGGGACCGGTGCGGTGGCATTGGCCGGCGGAGCGGGCGCCTCGTCGGCGGCAGCCGGCAGCTGCAGCAGGCCGAACAGGAGGCCGACGGCAAACTGCGGAAGGGAGGGCAGGCGCATCAAGCGCACGATTATAATTGTTCCCGTGCCCGTTTCCGCCGAATCCCGCGACCCGCGACTGCAGCTGCTGCGCGAATGGCTCGGGAACATCCCGGGTTGCGATCCTGCCGGCATCGAAGTCGCCTCGGCCGACGCGAGTTTCCGCCGCTATTTCCGCCTGCCGCGCGGCGCCGCTTCGGCGGTGGCGATGGATGCCCCACCCGACCGGGAGGATCTGTCCACCTACCTGCGCGTGAGCGGCCTGCTGGAGAGCTGCGGGGTGCACGTGCCCCGCGTGCTGGCTTTCGACATCGACCGCGGCTTCGCGCTGCTCGAGGATCTGGGCACGGTGCACATGCTTACCGCCCTGCGGGACGGTGGCGATGCCGCGCTGCTTTATGGCCAGGCACTCGACCAGCTGGCGCGCCTGCAGCTGGCCGGCGGCGGTGCTTCGCAGGCGCTGCCGCCCTACGACCGCGCCGCGCTGCTGCGCGAGATGCAGCTGCTGCCGGATTGGTACTGCCGCAGGCACCTGGGTTTCGAGCCCGCGCCGCACGAGGCGCAGCTGCTGGCGCGCACCTTCGAATGGCTGGCCGGATGCGCGCTGGAACAGCCGGCGGTGTTCGTGCACCGGGATTACCACTCCCGCAACCTGATGGTCACGCCCGCGCATTCGCCGGGAGTGATCGATTTCCAGGATGCACTGCGCGGGCCGGTGGGCTATGACCTCGCTTCCATCCTGAAGGACTGCTACGTCGACTGGCCACGCGGGCGGGTACTGGAATGGGTGGCGGGATACCGCGATCGTCTGCTGGCTGCGGGTGCCGCGGGCCGCGCGCTGGCCGGCGAATCCGCCGCGCAGTTCCTGCGCTGGTTCGACCTGATCGGGCTGCAGCGGCACCTCAAGGTACTGGGCATCTTCGCGCGGCTGTTCTGGCGCGACGGCAAGACCGGCTATCTGGCCGACCTCCCGCGCACGCTTGCCTATGTGCAGCAGGCCGCGCGGCTGGTTCCGGAGCTGGCGGAATTCGCCGACTTCGTGGACACGCGCCTCGCGCCCGGCCTACCCGCGTCCAACGCGCGGGCGCTGGCCCACGCCGCGGGTGGAGCGCGCGGGTGAAAGCCATGCTGCTCGCGGCCGGACGTGGCGAACGCATGCGCCCGTTGACCGACCGTTGCCCGAAACCGCTGCTGCCGGTCGGTGGCCGGCCGCTGGTCGCGTGGCATCTGCGGCATCTCGCGGCAGCAGGCATCACCGAGGTGGTGATCAATCTTTCCTGGCTGGGGGAGCAGATCGCCGCCGCGCTCGGTGACGGCGCCGGTTACGGCGTGAGCATCACCTACAGCCGCGAGCCCTGGCCCGCGCTGGAGACCGGGGGCGGCATCTGCAATGCACTGCCGCTGCTGGGCGAGGCGCCCTTCCTGCTGGTCAATGGCGATGTGTTCGCCGACATCGATTTCAGCGCGTTGCGGCTCGCGCCGGCGGATCTGGCCCAGCTGGTGCTGGTGCCCAATCCGGAACACAACCCGGCGGGGGATTTCTGGCTGGACGCCGGCCGCATCGTTGCGCAGGGTGGCGAGCGGCTGACCTACTCCGGTGTGGCGCTGCTGCGGCCGGAATTGTTCGCCGGTGCGTCCGGCGGCCGGTTTCCGTTGCTGCCGTGGCTGCAGCGCGCCCGTGACGCCGGCCGCCTCGGCGGGCAGAAACATGCCGGCCGCTGGGTCGATATCGGCACGCCGCAGCGGCTGGCGCAGCTCGACGCTGAACTTGCGGGCGTGCGAGGATGAACGCCTGATGAGCGGGCTCAAGGGCATAAGCGTGGTGGTGGAGCAGGTGTCGGCGCCGCGCGCCATTGCGGGCGCGGAGCCCGCGGCACCATTCGCCACCGCGGCCCGCAGCGGCGAGAAGTACACCACCGCGCAGGGGTTCACCGCGATCCGCGACGGCCAGAAGCCGCGCGCGGGCGATGCGGCCGCCACCGCCGCCACTGGCAAGCCCCGCTGGCTCAAGGCTTTGCCGGCCGGCGGCGAGCGCTACCTGCGCACGCGCCGCAACGTGCACGCGCACCGGCTTGCCACGGTCTGCGAAGAGGCGAAATGCCCGAACATCGGCGAGTGCTGGAATGCCGGCACCGCCACCATCATGCTGATGGGCGCGGTGTGCACGCGCGCCTGCCGCTTCTGCGCGGTGGATACCGGCAATCCGCGCGGCTGGCTTGATGCCGGTGAGCCGGCCAGTGTCGCGCACAGCGTGGCACTGCTGGAGCTCTCGTACATCGTGCTCACCAGCGTGAACCGCGACGACCTGCCCGACGGCGGCGCCGCGCACATCGCGGCCTGCGTGCGCGCCATCCGCGCGCGCTCCCCGCGCACGGCGGTGGAGGCGCTGGTGCCGGACTTCCAGGGCGTGCTGCGCGACGTGGAGACGGTGGTGGATTCGGGCGTGGCGGTGTTCGCGCAGAACCTGGAGACCGTGCGCCGCCTCACGCACCCGGTGCGCGATGCGCGCGCCGGCTACGCACAGACGCTGGCGGTGCTGGCGCACGCGAAGCGGCATCGTCCCGACGTACTCACCAAGAGCAGCCTGATGCTGGGCCTGGGCGAAAGCGACGCGGAAATCCTCGAGGCGCTCGATGACCTGCGCGCCGTGCACGTGGACATCGTCACGCTGGGCCAGTACCTGCGGCCGACGCCGCACCACCTGCCGGTGGCGCGCTTCGTCACGCCCGAGCAGTTCGCGCAGTATCGCGCGGCGGGCCTCGCGCGCGGCTTCCGCGAAGTGGTCGCAGGTCCCCTGGTACGCTCCAGCTATCGCGCGGAAGCGGCACTGGCGGGCAACAACGTCGGGCTGTCCGTCCCGTGATCGTGCGCTGGCTGGGAACGGTGGACTACGAGCCATGCTGCCGTGCGATGCAGCGTTTCACCGACGAGCGCGATGCCGCCACCGCGGATGAAATGTGGCTGCTGGAACATCCGCCGGTGTTCACGCTGGGCATGGCCGCCGACCGCAGCCATGTGCTGGCCGCCGGCGACATCCCCGTGGTGCAGACCGATCGCGGCGGGCAGGTGACCTACCATGGCCCCGGCCAGCTGGTGGCCTATGTATTGCTGGACCTGCGTCGCCTGGGCCTGCCGGTGCGCGCGCTGGTGACGCGGCTGGAGCAGGCGGTGATCGGGCTGGCCGCCGCGCACGGCATCACCGCCGAGGGGCGGCGCGACGCGCCGGGCGTCTACGTGCAGGGGCGCAAGCTCGCCAGCCTCGGGCTGCGCGTGCGCCGCGGCGCGAGCTACCACGGGCTGGCGCTCAACGTGGACGTGGATCTGGCACCGTTTGCGCGCATCAATCCCTGCGGCATGGCCGGGCTCGCAGTGACCAGCCTCGCCGAGCTCGGAATCGGTGGCGGCGTGGAGGCCGCCGGCAGGGAATTCGCGCGCCGTTTCGCGCCGCTGGTCGAGGCGGCCAGCCAGGCAGCCTGACAGCGGCGGAATGAATGCCTGGCGTGCCGCGAGTGCAGGGCAGCTGCTCACCATGGGCCTGAGGAAGGACATCTGGAGGCCGGCCATCGTCCGCGCGTCGCTGCCGGACATACTGGCCCGCGGCTCGCTGGAAGGATTGCCGGTGGTGTGGTTGCCGCCGATGGAGTCGTTCCGCTTCCTGGCCGATCCCTTCGGTCACTGGCGGGACGGGCGCCTGCACGTGTTCGTCGAGACCTACGATTATCGCGTGCGCATCGGCCGCATCGAGGTGCTGGTGTACGACGCGAACCTCACGCTGCTCGAGCGCCTCCCGGCGCTGGCGGAGCCCTGGCATCTTTCCTATCCCTTCGTGTTCGAGGCCGAGGGGGAAACCTGGATGCTGCCCGAGGCGCACAAGTCGCGCGGCCTGACGCTGTACCGCGCGGTGGATTTCCCGTCGCGCTGGGAGCCGGCACAGCGCATCGTGCTGGACCACGTGCCGATCGATGCCACGCCACTGTTCCACGCAGGGCGGTGGTGGCTGTTCTACACCGTGGCGGCGCGCGAGATCGACAAGACCGCCGCGCTGCACGTGGCGTGGGCCGCGCGTCTGGCAGGCCCCTGGCATCCACTGCCGCAGAATCCGGTGCGCTTCGATGTGGCCAGCTGCCGTCCCGGCGGCACGCCCGCCGTGCTGGACGGGCGCCTCATGCTGCCGGTGCAGGACTGCACGCGTACCTATGGCGGGGCGATCCGCCCGCTGTGGTTCGATGAACTGGCGCCGGAACGGGTGATTGCGACGCCTGGCCCGCAACTGCCGGTTCCACCGTCGTTCGCGCCTTTCACGGAAGGGCTGCACACCCTGTCCGGCGCCGGCGCGGTGACGCTGATCGACGCGAAGCGCAGGGAATCAGCGCTGCGCGGACTGGGCGTCGAGATCCAGCACGGCATTGCCAAGGCGCGGCGGCGCTTCGGCCGGCGCCGTTAGTGCGCGGCGAGGTCTGGCGTCGCGCGCCCTGCTGTGCGCGATCCAGTGTTCGAAGGCCCGCAGGTATTCCTCCGCCAGCGGACCGATGCGGTAATTGGCCACGCGCGCCGCGAGCATCGCGGCATCTGCGGGCGGAGTGGCCAGCACGTGGCGCATCGCTGCGGCCATGGCCGGCACGTCGCCCACCGGAACGATGCTGCCGATGTCGCCGTCGATGGCCAGTTCCTGGATGGCGTGCGTGCAGCGCGTGGTGATGACCTGGCGGCCCGCCGCGAAGGCTTCGATGAGCACCGCGGGAAAGCCCTCGTAACGCGAGGACAATACGAAGGCCCGGGCCTGGTCCAGCCAGGACCTGATGTCGGATGCGTAGCCCGGCAGCGATACGCGTCCGGTCAGGCCCAGCCTGCTTATCTGGCGGCGCAGGCGCGCTTCCTCCGGACCCGAGCCGACGATAACCAGGCGGGCCTCGGGATTGTTCAGCTGTGCGAACGCCGCGATCAGGTTGTGGAAACCCTTCTCCGGCACCAGGCGACCCGCGGCCAGCAGCGTGCGGCAACCGGAAGGCACCGGCATCGGCGCCGGACAGTCGGTATCCAGCGCGGGCAAGGGAATGCGGATGGCAACATCGCGCCGCAATATGCGATTGGCCTGGTCGCGGGCCCGGCGGGACATGCAGACGATGCCGTCCGCCGCACCCAGCAGACGACGCATCCGCATCTCGAACCAGTTCTGCCGCAGCAGTCCCCGCTGTGGCTTGTCGAGTGCGGCACTGACCTGCGCGACCAGCAGTGGCCGCGTCGGCGCAAGCTGCGCCAGCGCAGGCGCCACCGGCCAATGAAAATTGCCGGGCACGAAGCATACGTCGACGGGATGCGCATGGAAGTGTTGCGCCGCCGCCTTCGCCAGCCGCAGGCGGGAACCCGGACCACGTTTGATCGGCGGGGCGGCCTCTTGCACCCGCACGCCGCGTCCGGGCAGGGCTTGCAGCAACCCGGCGCGCGTGCCGCAGAACACCGTCACCTCGGCGCCCCGCTGCACCCACTGGTTGGCAAGCCGCAGCGCGATGCGCTCGGTGCCGCCGAGCGACAGGTCGTGCAGGACGATGCCCACGCGCATGCGCCCGCGGGGATGCTGTGGGTCCACGGACGGTTGCGACGGCATCGAATGCGTCATGTCGCCTCCCTTGGTTCTTGTTGCCGCGCGTACCCGACGCGGCAGTGCGTTCATCGTAAGGGAGCCTGCTGGCAGGCTTGCTTACCGTCCGGTAAGGTGGGATGACAGCAGCGCGCCGCTGCGGTCAACTCGCACTTCCCGGCAGTCACGCGGAATTCACGACGGTCCTCATGGACATCCTGGTTATCGATGACGACGAAGAAATGCGCCGGCATGTGGTGACCAGCCTCGGCGCCGGCGGACACGAGGTCAGCCAGGCCGCCGACGCGGCCGCGGCGCTGGCGCTGGCCGGCACGAAACACTTCGACGCCATCGTGCTGGACCGGCTGCTGCCGGACGGCGACGGCATAGACATCGTGCGGGAACTGCGCCGCAGCGCCAACTCCACGCCCGTGCTGATGCTGACCGCCGTCGGCGACATCGATGCCCGCGTGGCGGGCATCGAGGCCGGCGCCGACGATTACCTGGTCAAGCCCTTCGCCTTCGTCGAGCTGCGCGCGCGGCTGCTGGCCATCTGCCGCCGCGGCGCGCGCGCCGACTCGCCGGCGGCGGTGCTGCAGGTGGCGGACCTGACGCTCGATGCGGTGAACCGCACGGTGCGGCGCGCCGGCGTCAGCATCGCGCTGCAGCCGCGGGAATTCATGCTGCTGGAATATCTCATGCGCCACTGCGACGAGCTGGTGACGCGCACCATGCTGCTGCAGAACGTGTGGAAGTACCATTTCGATCCGCAGACGAGCATCGTCGAAACGCACATCAGCCGGTTGCGGGCCAAGGTCGATCGCGGCTTTGCTTCCGGCGAGCTCATCGAAACGGTGCGGGGCGAGGGTTACCTGCTGCGCAGCGTGGCATCCAGTCGCGCCTCCTGATGCCGGATTCCGTCACGCACCGTTCCGCGCTGCTGCGCAGTGGCGCCTTCCGGCTGGCGGTGCTGCAGGCTGCGCTGTTCGCATTGATCGTCGTGGTGCTGTCCGGCGTGACCTGGCTGTCGGTCGGCAAGTATGTCGAGCAACGGGTTCATGCCACCGCGGCGGACAAGCTCAAGGGCGCAACCCGGGCGCTGGAGGCGGAGCCGGCGGGCGTGCTGACCGACGATGCGCTGGAGCTCGACAGCGCGCAGTACTTCGGCCTGTTCGACGCGACCGGCCGGTATCTTGCAGGCGAGATCCACGTGCTGCCGACGCGCGAGCGCAACACGTGGATGCGGTTGCAGGCGAGAGTGGTCGGGCCACGGCACCTGCATCTGGTGCTGGCCACGCTGGCCGATGGCCGCCACCTGGTGGTGGGAGTGGACCGGTTGCGCGTCGATGCGCTGCTGGAGCGGCTGCGGCGCGCCTTTCTCACGGCCGGCCTCATCGGCCTGGTCGCGGCGCTGGTGGCCGGCTTCGTCACCGCGCGCGGCTACCTGCGCCGCGTGGAGCGCATCGCGGCGGTGGCTGCGGAAATCGTCGATGGCCGGCTCGATACGCGGCTGCCCGTCAGCGACCGCAACGACGAGATCGACCAGCTGTCGGCGGCGCTCAATGCGACCTGGCAGCGCACCGAATCCCTGCTGGAGGGAATGCGGCAGCTGTCCACCGACGTGGCACACGAGTTGCGCACGCCGCTGGCGCATCTGCGGTTCCGCCTGGAGGAGACCTGTGCGTCCATCGATGCCGCCGATCCGGCGCACGCGGCGCTGGCCCGTTCCATCGAGGACGTGGATCACGTGCTGGGCATATTCGGCGCGTTGCTGCGCATCGCCCAGGTCCAGTCGCGCCAGCGTCGCGCTGGTTTCGAGGTGCTGGATTTCTCGCAACTCATGGGGGCCGCGATTGCCGACTACCGGCCGCTGTTCGAGGACGAGGGCCGGGCGCTGTACGCCGACATCCAGGGTGGCGTGACCGTGGTCGGCGACAGGATGTTGTTGCAGCAGCTGCTGGTGAACCTCATCGAGAATGCATTGCGCCACACTCCGCATGGCACCTCATTGACCGTCCAGCTGCAGCGCACCGCGGATCTCGCGGAAGTGAACGTCATCGATGCCGGTCCGGGCATTCCGGAAAGCCAGCGCGAACGTGCGCTGCAACGCCTGGTGCGTCTGGAGGCCTCGCGCAGCGTGGCAGGAGCCGGCCTCGGCCTGGCGCTGGTCAAGGCGGTGGCCGATCTGCACGAGGCATCGCTGCAGCTACTCGACGCGAATCCGGGCCTGTGGGTGAAAATCCGCTTCCCGCAAGCCGGTTGAGCTGGCGGCGGCCATCCTGCCGAACAACTCCCGGCCGGCCCGCACGAAGCGCGCCGGCGCAAACAGCTCAAGTGCGCGCGCGCGCGCGGCACTGCCCATGCGATGCAGCTGCTGCGGCCGCGACAGCAGCATGTGCAGGTGCCCGGCCAGCGCGCCCACGTCTCCCGGCGGCACCGTGTGGCCGGTAACTCCCTCGATGATGGTGCGCGGCAGCTCACCGGCCGCCGACGCCAGCACCGGCAATGCGGCCACCATCGCCTCGTGCGCGGCAATGCAGAAACCTTCCGAGCGCGATGGTTGCAGATACAGGTGCAGGCCGGCGAGGAAGTGCCGCGGCTGTGCGACGAAACCGGGCAGCAGCAGGTCTTCAATACCTGCGGCGCGCGCCGCGCCTTCCAGCCTGGCGCGTTCGCCGCCTTCACCGGCCAGCGTTACGCTGCAGGGAACCGGCGGACGGAAGCCTTCCCGGCGCAGCATCGCCAGCGCCGCGATCAGGATGTCGTAACCCTTGACCGGATGCAGCCGGCCGAGGCTTCCCAGTCGCAACGGCTGGCCGGGCTCCCATGGCGCGGCGACCGGCGCGGCGGCGTCGGCCGCGAAGATCGGCCAGGTCAGCAGCCGCGATTGCGGCACGCCCAGCCGCCGCTGCGTGAGCTGCGCGACGGTCTCCGAGTCGGCGATCCACAGCTGCGCCCGTTTCTGCAGCGCGCGCAGCATCAGGCGATTGCCTGTCTTGAGGTAGGCGGCGTGCTGCCAGCAGAACACCGGCAGTCCGCGCCGTGAGCCGAGCAGCAGGCCCAGTACCGTGGCGCGGGTCAGCGAGGTCCACAGATGGGTCGCGCCCCAGGCGCCGGTCTCGCGCGCCAGCCAGCGCAGCGCGGCGCGGTGATCATGCAGGCCGCCGGGGCGGACCAGCGGATCCAGGCCCGCCGCGATCATCGCCGGCAAGGCGCGGCCGTCGCGCCTGGTCAGTGCGAACACGCGCACTTCGGCGCCGCAATCGCGCAGTACGCCCGTGACCTGGGGCACCGGTGAAGCCGCGCCGCCGCCTTCCACCGAATTGATGACGTAGGCGATCCGCATCAGGCCGCGACGAGGTTGCCGCGCGGGCGTGTGGCCAGACCGTGCCGGTCCATGAAGCGCAGCAGGGCCTCGGCGGCGCGCTGGCTCGGCGGCCGGTCCGTGGTATCGA
>DATJXQ010000026.1:0-23772 GCA_035500015.1 Steroidobacteraceae bacterium
GATCCATCTCGGCCAGGAACTTCGCCCGCCGTGTGGTCTTGGTGTACTTCTCAAACCCGCCCAGCGTCTGTTGCTTCATCAATCCGCTCCTCCGTACCTCGATTTTGCATCAGATCAGGCAGGTAAATCAGAGTGTCCCTAAATCTGGTGGCGTGCTTTTGCACGAGTGGGGCAATGGCACTGCGGACGAGCCCTGGGTCAGGGTGAGAGAAAAGGCCAGGGCTCTCTTTGAAATGGAGGGTCTGATCTCGCCATTCCATCCCGGCGCCAGACTCGAAGCAGAAGTGGACAGCTATCTTGCATCCAATGGCTTTCAGCCGGTCACCCGGCTCACCGTCGGCGTTGGCTCGGAGGTGACCATTCGGGAATTCCTTCGCCGACTTGTAGATGGAGAGCTATCCTATGTCTGGAATGTTCCAGACAGGGTCAGGAACCGCTGCTTGCCACAGTTGCAGGAATGGGTGAAGCAAACCATGGATATGGATATACCAATCCCGATTCCGAAGCACATCGAGTGGGCCGTCTATCGCCGCTGACCCCGCAGACACGCGATGCCTCTGGATGGAGCCAACCGCATGACCGACAAGTACGACAGCATGGGGATCAACTACGCGCAGCTTCGTAAACCCGACCCGCGCGTCGCAGCCGCGATAGAAGCGGCCCTTGGGCCGGCAGAGACAGTTCTGAACGTCGGCGCAGGCGCTGGTTCGTACGAGCCCGCAACCCGGCTGGTCACGGCTGTCGAACCTTCCATCGAAATGATCCGGCAACGCGGTTCGTCGTCTGCGAAGGTGATGCAGGCGCGCGCCGAAAACCTTCCATTCGAGGATAACGCTTTCGACGCCTCCATGGCGGTACTGACCATTCATCACTGGGACAATAAGGAATCGGGCCTGCGGGAGATGCGTCGTGTTACGCGCGGCCGAATCGTCTTGTTTACTTTTGATCCTTCTTGCAGACCATGGTTGACCGACTACCTTCCCGAGCTCGCCACGCTCGACGAAGCGCAGATGCCGGCAATATCTGACTACGAGCGGTGGTTAGGTCCCGTGGACATATTTCCGGTTCCGGTTCCGCGCGACTGCTGCGATGGTTTCCTTTATGCCTATTGGCACCGGCCCGGGATGTATCTCGATCCGCGCATGCGGTCCGGGAGTTCTTCCTTCCGAGCCATCGGCAACGCCGAGACTGGTTTGCGGCGACTGAGACATGACCTGGAGACAGGCGAATGGAGTCGTCGCTACGCCAAGGTTCTCAGGCAGGAGTCGTATGATGCAGGCTATCGGCTCGTTGTAGCAGGCCAATAATGGCCAGCTTTAGCATGCATGCCTGTGCACCGGTAACCTCACGGAGCATTCGATGGGTTCTCTTACCATCTGGCACTGGCTGATCGTCCTCATGATTGTGGTGCTGATCTTTGGCACGGGGCGAGCCATGGGAAACGATGGCAATTGGCTGCCGCGGTATTCGCGGTTACGCAAGGAGTCCGGGCACATGCCTGTCCATTCGGCCGAGACGACTGACGGCGAAGAGGCGGAGTTCATTCGTGATCGCCTGCCGGAGCGCTTTCCGGCGGCCCTGATCCTTGTCGCCTCCGTGATCCTCGGGGCCGCCGTCTGGTGGTTCACGCGATAAGGAGCCGGTGTGGGCAACGCATTGTCCGAAGATGCCACGCTCCGCGAGCAGCTCGATTATTACCGGGCGCGAGCGACGGAATATGACCAGTGGTGGCTTCGTCAGGGTCGCTACGATCGCGGCAGCGCGGAGAACAGGAGCTGGTTCGAGGATTGCGCTGCCGTGGCGTCGGCGCTGGAGCGATTCAGGCCTTCGGGCCGCATTCTCGAACTGGCTTGCGGCACGGGCATCTGGAGCGAAAAACTGCTGCCATTCGCCTCCCAACTCACCCTGGTCGACGGATCCAGGGAAATGCTGGAAATCGCCGCGCATCGGCTTCAATCGACCGACGTGCGCTACATGGAGGCAAATATCTTCGACTGGACACCGCAACAGGAATTCGACACCGTGTTCTTCTCATTCTGGTTGTCCCACGTGCCGCCGGCGCGGTTCGACGGATTCTTTGCGCTCATTGCCCGGTGTCTGGCCCCGGGCGGCCGGATATTCTTCGTCGATTCCCGGCACGAACAGACCTCCACCGCGATCGACCATCGCTTGCCGGACCAGGAGGCCATGCAACTGCAACGCCGGTTGAATGACGGCCGGGAGTTCCGGATCTACAAGATCTTCTACCGGCCCGATGAGCTTCGCGAGCGTCTCGGCAAGTCCGGCTGGAATATTCGTACAGAGACCACTGAGCGATATTTCATTCATGGTCAGGGATGCCGCAGTCGGCGTCTCGAATAACGATGTCAGGGATCAAGGTTCGCCTGGCAATCGCCTCGGAGCACGCCTCCCTCGAAGATCTTCAGCGGCGTGCTTCCCTGCAGAATCCAGTGGACCGCGCTGCGCTGCTCGCACATCCAGAGACGATGGTGCTGTCTGTCGAGCCGATCGCGGATGGCCGGGTCTTCGTGGCGGAGCAAGATGGTGTTATCAGGGGTTTCTCCTCCATTCTTCCACGCGAGGATGGAAACTGCGAGCTGGATGCGCTCTTTGTTGAACCCGATTACTGGCGGCAGGGTATCGGACGCGCGCTGGTAGACCATTGCTCGATGTCGGCGAAGAGAGCGGGAGCAAAATGTCTTCACGTAGTTGGCAATCCACAGGCTGAACATTTCTACGCCACTTGTGGATTTGAAATGCTCGGGACGGAGCCCACGCAATTCGGAGTCGGCCTTCTCATGAAGAGACTCCTGTAGGGACTGACGAGGCATCTCGGGTGGACATCAACATTCGTCAGGCCACAGTAGCTGATATCAATGAGCTGATGGATATCGTCCTGGCATGCACTCTGAAAATGCAATCTCGAGGCATCGACCAGTGGGACGATATATACCCGGACTTTGGGACCATCCAGTGCGATATCGGCGGCGGCGCCGTGTTCATCGCCTCGATTTCCGGGGTGATGGCGGGGATGGCAACGCTGGGTGAACACCAGTTCCTGGAGGTGCGCGGCGAAAGCATGGGCTGTGACTGCGTACGTCTCGATGTTTTCATGCAGAATCCCCGGGCCGCGCGGTTCTACGAGATCTCCTCATACAGGCGGGCGGGGCAGGTGCGGTTCCGCAAGGGAGAGTTCCATTGCTACGAGAAGATTATCGGGAGTCATGTAGGTCTCGTCGCAGATTCCATGGAGACGGCAGTGATACTTGAAGTTGCAATCCTCAATGTTCGCGCGGGAAGCTCGGCAGATTTCGAATCTTCGTTCATGCGAGCAGAACCCGTAATTGCAGGGTCATCCGGTTATATTTCGCACGAGCTGAGGCGGTGCATGGAGGTCGAGAACCGTTACATCCTGCTCGTCAGGTGGAGATGCCTGGAGGATCACACCATCGGTTTCCGCGGTTCGGAGGCGTATCAGGAATGGAAGGCTCTCCTTCATCACTACTACGATCCATTTCCAGATGTCGAACACTATGAATGCCTTTGAAGACTCGGGAGGGCGCCATTGAATCTCCCGCCCATTCGCAGGATCGGAGAAACGACCATACAGCCCGTGCACCGGGCAAGCTGTCACTGTGGTGGCGTGGTGCTGGAGCTGGATCTGCCTGATGGCGTCGTGGATGCGCGCAGATGCACCTGCTCGATGTGCCGCAGGAAGGGCGCTGTCATGGGCGCGGTCCCGCTGGAAGGTCTGCGCGTCGTCAAGGGCCACGACCTGCTCACCATGTACAAGTTCAACACCATGACCGCCGAGCACTACTTCTGCTCCAGGTGCGGCATCTACACGCATCATCGGCGTCGCTCGAAGCCCAACCAGTACGGCTACAATCTGGGCTGTCTGGAAGGCGTCGACCCGAACCTCGTGCAGGGAGTGCCGGCCAACGATGGGGTCAATCATCCGGCTGATCGCGCGGCGACTGGATGATCGGTGAAAATGGTCACGCACAGCGGCGGCTGTCATTGCGGTCGTGTCCGGTTCGAGGTTGTGGCCCCGCCGCATCTTGATGTGTCGGACTGCAACTGCTCGATATGCACCACGTCCGGGTACAGGCATCTGAGTGTTCCGGCCGACAGATTCAGGCTGTTGTCGGGCCGGGAGGTGCTGACGACTTATACATTCAATACGCACACAGCCAGGCACCTGTTCTGTTCCATATGCGGGATCAAGGCGTTCTATGTTCCTCGCTCCAACCCGGATGGATTCAGCGTCAATGCCAATTGCATAGACTCGGACACGGTGCAAGGCATCACCGTGCGAAAGACGGATGGCCGCAATTGGGAAGCGACGCATTCGCAAGGAAAAGGGGGTCGCAACACAGAGTGATCCGGGGCGATCTTCGCCTGTATTTTTTCAAGTCCTCAGCTCCAGGAGTCGCTTCAGTTCCACACCCGTGCGCGATGCACGCTGCGCGATTACCGCCGCCGGCGCGCCGGCCGCGACCACCCGCCCGCCTTCCGGCCCGGCCTCCGGCCCCAGGTCGATCACCCAGTCCGCCTCGGCGATGACATCGAGGTTGTGCTCCACGACCAGCACCGTGTTGCCGCGATCCGCCAGCCGGTGCAGCACCGCGATCAGCCGCTCCACATCGGCCATGTGCAGGCCCACGGTGGGCTCGTCCAGAATATAGAACGCGCCGCGCTCCACGCTCTCGGTCTGCGGCCGCAGCCGCGCGAGCTCGGTGACCAGCTTGATGCGCTGCGCCTCGCCGCCGGAAAGCGTCGGGCTCTGCTGCCCGAGCGTGAGATAGCCGAGCCCGACTTCCTGCAGCAGCGCGAGCGCATGGCGGATGGCGTTGTGGCTGGCGAAGAATTCCACCGCCTCATCGACGCTCATGGCGAGCACTTCGCCGATGGATTTGCCGCGCCAGCGCACGCCCAGTGTCTCGGGATCGAAGCGCTGCCCGTTGCATACATCGCACAGCACCTTCACGTCGGGCAGGAAGTTCATCTCGACGGTGCGCATGCCCTGGCCGTCGCAGGCGGGACAGCGGCCGCCGGCGGTGTTGAACGAGAAGCGGCTCGCCGTCCAGCCGCGGATACCGGCCTCGGTGGTGCCGGCGTACACGCGGCGGATGGCGTCCCAGAAACCCACGTAGGTGGCCGGACACGAGCGCGGCGTCTTGCCGATGGGTGTCTGGTCCACTTCGAGCACGCGTTCGATGCGTTCGGCGCCGGTGATCGATGCGCAGTGCTGCGGCTTCGCGGCCTTGCCCTTCTTCTGCGCCACCGCGCGTGCGAGCTCGGGGTGCAGCACGTCCAGCGCCAGCGTGGACTTGCCCGAGCCGGAGACCCCGGTCAGCGCGATCAGCCGGCCGAGCGGCAGCTCGACGTCGAGCTTGCGCAGGTTGTGCAGTGTGATGCCTGCAACGTTCAGCATGGGCGTCGCGTTCGCGCCGCGCCTTACCACCGGACGCCGCGGCTCGGCATCATGCGGCATGGGCTCGCGCAGGCAGCGGCCGGTGACGGAGGCCGGCGTGCGCATGATTTCACTCATGGTGCCTTCGGCTACCACGCGGCCGCCGCGCGTGCCGGCGCCGGGGCCGAGATCCAGCACGTGGTCCGCGCGGCGGATGGTCTCCTCATCATGCTCGACCACCACCAGCGTGTTGCGGCCGCCGGCGAGTTCGCCCAGCGCATCGAGCAGCCTGCGGTTGTCACGCGGATGCAGCCCGATGGTGGGCTCGTCGAGCACGTAGCACACGCCGCGCAGGTTGGAGCCGAGCTGCGCCGCCAGCCGCAGTCGCTGCGTCTCGCCGCCGGACAATGTCGGCGCCGAGCGGTCCAGCGCGAGATAGCCCAGGCCCACGCGCGCCAGGAACGCGAGCCGCCCGCGCACCTCCTTGATGATGTCGGCGGCGATGGCGGTCTCGCGCGCGTCCAGCTTCAGGCGCTGCAGGAAATCCGCCAGCTCGGTCACCGGCAGGCCGGCGAGCCCGGCGATGGAGCGATCGCGGAACCTCACCGCCAGCGCCAGCGGATTCAGCCGCGCGCCGTGGCAGTCGGGGCATGGCGCCTGCCCATCGCCGACCTCGTGCCAGAACTCCTCTTCACCGCTCTGCTCGGCATCGAAGTGTTCCAGCGCCTGTCCGGTGCCGAAGCAGCTCTCGCACCAGCCACGCGAACTGTTGTAGGCGAACAGCCGCGGATCCAGCTCCGCGAAGCCCTGGCCGCAGCTGGGGCAGGCGCGTCGTGACGAGAACGACTGCAGCGCGCCGCCGCTGGCTGCCACCTGCAGAACGCCCTTGCCAACATCGAGACCGCGCGCGACCAGCTCGCGCAGGCGCGGCTCCTCGCGTGGCGCGATCTTCAATGTGCCCAGCGGCAGCTCGATGTCGTGCACCTTGTTGCGCGCGAGCTTCGGCCATGGCGCGGTGGGTACCAGCTTGCCGTCCACGCGCAGCTGCGCGTGGCCCTTGCGCCGCGCCCACGCGGCCAGCTCGTTGTAGATGCCCTTGCGCCCGGCCACCAGCGGCGCGTACAGCGTCACCTCGCGCTGCCGGTACGCCTTCATGATGCGCGCCGCGATGGCGTCCTCGCTCAGCGGCTCGATGGGCACGCCGCAGTCCGGGCAATGCTGTGTTCCGAGCTTCACGTACAGCAGCCGCAGGAAGGGATAGATCTCGGTGAGCGTGGCCACCGTGCTCTTGCGGCCGCCGCGGCTGGTGCGCTGCTCGATGGCGATGGTCGGCGGAATGCCATTGACCGCGTCGGCATCGGCGCGCGCGGCCGGCTGGACGAACTGCCGCGCGTAGGCATTCAGCGACTCGAGGTAGCGGCGCTGGCCCTCGCCGAAAATGATGTCGAAGGCCAGCGTGGACTTGCCCGACCCGGAAACACCGGTGACCACGGTCATTGCGCCATGCGGCAGCCGCGCGTCGATATCCTTCAGGTTGTGCTCGCGCGCGCCGCGCACGTCGATCTGCCGCGGCGGCGGCGCGGCCGGCACATGATGGCGCTCCGCGTCGCGCACCGCGCTGGCCGACAGCACGTAGTCGGCCAGGGCCGCGCCGGTGTGGCCGAGCCGCGCGCGCCGGAAACCAGCCGGCAATCCCGTGGCCATGATGCGGCCGCCCGCATCGCCGCCTTCGGGGCCCATCTCGATCAGCCAGTCCGAAGCGCCGATCACGTCCAGGTTGTGCTCGATGACCAGCAGCGAGTGCCCGCGCATGGTGAGCTGGCGGAAGGCGCGCATCAGCTGCGCGATGTCCTCGAAGTGCAGCCCGGTGGTGGGCTCGTCGAAGATCAGCAGCCGGCGCGTGGTGTTCTCCGTGTCGGCCAGGTGGCCGGCCAGCTTCAGCCGCTGCGCTTCGCCGCCCGACAGTGTCGGCACCGGTTGGCCGAGTCGCAGGTAGGCGAGGCCCACGTCGGCCAGCGGCTTCAGCCGCGCCAGCACTTCGGGCTGGTCCGCGAAGAAGGCCACCGCTTCGCTGACCGTCATTTCCAGCACCGTGGCGATGTCGGCGCGGCGTCCATCCGCGCCGTCGAGCGTCAGCTCCAGGATCTCGTCGCGGTAGCGCCGGCCATTGCAGGCCGGGCAGCGCAGGTACACATCGGCCAGCAGCTGCATCTCCACGTGCTCGAAGCCATTGCCGCCGCACTCCGGGCAGCGCCCATTGCCGGAATTGAAGCTGAAGGTGCCCGGCGTGTACTTGCGCGCCACCGCTTCGGGCAGCTTCGCGAACAGCTGGCGGATGGGATCGAACGCGCCGACGAAGCTGGCCGGATTCGAGCGCGTGGTGCGGCCGATGGGCGCCTGGTCCACCAGCACCACGCCGGCGAGTTTCTCGTAGCCATGCAGTGCGCCGTACTGGCCCGCCAGTTCCACCGGCTTGCCGAAGGTGCGCTGCAGCGCCGGATACAGCAGCTCGGTGACCAGCGTGCTCTTGCCGGAGCCGGAAACGCCGGTGACGCACACCAGCTGGCCCAGCGGCACGGTCAGCGTGACATCCTGCACGTTGTGCAGCGAGGCGCCTTCGAGCACCAGCGCGCCGGCCATGCTGGCCGTGACGCCATCGGTGTCGACGGTGCCGATACGGCGGCGGCCTGCCAGGTATTCGCCGGTCAGCGAGCGTGGCACCTCGAGCACGCCGCGCGGCGCGCCGCTGTAGAGAATTTCCCCGCCATGCTCGCCCGCGCCGGGGCCCATGTCGATCAGCCGGTCGGCCTCCAGCATGATCTGCGGATCGTGCTCGACGACCACCAGCGTGTTGCCCGCGTCGCGCAGCTTGCGCATCACGCCGATCACGCGACCCATGTCGCGCGGATGCAGGCCGATGGAGGGCTCATCCAGCACGAACAGCGTGTTGACCAGCGAGGTGCCGAGCGCGGTGGTGAGGTTGATACGCTGCACCTCGCCGCCGGACAGCGTGCGCGACTGGCGGTCCAGCGTGAGATACGACAGCCCCACCTCGCACAGGTAGCCCAGCCGCGCGCGGATCTCGGACAGGATCAGCGTATCCGCATCGCTGAGCGGCGGCGGCAGCGTGAAGGCGTCGAAGAACTCGCGCGCACGCACGATGGGCAGCTGTGCCAGCGACTGCATGTTGTACGGCCCCAGCCACCACAGCAGCGACTCGGGCTTCAGCCGCGCGCCATGGCAGGCGGGGCATTCGTTGTAGCTGCGGTAGCGTGACAGCAGCACGCGCACGTGCATCTTGTAGGCCTTGCTTTCGAGCCAGTCGAAGTAGCCCTTCACGCCGTACCAGTGCTTGCGGCCTTTCCTGCCGTCGCCATTCAGCACCCAGTTGCGTTGTTCCGCGCCGAGCTCGCTCCAGGGCACGTCGAGTGGAATGCCGGCGGCGGGCGCGTGTTTCCGCATGTCATCCTGGCATTCCTTGCCCGTCGCGGTCTGCCAGGGCCGGATCGCGCCGCCGCCCAGGGTCTTGCCGTGATCGGGAATCACCAGGTCGTAATCCACGCCGATCACGCGGCCGAAACCGCGGCAGGTCTCGCAGGCGCCCAGCGGCGAGTTGAACGAGAAGTGGCTGGGCAGTGGATCCTGGTAGGCGATGTCGCACTCGGCACAGTGCAGCCCGGAGGAGTAGCGCCAGCGCGCCTGCGTCGCACCGGCCTCGTCCAGCTGATGCACCACCAGCCGGCCGCGGCCGCCCTTCAGCGCCGCTTCGAGCGCCTCGCTGACGCGGCCTGCATCGGCAGTGCCGAGACGCAGCCGATCCTGGATGACGGTGAGCTTCTCGTGCTCCTTCGCCCCGGCCGCTTCGAGGATTCGCACATAGCCCTGCGTTTCGAGCAGCGCGCGCAGCTCCTTCTCCGGCAGGTTCGGCGGCCGTGTCACCTCGAAGCAGATGGCCAGCCGCGGATCGCCCGCCGTGGCTGCATGTTCCTGCAGCGAGGCAAGAATGGTGGCCGGTGTGTCGCGCCGCACCGGCTTGCCGCACTGGCGGCAATGCAGCTGCGCGGCGCGCGCGAACAGCAGCTTCAGGTGGTCGTTGATCTCGGTCATCGTGCCGACCGTGGAGCGCGAGGTGCGCACCGGGTTGGTCTGGTCGATGGCAATGGCCGGCGGGATGTCCTCGACACGATCCACCTGCGGGCGATCCATGCGGTCGAGGAACTGGCGCGCGTACGGCGAGAAGGTCTCCACGTAGCGGCGCTGGCCCTCGGCATACAGCGTATCGAAGGCCAGCGAGCTCTTGCCCGAGCCGGATACGCCGGTGACCACGATCAGCTCATCGAGCGGCAGCTCGAGAGTGAGGTTCTTCAGGTTGTTCTGGCGCGCTCCATGGATGCGGATGGCGGGGCGCTCGGACATGGGCATCGGACAATTCTACCGGAAACTGTATATCGATACAGTACCGTCAATTCGCCCTTTTCTCCGCAGGACTACGCCGGCTGCGGCTGCCAGAACCCGCCGGCTGGCCGGCTAATTGAAGGCAAACTGCATCTGCAGCGTCACGGCCCGATGGCGGAACGCCGGTGTGCCGGCATTGCTGCTGGCCGCGAAGTCCGCCATCTCGCCGCGCAGTTGCAGGCCCACGGATGCCGGCGAATCTCTTCCGATGCGCCATTGATAGCCGATCGAGGCGGAGGCACCGAAGGCCGAAAGGCTATTGCAGCGCCATTGCGGGGCATCTGGATCGTAGTCTGAATCGTCGAGCAGGACGGCCACCACATATTCCCAGGAAGGCGCCGAGCCCTTGTAGTAGTGGTAGCACATGCTGGATATACCCGCGCCGGCGCGCAGCCGCCAACCCCCGCCGGGACGGTATTCGCTCAACAGGAACCAGTGCGCGAAATCCGGTGCGAAGTCGTACTGGGCCGGTGAGCATTGATGTCCTCCGCAGCCGCCGAGTGGAGCAATCACGCCCACATCGATGCCGAGGCCCCATTCCCGGGTAATCCGGTAACCGGCGTCGATACTGCCCGCGAAGGCGCTGAGGCCCGCCGCTGGAGCGGGGGCTGCCGACTCGACCGTGCCGTTGCCCACGCCCACTCCCACCCAGATGCGGTGGCCGTCGAAATTGCTGTAGTACAGCGCCTGCGCGGCGGCGGTTGCCGGGGACTGTCCCCCGGCGAATACCGCGGACTGTGCGCCGGCAAATGCCGGGCACAGCAGCACCGTTGCCAACAGCCATTGTCTTCGCATGACACTCCCTGTTCTTGTTGCAGTGGCGTTTCCCGGTAGACTGCCGTTCCTCACCTGAAGCTTCCCTGAATCCTGATGTCCGCCGCTTCGCTCTTTACCGCGCCACCGCCACGCGCGGCCGCGTCCTTCCTGCCGATGAGCCGCGAGGAAATGCAGCGGCTTGGCTGGGACGAATGCGACGTCATCATCGTCACCGGCGACGCCTACGTGGATCACCCGAGCTTCGGCATGGCCATCATCGGGCGGCTGCTGGAGGCGCAGGGCTTGCGCGTCGGCATCATCGCGCAGCCGGACTGGAAGAGCGCGGCGGCCTTCAAGGCGCTGGGCCGGCCGCGCCTGTTCTTCGGCGTCACCGCCGGCAACATGGATTCGATGGTGAACCGCTACACGGCGGACAAGCGCATCCGCAGCGATGACGCATACACGCCGGATGGTGCGGCCGGCAGGCGTCCGGATCGTTCGGTCATCGTCTATGCGCAGCGGCTGCGCGAGGCCTATCGCGACACGCCCATCGTCATCGGCGGCATCGAGGCCTCGCTGCGCCGCATCGCGCACTTCGACTACTGGTCGGAGAAGGTGCGCCGCTCGGTGCTGCTCGACGCGAAGGCGGACCTGCTGGTGTACGGCAATGCCGAACGCCAGGTCGTCGCGCTGGCGAAGCGCATGGATGCCGGCGAGCCGCTCGCATCGATCCGCGACCTGCGCGGCACGGCCTTCGTGCGCGGCGACCACGCGCGCGACTTCATCGAGATCGATTCGCGGCACCTGGATGCGCCCGGTCCGCTGAATCCGCCCGTGGATCCTTATGCGATGGAACCGGATGGCGCGGGCGGCGGCAGCGAGCCGGCCGCGCCGGCAGCCGGCCCGGAAAAAGTGGTGCGCTTCATCCGCCGCGTGAAGAACGAGGACCGCGGGCGCAGCGTGATCCGCATGCCGGATTTCGAGCAGGTGATGCACGACCCGGTGCTGTACGCGCACGCCTCGCGCATCCTGCATCTCGAGGCCAACCCGCACAATGCGCGCGCGCTGGTGCAGCGTCATGGCGACGCGGACCTGTGGATCAACCCGCCGCCGATACCGCTGGCCACCGCCGACATGGATGCGCTGTACGAGCTGCCGTACCGCCGCCAGCCGCATCCCGCGTACGGCAAGGCGGAGATTCCTGCGTACAAGATGATCCGCTTTTCCATTTCCATCCAGCGCGGCTG
Source organism: Steroidobacteraceae bacterium (assembly GCA_035500015.1). Taxonomy (GTDB): domain Bacteria; phylum Pseudomonadota; class Gammaproteobacteria; order Steroidobacterales; family Steroidobacteraceae; genus ZC4RG30. The sequence continues at coordinate 11,875 of DATJXQ010000026.1, forward strand.
CTTCGGCGGCTGCAGCTTCTGCTCGATCACCGAGCATGAGGGGCGCATCATCCAGAACCGCAGCGAGGCCTCGGTGCTGCAGGAAATCGAGACCATCCGCGACACGGTGCCCGGCTTCACCGGCGTGATCTCCGATCTCGGCGGCCCGACGGCCAACATGTACCGCATCGCCTGCAAGAGCCGCGAGATCGAGGCCGCGTGCCGGCTGCCTTCGTGCGTGTATCCGAAAGTGTGCGAGAACCTGAATACCGACCACACGCCGCTGATCGGGCTGTATCGCAAGGCGCGCTCCATCCCCGGCATCAAGAAGGTGCTGATCGGCTCCGGCGTGCGCTACGACCTGGCCATCGAATCCCCCGAATACGTGAAGGAGCTGGCGCAGCACCACGTGGGCGGCTACCTGAAGATCGCGCCCGAGCACGTGCGCGAGGGCCCGCTGTCGAAGATGATGAAGCCCGGAGTGGGCACCTACTACCGCTTCAAGGAGCTGTTCGACAAATACTCGAAGGAGGCGGGCAAGGAGCAGTACCTGATCCCGTACTTCATCGCCGCGCATCCGGGCACCACCGACGAGGACATGCTCGAGCTCGCGCTGTGGCTGAAGAAGAATGGCTTCCGCGCCGACCAGGTGCAGGCCTTCCTGCCTTCGCCGATGGCTTCCGCCACCGCGATGTACCACAGCGGCAGGAATCCCCTGCGCCGCGTGACCCGCGACAGCGAGGCAGTGCCGGTCCCCAGGGGCCTGCGGCAGCGGCGCCTGCACAAGGCCTTCCTGCGCTACCACGATCCGAACAACTGGCCGATGCTGCGCGAGGCGCTGCGCCGCATGGGCCGCGCGCGGCTGATCGGTAACGGGCCGAATCATCTGATCCCCGCGTACCAGCCGCCCGGAACAGGGCAGTTCGCGGAAGGGCAGCGCAGGGCCGGTGGCAAGATCGCCACTGCGGCCGGCGACAGGCCGCGCAGCGTGAAGCCTTCGCAGCCGCTGCGCACCCAGCACACCGGCCTGCCGCGCGTGCCCGCGCGCGGTCCGCGCAAGCCGCGGCGCGGGCGGCCATGAAGGGCGAACGCGCCATCGGGCTGGGCGCGCTGCTGCTGGCCATCGGCATCGGCATCGGCGCGCTGGGGGCGCATGCCCTGCGCGACGTGCTGGATGCACCGCAGCTCGAGGCGCTGCACACGGCCGTCTACTACCAGGTCTTCAATTCCCTGGGATTGATGATGGCTGGCGGCTGGGTGCGCATGGGCCGGACGGACCTGGCCTGGCCACTGCGGTTGCTGGCCGGCGGCGTCGTCCTGTTCAGCGGCAGCATCTACCTGATGCTCGCCGGGGCGCCGCGACCGTTCGGAATCCTCACACCCGTGGGTGGAGCAATGCTGATCTGCGCGTGGCTGGCACTGGCCTGGAGGTACTTCAGGAAGCCATAGCATGGGCAGGCATGTCTTCGCGCTGCTGGCCGCCATGGCCTGCGGCGCGGCCTTCGCGGCTGAACCGCTGACCAGTCGCGAAAGCCATATCGAGACCGCGGGCAGCATCGTGCGCACGGTGATTCCGGTTGCGGCGCTGCTGGGCACCTGGGTACTGCAGCCGGAGGGTAAGGCCGGCTCGAACCCGGCTGGCTCGTTCTGGCTGATGGGCGGCTCCCCACGCCACGATCTGCTGCTCGGCCTCGGTCGCGCCTGGGTGGCAACCGGTATATTGAAGAGCACCGTGAGTGAAACCCGGCCGGATGGCGGCAAGCACTCCTTTCCATCCGGGCACGCGTCCATCGCCTTCGCGGGCGCCGAATTCATCCGCAAGGAATATGGCTGGGGATGGGGCACCCCGGCGCTGCTCGCCGCCGGCTTCACCGGCTGGTCGCGCGTCGAGGCGAAACGCCACTACACGCGCGACGTGCTGGCCGGTGCCGCCATCGGCGTGCTGGCCGACCACGATTTCTGGCGATGGCGGGCAGAAGGCATCACCATGGCGGCCATGCCGGCCATGATCGACACCGGGCCCCGCACCGCTCCAGGCGTGCTGTTCGAACTGAATTTTCCGTAAGTCCCTTCGCATTGCCGCTGCCGGGCGTTAGCCTGTGCGCCCCATGGCAGAGCCCGCTCCATCCAAGGCTGCCGCGCGCCGGCACTGGATCGTCGCCATCGTGGCCATCGTGCTGCTGGCCGCGGCCTATGCGACCGGCCGCGTGCTTGGGCACGTGCACTGGCGCGAGGTGTTCGCACACATCGCCGCCACTCCGGCGCATACGCTGCTGCTGGCCGTGTCGCTGACGGCCGGCAGCTATCTGGTGCTCACGCTGTTCGACCGGCTGGCGGTGCTTGCCGTGGGTGCGCGGCTGCGCTGGCGTTCGACGATGCTGACCTCCTTCCAGGCTTTTGCGGTGGGGCACAACATCGGCCTCGCCGCGCTGTCCGGCGGATCGATCCGGCTGCGCTGGTACACGCGCGCCGGCCTGTCGCCCTGGCAGGTCACGCAGGTCATCGCCTTCTGCAGCTTCACCTCACTGCTCGGCGCCGCGTTGCTGTGCGGACTGTCGCTGGCGGCGCGCGCGCCGCTCGCCGGCGTGGTGCTGCATATCGGCACTTTCGGCGCCCGCGCCATCGGTGCGCTGTTCATCGCCTTCGTGTGCGCCTATTGCGTGCTGGCCTTCCTGCGCCGCGAACCGCTGCTACTGGGCCGCCTGCGCGTGCCCGTGCTGCATCCGGCGATCGCGCTCGGGCAGGTGGCCGTGGGCAGCACCGACCTGCTGCTGGCGGCCGGCGTGCTGTATGTGCTGCTGCCTGCAAGCGCAACGCACGGGTTCCTGGCCTTCCTCGCGGTGTACCTGCTGTCGGTGGCGGCGGGCCTGGCCAGCAGCCTGCCGGGCGGCATCGGCGTGTTCGAGACGGTGCTGCTGCAGTTGCTGCCCGATGGCCCGACCGACGAGAAGCTCGCGGCCATGCTCACGTATCGCGCCATCTACTACCTGCTGCCATTCGTGTGCTCGCTGGCGCTGCTCGCTGCGCGCGAGGCCTGGGTGGGACGCGCCGCGCTGGCGCGCGGCCTGGCGTGGGTGCAGGCATGGGTGCGGCTGGCCGTGCCGCAGCTGATCAGTGCCACCGTGTTCCTCGGTGGCGTGCTGCTGCTGCTTTCCGGCGCCACGCCGGCCGCCCATGGCCGCCTGCGCCTGCTGCGCGAGGTGGTGCCGCTGCCGCTGGTGGAAACCTCGCACCTGCTGGGCAGTGCCGCGGGCATCAGCCTGGTGCTGCTGGCGCAGGGCCTGCAGCGGCGCCTGGATGCCGCCTGGCATGTCACCATGTGGCTGCTGGGCATCGGCATCGTGGCCTCGCTGACCAAGGGCCTGGACTACGAGGAGGCGCTGGCGTTGTGCGTCGTCGGGTTGCTGCTGCTGGCCTCGAAGGACCGCTTCCAGCGCAAGGCCTCGCTGCTGCAGCAACCCTTCTCCACCGCCTGGACCATTGCCGTGCTGGCCGCGGTGGCCTCATCCCTGTGCCTCGCGTGGCTGTCGTACCGCGACGTCAATTACTCCAACGAGATGTGGTGGCGTTTCGCGTTCCGCTCCGACGCGCCGCGCACGCTGCGCGCCGAGGTACTCATCGTGGTGATCACCGGCATCGCGGCGGCCTGGCTGCTGCTGCGCCCGGCGCGGCACGAGCCCGACCTGCCCGACGAGGCGGACCTGGAACGCGCGCGCGGCATCGTCGCCGCATCCTGCGACACCACCGCCTGGCTGGCGCTGCTGGGCGACAAGAACCTGCTGTTCTCCGCTGACGGCCGCGGCTTGGTGATGTACCGGCCGGTGGGCCGCAACTGGATCGCGATGGGCGATCCAGTTGGGCCGCCGGAAGTGCGGCACGAACTGCTGTGGCGTTTCCGCGAAGCCTGCGACCGCTACGCCGCGCGCCCGGTGTTCTACCAGATTGCCGTCGAAGACCTGCCGGCCTACATCGATGCCGGCTTCGTGCTGTCGAAGATCGGCGAAGAAGCGCGTGTACCGCTGGCCGACTTCGACCTGGAAGGCGGCCGCCGCGCGGACCTGCGCCAGACCTGGCGGCGCGTGCAGCGCCAGGAGGTCTACTTCGAGGTGCTCAGTGCCGAGCAGACGGCGCGCAACATCGACGCGCTGCGCGCGGTGTCGTATGCCTGGCTCACCGGCCTGTCGGCCGCGGAGAAGGGCTTCTCGCTCGGGCGCTTCGAGGATCACTACATCCGCAATTTCCCCTGCGCTGTCGTCAAGCGAGATGACGCCATTCTGGCCTTCGCCAACCTGTGGTGCGGCGCCGACCGCGGCGAGCTGTCGGTGGACCTGATGCGCTACTACCCGAATGCGCCCAAGGGCGTGATGGATTTCCTGCTGGTGGAGCTGATGCTGTGGGGACGCCAGCAGGGCTTCGGCTGGTTCAACCTGGGCATGGCGCCGCTGGCGGGCCTCGCCGACCGCGAGTTCGCGCCGCTGTGGAACCGCGTGGGCGCGTTCCTGTTCCATCATGGCGAGCGCTTCTACAACTTCGAGGGGCTGCGCGCCTACAAGGAGAAGTTCCTGCCCGAATGGCGACCGCGTTATCTGGCGACTTCCGGCAGGCTCGGCATTGCGCGTACCGTAATGGACGTGGCCGGCCTCATCGCCGGCAGCTCGCGCCGCATCGTGATGCCCTGAACCGGGCACATGACGGCATCGTAATCCGCGGCCCATGCCGTCTTACGGCCCGCAGCGCGATCATTTCCACATGATCCGCCGCGTACTTTGCCTGCTGCTGTTGCTGCTGCCGGCGCTGCACGCCTTCGCGGCAGCCGAACCCGAGGTGATGCAGGGCGGCGGCCGCTTCGGTGAAGTCACCGTGTACCGTCCAGCCGGGACACCGAAGAGCGTGGTGCTGTTCGTCTCCGGCGACGGCGGCTGGCACCTGGGCGTGATCGGCATGGCGCAGCACCTCACCGGGCAGGGCGCCATCGTGGTCGGCATCGACATCCGCCATTACCTGAAAGCCCTCGGCGAGGCGCAGCAGGCCTGCGTGTCGCTGGCCGGGGATTTCGAGCTGCTGAGCCACGACGTGCAGAAAAAGCTCGGACTGCCGCAGTATCTCGCGCCGGTGCTCGCCGGCTATTCCTCCGGCGCCACGGTGGTGTATGCGGTGCTGGCGCAGGCGCCGCCCGGCACCTTCGCCGGTGCCGTCAGCCTGGGTTTCTGTGCCGACCAGGATTTCCGCGGCAAGGCCCTGTGTCCCGGCACCGGCCTGCATTACAGCGTGAACAAGCGCGGCGACTTCGTGCTCGAACCGCAGCCGAAATTGCAGGAAAAGTGGGTGGCGCTGCAGGGCCAGCAGGACCAGGTCTGCGATGCGGCAGCCGTGGATGCCTTCGCCGCCCGGATTCCCGTCGCCGAGGTGCAGCGGCTGCCGAAAGTCGGGCACGGCTTCGGCGTGGAGCGCAACTGGCTGCCGCAGTTCCGCGCCTCCTTCGAGGAACTGCAGTCGGGCTCGGCCCCGCCGCCGCCGCCGCCCGATGCGCCGCCGTCGCTGACCGGGCTGCCGCTGGTGGAAGTGCCGGCGGTGCAGGTGGCCGGCGGCACGGCTCCCGCCGACACCTTCGCCGTGATGATCTCGGGCGATGGCGGCTGGGCCGGGCTGGATCGCAACATCGCCGCCGCCTTCGCCGCGCGCGGCATTCCGGTGGTGGGCCTGGATTCGCTGCGCTATTTCTGGAGCGCGCGCACGCCCGGGCAGGCCGCGGGCGATCTCGCGTCCATCATCCAGAACTACCAGCAGCGCTGGCACCGCAGTGGCGTGCGCCTGCTGGGCTATTCCTTCGGCGCCGACGTGCTGCCCTTCCTGGTGAACCGCCTGCCGCGCCAGCTGGCCGGCGACCTGCGCAGCATCACGTTGATCGCGCCCTCGGAGGCGGCGACCTTCGAGATCCACATTTCCGGCTGGCTGCCCGGCGTGAATTCCCCCGGCCCGGCCACCCGGCCCGAGATCGCGCGGCTGCCGCTCGCGCCGCTGTGCCTGCACGGCGCCGGCGACAGCGAGCGGCCCTGCGACGCCCTGCCGGCAGCCCGCTCGGTGCAGATCGGCAGCGGCCATCACCTGGGCGGGGACGCCGCGGGCATCGTCGAGCGCATCCTGCAGCCGCGCGCGGCGCCCTGTGCAGCCGGGGAGTCTTGTGGATAGACTCACCGCCATGCGATTGCTGCTGATCGAGGACGACGCGGAGGCCGCGCGCTACCTCGCCAAGGGCCTGCAGGAGAGCGGCTACGCGGTGGACATCGCCGCGGATGGCCGCGACGGCCTGTTCCAGGCCACCGAGGGCGGCTACGACCTCATCATCGCCGACCGCAACCTGCCCAACATCGACGGCCTGACCATCGTGCAGATGCTGCGCAAGCAGGGCCGCAAGACACCGGTGCTCATCCTTTCCGCGCTGGGCTCGGTGGACGACCGCATCGAGGGGCTGCGCGCCGGCGGCGACGACTACCTCACCAAGCCCTTCGCCTTCGGCGAGCTGCTGGCGCGCATCGAGGCGCTGCTGCGGCGCGGACTGGGCGGCGCCGTGGTCACCAAGCTGAAGGTGGGCGACCTCGAGCTCGACCTGCTGGGCCGCACGGTCACCCGCGGTGGCCGGCGCATCGAGCTCACCGCCAAGGAATTCCAGCTGCTGGAGTACCTGATGCGGCGGCAGGGCCAGGTGGTCACGCGCACCATGCTGCTGGAAGGTGTGTGGGACCTGCACTTCGATCCGCAGACCAATGTGATCGACGTGCACATGAGCCGGCTGCGCGCGGCCGTGGACCGCGACTTCCCCAATCCGCTGATCCACACCGTGCGCGGCGCCGGCTACGTGCTGCGCGACGAGAGCTGAGGCACGGCCGCGCGGCGCTGCGCGCCTTCCGCGATGAGTTCCCAAGCCGGCTATCGTTCCTCCACCGCGCGCCTGACGCTCACCTACGGCGTCATCGTGCTGCTGCTGGTGGTGGCGCTGCAGGGCGCGGTGTTCTGGCTCACGAGCCGCGCGCTGAAGAGCGAAGTCGATCGCGTGATCTACGCCGAACTCGACGACCTGCGGCGCGACTATCTCAGTGGCGGTCTCGGCGAGCTGGTGCACGCGCTGCGCTCGCGGACCGACAGCTGGGGCCGCACCGGCGCGGTGTACCTGCTCACCGATTCTTCCTCGACGCTGCGACCGATCGCGGGCAACCTGTCCGCCTGGCCGCGCGACATCCAGCCACACGGCGACGCGCTGGTGCGCTTCCGCATCACCGCGGCCGGCGAGGAGAAGACCCATCCGGTGAGCGCGTACATCGTGCAGCTGACCGACCGGCGCTGGCTGCTGGTGGGCACCGACACCAGCGAGATGGAACGCAGCCTGCGCAATTTCGCCTGGGCCACGGTGTGGGCCATCGGCGCCATCACCGCGCTGATCGGCCTGCTGGGCCGCTGGTACGCGGCGCGCACCGCGCGACGCGTGCGCGCCTTCTCGGCCACCTGCGATTCGATCGTGCACAGCAGCCTGTCGCGGCGGCTGGAAGTGGGCAACACCGGCGATGAATACGACCAGCTGAGCCGCACCGTCAACGAGATGCTGGAGCGCATCGAGCAGCAGGCCGTGCTGCTGCGCACGACCTTCGGCAGCATCGCCCACGACCTGCGCACGCCGCTGTACCGGCTGCGCGTGCGGCTGGAGGAGGCGCTGCTGCACAGCGAGAACACGGCGGGGCGCGAACTGGTCGGACCGGTGCTCGAGGAACTGGACCGCGTGCAGCGCACGCTGGGCACGCTGCTGGAGATCGCGCGCGCCGAGGGCGGCAGCACCGCGGCCGGCAGCGAGCCGGTGGATCTGGCGCAGCTGGCGCACGAGATGTTCGAGCTGTACCAGCCCGGCATGCAGGAGAACGGGCTGGAGCTCACGCTGGACGCCGACACCGGCATCACCATGATGGGCAAGCGCCAGCTGCTGGCGCAGCTGATCGCCAACCTGCTCGAGAACGCGCTGAAATACGTGCCGGCCGGGGGCCGCGTGGCGATGTCGCTGCGCGGCGAGGGGCGGCGCATCGTGCTCGCGGTCAGCGACAACGGACCGGGTATCTCCGCCGCCGACCGCGAACGCGCGCAGGAACCCTTCGTCACGCTGCAGGCCAACAACGCCGAGAAGCCTTCCAGCGGCCTGGGCCTGTCGCTGGTGAAGGCCATCGTGCGGCTGCACCGCGGGGAGCTGGTGCTGGCGGACAACGCGCCGGGCCTGCGCGTGGAGTGCCGCTTCGAGCGCGCCGCAGACTGAGTGCGCGTCCGCGTTCCGGCCGGGACGCTATCATCCGCAAACATGCGCGAGCTGACTTCCCTGCCGGTGGAGGCGGTGCTGCCGCGGCTGCTTGAGGCGCTGCGCGCGGTGCCCAATGCCGTGCTCGTGGCGCCGCCCGGCGCCGGCAAGAGCACCGTGGTGCCGCTGGCGCTGCTCGATGAGCCGTGGGCGCGCGGCCGCAGGATCCTTTTGCTGGAGCCGCGGCGACTGGCCGCGCGCGCGGTGGCCGGGCGCATGGCGGACACGCTCGGCGAGCGTGTCGGCGAAACCGTGGGCTACCGCATGCGGCTGGATACGAAGGTCGGTCCGCGCACGCGGCTCGAAGTGCTGACCGAGGGCATCCTCACGCGCATGCTGCAGCAGGACCCGGCCCTGGAAGGCGTGGCGGCCGTGCTGTTCGACGAATTCCACGAGCGCAGCCTCAATGCGGATCTCGGCCTCGCGCTGTGCCGCGAGGCGCAGCAGTCACTGGATCTGCCGCTGAAGCTGCTGGTGATGTCCGCGACCATCGATGGCGCGGCGGTCGCGGCGCGGCTCGGCGATGCGCCGGTCATCGAGGCGCAGGGACGCATGTTCCCGGTGGAAGTGCGTCACCTGGGCAAGGGCCTGCCAGCGTTGCCGGAGCAGCGCACGCTGGCGCCGCGCGCCATCGACACGCTCGCCGCACAGGCGCGCCGCGTGCTCGACGAGAGCGAAGGCGATGTACTGATGTTCGTACCGGGCTCGTCCGAGATCCACCGCCTGCGCGCGCAGCTGGAGCAGGCCGGCATCGCGGGGCTCGACGTGCACGCGCTGCACGGCGAGCTGCCGCTGGAAGCGCAGCACCGCGTGCTGGCGCCTGCCGTGGGCGGCCGCCGCAAGCTCATCCTCGCCACCAACATCGCGGAGACCAGCCTCACCATCGAGGGCGTGCGCGTGGTGATCGACACCGGCCTTGCGCGGCGCTCGCTGTTCGATCCGGGCACCGGCATGGAACGGCTGGTGACGGCACGCATCTCGCAGGCCTCGGCCGCACAGCGCGCCGGCCGCGCGGGACGCACCGCGCCAGGCAGCGCGTGGCGGCTGTGGGGCGAGGGCGCGGAAGCCTCGCTGGCCGCGCACGCGCCGCCGGAGATCCTCACCTCCGATCTCGCGCCGCTGGCGCTGGAACTGGCGCAGTGGGGCGCGCGCGACGCCAACACATTGCCGTGGATGGACGCGCCGCCGGCCGCGACGCTGGCGCAGGCGCGCCAGCTGCTGCAGCGGCTCACGGCCATCGACGCTTCGTTCGCGATCACACCCACCGGCTGTGCCATGCTGGCCACCGGCCTGCATCCGCGGCTGGCGCACATGCTGGTGCGCGCGCGCACGACGCCGTTCGCCGCGCTGGCCGCCACGCTGGCGGCATTGCTGTCGGAACGCGACTTGCTGCGCGCGGCACGCGATCCCGACGTGCGCACGCGGCTGGAGGCACTGCGCGGCGCGGCGCGCGGCATCGATCCGGCCGCGCTGGCGCGCGTGCGCGAAGTGGCGCGCCGTCTCGGCGGCAGTGGTCATGGCGCGGCCGGTGACGGTCACGCCGGCGCGGTGCTCGCCTGGGCATATCCGGATCGCATCGCGCAGCTGCGTGCCGGTTCCGGCGGCGCGGCGGGGCAGCGCTACCTGCTGGCCAATGGCCGCGGCGCGCTGCTCGAGGGGGCTTCGACGCTGACTGGCTGCGCGTACCTGGTGGCACTGGATCTCGACGATGCCGACGCCGCCGAGGCGCGCATCCGGCTCGCCGCGCCGCTGACGCGCGAGCAGCTGGAAGAGTCGCTGGTGGCCGCGATCGCGGAGGGCATCGAGACCGACATGGATCCGAAGAGCGGCGCCTTGCGCGCGCGGCGGGTGCGGCGCCTCGATGCGCTGGTGCTGGAGGAGCACCGCGTCGAACCCGATCCGGAACGCGTCGCCGCGGCGCTGCTCGACCAGGTGCGGCGCGTCGGCCTCGACGTGCTGCCCTGGGGCGAGGCCGGCACCGCGCTGCGCGCGCGCTTGCGTTTCGCTGCCGCGCATCGCGCAGGCACCCGGGTGGATCTGCCGCCGCTCGATGAGGCGGTGCTGCTGGAAGAACTGCCGCAGTGGCTGGGTCCGTATCTGCACGGCCTGCGGAGCCTCGACCGGTTGCCGCCGGAACAGCTGCGCGAGGCATTGCTGTCGCGCCTCACCCACGCGCAGCGCCGCCAGCTGGATGAATTCGCGCCCACGCATGTCACCGTGCCCACCGGCTCGCGCATCGCCGTCGATTACCTGGACGACAACGCGCCGGCCATCGAGGTGCGCATGCAGGAGGTATTCGGCCTGGCGGACACCCCGCGCATTGCCGGCGGAAGCGTGCCCGTCACGCTGAAGCTGCTGTCGCCGGCGCGCCGGCCCATGCAGATCACGCGCGACCTCGCCGGTTTCTGGAAGGGCAGCTATGCCGGGGTGCGCAAGGACATGCGCGGCCGGTATCCGCGGCACTACTGGCCGGAAAATCCGCTGGAGGCGGAGCCGGTGCGCGGCGTGCGGCCGCGCAAGGGTTGAAGTTCGCTGCTACTTCGACTGAGGACCGGTTGCCGCCGGCGGCGGCTTTTCGGGAAAGTCTTCCTCCCGGAGCTGCGTGGCCAGGTTCTTCTCCGCCCTGGAGATATCGAGCCGCGACGTGGCGAGATCCCTTTCGGCATCGCTGCCGGCTTCGTCGAGGGACTTCGCAGCCGCATCGAGACCGGATTGCGCGACATGTTCCGCGGTGACCAGGCTGGCCCTGGCCTCGTCGCGCTGGTCCAGCAGCAACAGCGCCTGTGCCCTCTCGATGTGGCATCCCGCGTCGTCGTAAGACGCGCCGATGCAGGCATTGGCAGCGGCCAGTGCCTCCGTGGGCAGCTTCAGGGCCCGGTCGGCGGAGGCAATTGCCTTGTAGGCGCTGGCGCGTGTCGTGGAATCGGCCTTGTTGCCGCATGCCTGCAGCATGCGCTGGGCCTGCTCCCTGAGCTGCGGCCAGTCTCTGGCGAGCATGGCGTTGGTCGTCTGCTTCGTGGCGTCGACGCATGATGGCTGGGTGCCGGAGTCCACGCCATCGTCCTGTGCCGCTCGAATCAACGGCGCTGTCGCCGTGATACAGGCGATGAACAGGATGCATGCGCGCAGTTTCATGGCTTGCGGGCGACCGGACTCGGTGAATTGCACGGCACAATTGTGGCACCGCCCAGAGCTGCGGAACAGCGCCCGCAGGTCGGAAAGAGTCCGTTCGCGCGCAGCTGCGCATGCGGCCGGCGAAGTGGATTCATCATCCAGGTCGGTCAACTCGCGGCTGGCACTCCCGGCCCGTCCGGCGGCCAGCGCCGGAGCAGCGGCAATGCCTCGAAATGCCGCGACAGGCGCTCGAGATGCGGATGGCGTTCCGGCGGCACTTCCTCCGGAATCAACGCCCGCGCGCACTGCCACACGATTGCCGGCCAGATCGTCGCATGGCTGAACTCTTCATCGCCCGAGGCTCCACTTTCCCGTGCCGGCGTCAACGCTTCCAGCGCCACGAAAGCGGCGGTGAACTGTCCGCGCACGCGATCCAGCCACGGCTGGTGCCGGGCCGCCGCCGGCCGCAGCTG
>DATJXQ010000027.1:0-9674 GCA_035500015.1 Steroidobacteraceae bacterium
GTCCACGTGCAGCTCGCCGACCCAGTAGCGCAGGCTGTCCATCACCAGCTGGATCACCGGCGGATGCGAGATGTTCAGCGTGTTGCCGGTGCCGGTATCGTTGACGTAGTAGCGCGGATTGTCCGGCAGCAGGCGGTAGTAGATGGCGTTGTCGATGCCGCGGAACGACAGCGTCGGGCCGCGCTCGTTGCCTTCCGCGGTGTGGTTGTACACCACGTCGAGGATCACCTCGAGGCCGGCCTCGTGGAAGCGCGCCACCATCTCCTTGAATTCGCGCAGCGATTGCTCCGGCCGCGAGGCATAGCGCGGATCGGGCGCGAAGAAGCCGATGCTGTTGTAGCCCCAGTAGTTGGTCAGCCCGCGCTCCAGCAGGTGCTGGTCGTTCACGAAGGTGTGGATGGGCAGCAGCTCGATGGTGGTGACACCAAGGGATTTCAGGTATTCGACCACCTGCTGCGCACCGAGGCCGCGATAGGTGCCGCGCTCGTGCTCCGGCAGCAGCGGATGCAGTTTCGTGAAACCGCGCACGTGCGCTTCATAGATGATGGTGCGGTCCCAGGGCACGCGGCGGCTGCGTGGCGTGCCGTTCCACTCGAAACGCGGATCCACCACCACGCACTTGGGCATGAAGGGCGCGCTGTCGCGCTCATCGAAGCTCAGGTCCCCGTCGGCGTGGCCGATGGTGTAGCCGAAGCACTCTGGCGCCCACCTGATCTGGCCGGTATGTGCGCGGGCATAAGGATCGAGCAGCAGCTTGTTGGGGTTGAAGCGATAGCCCGCATCCGGCTCGTACGGCCCATGCACGCGCAGGCCGTATACCGAGCCGGGACCGACCTCCGGAATGAAGCCATGCCAGTAGCCATCGGTGTATTCCGGCAGCGCCAGCCGCTCGCGTTCCTGCCGGCCCCCGGCATCGAACAGGCATACCTCGACGCGGGTCGCGGATACTGAAAATACCGTGAAGTTGGTGCCCTCGCCGGTCCAGATCGCGCCAAGGGCTTCCGCACCGCCTTCCCTGATCCGGCCGCCCGACGTCATGAATCCCCGTGATCAGTGCGGTTGCCGGAACTGCGGCGACCTGCCCCGCGGCGCGGGCTCCCGCGGGCCGCCGTCGAACTGCGCGTCACTCGCCAGGTCGCTGTCCGGGTCCTCATTGCCCGTGGCATCGGGAAAGCCGACACGGAACTCGACCTCCAGCTGCTTCTCGGCCTGGCTCCAGTGCTCGGCGGCGCGCCCATCCGGCCGGCCCTCCTGCTCCCAGATGTGATAGGCGAGCGTGCGGATGCGCTGCGTATCCTGCGGTGTGGACATGGGAACTCCTTGCAATGTCACTTGTGGGCCGACCCCGGCTGCGCCAGGCGGCGATGCTGCTCGGCCAGCAGCGCCGCCGGCGTCACGTTGGCGATGGCCGCCTGTACCCTGTTCCGCAGGCCGGCAATCACGTCTCCGTCGCCGTCCATCATGGCCTCGAAGCCGATCCGCGCGACCTCGGCCGGATCCATCTTGCTGTCCGAGGCGCCGATGGCGGTATCCATCAGGTCCGCGCGGGCGAAGAATTCCGTATCCGTGATCCCCGGCATCAGGCAGGTCACCGTGACGCCCGTGTCCTGCAGCTCGCTGCGCAGCGCCCAGGAGAAGGAATCGATGAAGGCCTTGGTGCCGTTGTAGACCGCCTGGAAGGTGCCGGGTGTGAAGCCGGCAATCGACCCGGTGATCAGGATGCGGCCGCGCCTGGCCGCGCGCATCATGTTGCCGATGCGATGGATCAGGCACAGCGTGCCGACGATGTTGGTGTCGACCACGTGCCTGGCTTCCTGGAAATCCTGGTCGAGGAAGCCCTTGCCCAGTCCATGCCCGGCGTTGGCGATGAGGATCTCCACCGGCCGGCCGTTGACCGCCGTGCACAGCGCCTCCACGCCCGTCACGCTCGACAGGTCCACCAGCAGCGCCTCCACGTGCGCGCCCAGCTGCTGGGTCGAACGGATGGCTTCCTGCAGCGGACGGTCGGCGGCGATCACCAGGTCATGGCCATGCCGCGCGCACTGGCGCGCCAGCTCCAGGCCGATGCCACTGGATGCTCCAGTCACCACGGCGAGCGGGCGGTTCGGTACGGAATTCATCGGGCCTCCTCGGCGATTGGCGGTGCCCGCAGCAAGATGCGCGCACGCAATGTGCGCCTTCGTGCACCGGCGCCGATGTCGTCACGGGCCTGCGGGATTCGTAGGACATTGCCTACCGGAGGCGCGCAGCCCACGTCAGCCCACGGGCGGCTCGGCCGGCACGTGCTCCACGTTCACGGCAACGTACAGCGAGCTGGCGGCTGCTTTCCCCAGCGTGCCGCGCATCGGCGCGGCCTCCTCCGGGATGCGCGTGGAAGCCACGCGGATCAGGTCGGCCGATTCGGTGAGCGCATTGGTGGGATCGAACTCGATCCAGCCCAGCGACGGCAGGAACACCTCGCACCAGGCGTGCGTGGTGCTGCTGGCACTGGTGGCATCCGGTGCCGGCGCCACATAGCCGGAGGCGAAGCGCGCGGCGAAGCCGAGCCGCCGCACGGTCTCGATCATCAGCCATGCATAGTCACGGCATGAGCCGGACTTCAGCGCCAGCGTGTGCACCGGGCCCTGCACGCCTTCCTCGTGGCGCACGGTGTACTGGAACTGGCCGTGGATCAGCTGGTTCAGCTTCTGCAGCAGCTCCAGGGCCGTGGCCGCGCCGCCCAGCACCTCCGTGCGGATCCAGCGGCGCAGCACCGCGTCCGGGTCTTCGGTCACCGGCCGGATCAGCGGCGCGAGCGCCAGCAGGTCGGCCGTGTCATAGAGCACGGGCACGGGCGTGTGCAGATCGTCCGCGCTGGCGGCGATGGGATTGGGATAACGGTCGACCACCAGCCTGCTGGTGACCGCCAGCACCGCGGCGGATTCCGTGAAATCCAGGAAGCACACGCTGTTGCCGAAGGCATCGTAGGCCCAGCGCGTGGCGGCCTGCGGCGAGACTTCCAGCTTTGCCGACACGACGCGCAGCGCGTGCGAATCGGTGGGCCGCGGCATCAGGCGCCACTGTCCGAGCGGTACCTCGCGGTCATACTCGTAGCGCGTCTCGTGGGTGATCGCGAGACGGGTCATGCGGCGGCCGGCGCGACGGCGCGCCGCGGCTCATGCACGGTTGCCGGAAAGCGTGGCCAGCATGCTCGACATCTCCTCGGCATGCTCTTCCTCCTTCGCAAGGATCTGCTCGAGCAATCGCCGTGTCGTCGGATCCCGGTCGCCGATGAAGCGCACCATCTCCGTGTAGGTTTCGATCGCCACGCGCTCGGCGACCAGGTCCTCCTGCACCATCTCGGCAAGGCTGCGGCCCTCCACGTATTCGGAATGGCTGCGCTCGCCGATGCCCAGCGGGTTGAAGTCCGGCGCGCCGCCCAGCTGCACGATGCGCGCGGCGAGCTGGTCGGCGTGTTCCTGTTCCTCGTCGGCGTGCTCCAGGAGTTCGTCCTTCACCGCCTCGCCCACCGCGCCGCTGGCCATGAAGTAGTGCCGCCGGTAACGCAGCACGCACACGATCTCCGTGGCCAGCGCCTGGTTCAGCAGGCGCAGCACCTGCTCGCGGTCGGCACCATAGCCCGGCGTCACCGCGCCCTGCGCGATCTGCCGGCGTGCGCGCTCGCGGATCACCTTGATGTCACTGAGGAAGGTGCCGTCGGCCGGTGGATGCGGACGGGCCTGCTTGTCCGGTGCTGCGGTGCTTGCCATCGCTGCTCTCCCTGCCTGGGGTCGTTGCACGACATGCTCGCGGATGCGGCTGCAGGGAACTGTAGGCGGGATGCGGTTGCGCGCGCAGGGCAAATCCTACCGCTGCAGCCGCCGCCGGACGACAGCCCGCGCCCGGCACAGCATGGATCATCGCGTGAAGCGGCTCTCGGGGAGAAATCATGGGCACGGCCGGAACCCGCGTCACGCGCCTCAACGAAAGGTTTGCGCGCTTCTCGCGCCGCTGCGCCGAGGCGCTCGGCTCGCCGGCCGCCTTCGCCAGCAACTGCCTGCTGATACTGCTGTGGCTGTGCTCCGGCCCGCTGTTTGCGTATTCGAACACCTGGCAGCTGGTGGTCAACACCGTCACCACGGTATTCACCTATCTCGCCGTGTTCATCATCCAGAACACCCAGAACCGCGACGCGCGCGCCATGCACCTGAAGCTCGACGAGCTGATCAGCAGCATCGAGGGCGCGCGCAACCGGCTGGTGGATCTCGAGGAACTCACCGACGAGGAAATCAGCGCGCTGCAGCGACAGTTCCAGCGGCTGCAGAAGCGCGCCGCCGCGCGCGCCGAGGATGCAGTCCGCGCCATCCACGGCGATCCGGAGGAACCGGTCGATGCCGCGAACGGCCCGGAGGGCCGCCGCGACTAGTGCGAATCACGCAGGTGATGCGCGATCTCCTGATGTTCCACCAGCACCGGCAGTGTCTGGCGCGCAAACGCCGCCAGCTCCGGATCGTCCAGCGTGCCCGCCGCAGAGAACAGCGACACGGCCTCGTCGTGGTCCTTGACCATGCGCGCGGCGTAGGCCTCGTCGAACTGTGCGTCACTCAACCGTCCCAGCTGCGCCAGCGTCGCGCGCTGGCTGGCGCCGGGTCCCGCCAGCTTCAGACCCTTGGATTTCGCCAGTGCGGCGAGCGTCGCATCGATCCTGGAGTGGTCGTCGACCATCCGCTGCGCGAAGGCCCTGACGTCGCCGCTGTGGCTCTTCTGCAGCGCGAGCCTGCCGAGTTCGACTTCCGCCTGGCCGGATGCCGAAGCCTTGGCGACGAATTCATCGGGCTTCATCAGGCTCGCGCCCCGAGCCAGCCCGCCGAGGCAGGCGCAGCACAGCAGCGCAACGAAGGTGGCGATCCGCAACTTGTCCATGGCTGCTCCTCCTGCTTGTGCGAGTCAGCAGCGTTGCGCGGCAGCCTGCCGGCCAGTATCGGGCGGCTCAGCGGCCACGTGCAGGAGGATTCCGACATGGCTTGCGGTCGGGCGCCGGTGGCGGCGGCCGGCGCCGCGGCAGATTGTCAGTACTCCAGGCACCCGGAGATCACACCCATGAGACTGGCGGTACGGCGGATCCTGGTCGGTGCGCTGTTGCTCGGCGCGCTCGGCACGCTGGCCTGCGCGGCGGCGCGCGGCACACGTCGCCGCAGGCATGCGGAAACCGTGCGCGATGAGTCGCTGCGCGAGACATTTCCGGCGAGCGATCCGCCGGCCACGCAGGATTTCGCGATTCCCGCAAACCGCGCGTAGCAGGGGCGGCGCCGGCCTAACGCGGCGCCGCGGCCGGCCGGCGCAGGCGCCGCACCAGCACGAAGAACAGCGGCACGAACAGCACCGCGAGCACCGTGCCGGTGATCATGCCGCCGAGCACTGCGGTGCCGATGGCGATGCGGCTCCTGGCGCCGGCGCCGGTGGATACGGCCAGCGGCAGCACGCCGAAGATGAACGCCAGCGAGGTCATGATGATGGGGCGCAGGCGCTGGCGCGCTGCCTGCAATGCGGCCGTGGCGGCATCCCTGCCTGCCTTCTCGGCCTGTTCGGCGAATTCGATGATGAGGATGGCGTTCTTCGCCGCCAGCCCCATCGTGGTCAGCAGCCCGACCTGGAAATACACGTCGTTGTTCAGGCCGCGCAGCCAGGCCGCCAACGCCGCGCCCAGCAGGCCCAGCGGTACCACCATCATCACCGCCAGCGGTATCGACCAGCTCTCGTACAGCGCGGCCAGGCACAGGAACACCACCAGGATGGAAATCGCGTACAGCAGCGGCGCCTGGCCGCTGGACTGCCGTTCCTGGTAGGAAAGCCCCGACCAGTCGATGGAGGTGCCGGGAATCCGCGCGGCAAGTTTCTCCATGTGCTGCATCGCTTCGCCCGTGCTGTGCCCCTGGGCCGAGGCGCCCTGGATCTCGTACGAACTCCAGCCGTTGTAGCGCGACAGCGTGGCGGGCGAGGTATTCCACGACATGGTGGCGAACGAGGAGAACGGCGCCATGCCGCCGGTGGCGGTACGCACGTACCAGTCGGCCAGGTCCTCGGGACGGCTGCGGAACTGCGCATCACCCTGCACGTATACGCGCTTCACGCGGCCGCGATCGACGAAGTCGTTGACGTAGGTGCCGCCCCACGCCGTGGACAGCGTCGAATCCACGTCCGGCTGCGACAGGCCCAGCGCGCCGACTTTCTCCTGGTCGATATCCACGTGCAGCGTGGGTGTGTCTTCGAGCGTATTCGAGCGCACCGACGTCAGCGCAGGGTCCTTCCTGGCGGCGGCCAGCAGCCGGTCGCGCGCGGCGCGGAACTGCTCGCGCGTGAGTCCGCCCGAGTTCAGCAGCTCCATCGTGAAGCCGCTGGACTGGCCCAGGCCGCGCACCGGCGAGGGGCTGAGCGCATAGAACTCCACGTCGCGCAGGCGCGCGCTGATGGTCGCCGTGGCGCGCTGCGTGATGGCCGTGGCGCCATGCGCCTTGCCCTTGCGCTCATTCCATGGCGCCAGCGCGATGAAACCGCGGCCGGCGTTCTGGCCGCTGCCGGCCTGGCTCTGGCCGACCACCGCGTAGACGATGGGCACGTCCTGGTGTTCCTCGGTGAGGAAGTAATGCTCGATCACGCGCAGCGCCGCCAGCGTGCGCGGCATGGTCGCACCGGGCGGCAGCGTGTACTGCAGCGTGGCCCGGCCCTGGTCCTCCTGCGGCAGGAAACTGGTCGGCAGCTTCGCGAACAGCAGCCCCAGCATGCCTGCCAGCAGCACGTACACCAGCATCAGCACCAGGCGGCGGCCAAGCACCCACTGCACGGCAACGCGGTAGGCGTCCGAGAAACGCTCGAAACCGTGGAAGAACCGGTCGCCGAAGCGATGCATGGCGCGCGTCAGCGGGTTCCAGCGCGCGGCGCGTTCCGCGTCGTGGGGATGCAGCAGTGCCGCCGCCAGCGCCGGCGACAGCACCAGCGCCACCACCACCGACAGCGTCATGGCCGACACCATGGTGATGGAGAACTGGCGGTAGATCTCGCCCACCGAGCCGCCGAAGAAGGCCATCGGCAGGAACACCGCCGCCAGCACCATGGCGATGGCGATCAGCGCGGTCTGGATCTCCTCCATCGAGCGGATGGTGGCCTCGCGCGCCGTGATGCCCGGCTGCTCGCGCATCACGCGTTCCACGTTTTCCACCACTACAATGGCGTCGTCCACCAAAAGGCCAATGGCCAGCACCATGCCGAACAGCGTCAGCGTGTTGATGGTGAAGCCGAACACCGCCAGCACGCCGAAGGTGCCGAGCAGCACCACCGGCACCGCGATGGCCGGGATCAGCGTGGCGCGCCAGGACTGCAGGAACACGAACATCACGACGACCACCAGCAGGATGGCGGCGAGCAGCGTCATCGCCACCTCCTCGATGGACAGCTTCACGAACGCCGTGCTGTCCTGCGGGAAGGCGTACCGGAAACCGGGCGGGAAGGATTTAGACTGGCGCTCCACCTCGGCCCGCACCAGCTCCGAGGTGCGCAGCGCGTCGGCCCCGGGCGCCAGCTGCACGGCCATGCCGGTGGCCGGATGGCCGTTGAGATAGCCCAGCGTGGTGTAGCTTTCGCTGCCCAGTTCCACGCGCGCCACGTCCGCCAGCCGCACGATGGAACCATCCTGCTGGGTCTTGACGATGATGTTGCGGAACTGGCCGACGTTGGTCAGGCGCGAGCGCGCGGTCACCGTGGCGTTCAGCATCTGCGTGTCGGACGACGGCAGCGCGCCGATCTGGCCGGCGGCGACCTGCGTGTTCTGCGCCTGGATGGCCGCGGTGATGTCCTTCGGCATCAGCTGGAAGCTGGCGAGCTTCGCGGGATCCAGCCAGATGCGCATGGCGTACTGCGCGCCGAACACGTTCATGTCGCCCACGCCGGGCAGGCGCCCGATCACATCCTGCAGGTTGGAGGCGACATAGTCGGCCACGTCGCCGCTTTCCGCGCGGTCGGTGGAATCGTAGATCGACACCACCATCAGGAAATCCGGGTTGGACTTGGTGACCACCAGGCCCTGCTGCTGCACCTGCTGCGGCAGGCGCGGCAGGGCCTGCTGCACCTTGTTCTGCACCTGCACCTGCGCGATGTCGGGATCGACGCCGCGATCGAAGGTCACCGTCAGCTGCGCCGCGCCGGCGGCGTTGGAGCTCGCAGAGAAGTACAGCAGGCCGTCGATGCCGGTGAGCTGCTGCTCGAGGATCTCGGTGACGCTGGCTTCCAGCGTTTCCGCCGAAGCCCCCGGATAACTGGCGCGGATGTTGATCGATGGCGGCGCGATGTCCGGGTACTGCTCCACCGGCAATGTCGCGATGCCGGCGACCCCGCCCATCATGATGAGGATGGAGATCACCCAGGCCAGCACCGGGCGATCGATGAATGTGCGCGAGATCATCCGCTGCCGGGAGCCGCCGCCGGACGCGGCGCCGCCGGTGCGGCAGCCGGCGCGCCGGGACGCGCGGGCACCGGCGTGACGCTCTGCCCGGGCTGGGCGCGCGACAGGCCATCGATGATCAGCCGGTCGCCCGGCTGCAGGCCCCGGGTCACCAGCCAGTCCGCGCCCACCGTACGGTCCGCGGTCACGCTGCGCAACTGCACCCGCGAGTCCGGGCCCACCACCAGCGCCGTGGCATTGCCGCGCGCATCGCGCGAGATGCCCTGCTGCGGCGCCAGGATGGCATCGGGCTGCTGCACCGGCGTGAACTGAGCACGCACGAACATGCCCGGCAGCAGCAGTCCGTGTGGATTCGGAAACCGCGCGCGCAGCGTCACGGTGCCGGTGTTGATGTCCACCACCGACTCGGCGAACTGCAACACCCCGGGCTCGGAGTAGCGGCTGCCGTCCTCGAGGATCAGCCGGACCTCGGTGGAGGCCCGCGCGAGGTCCCCGCCCTGCAGCTGCCGGCGCAGCGCGAGCAGCGTGGCGCTGGGCTGCTGGATATCCACGAAGATGGGATCCAGCCGCTGGATGGTGGTCAGTGCCTCGGCCTGGCCGGCGGAAACCAGCGCGCCGGTGGTGACGATGGAACGCCCGATGCGGCCGCTGATGGGCGCGCTGACATCGGTGAACTGCAGATTGATCTGCGCCGCGTCGACCGCGGCGCGGGCCCGCTCGGCGGCCGCCACGGCCGCGCCGGCGGTGGCCTGTGCGTCGAGCAGATCCTGCTTGCTGACCACGCCGGTCCGGGCGAGCTCCGCAAAACGGTCGGCCTTGGCGCGCGCGGCATCGCGCGTGGCCACGGCGCTGGCGAGATCCGCGCGCGCCTGTTCCAGCGCGGCCTGGTAAATGCGCGGATCGATGCGATACAGCACCTCGCCCGCCTTCACCATGGCGCCCTCGGTGAACAGCCGCGCCTGCACGATGCCGGAGACCTGCGGCCGTACCTCGGAGACTTCGAAGGCCGTGGTGCGGCCCGCCAGCTCCAGGGTCAGCGGCACGGTCTGGCGCTGCAGCACCACGTAACCGACTTCCGGCGCCGTGGCGGCCTTGCCCTGCTTGCCGGCATGGTCGCCTCGCGCAGAGCAGCCCCCGGCAACCAATGCCGCCCCGACAGCGAGAACGGCCAGGATTTTCGATGTCAGGGAGGCTTCCCGCATGCGGCAAGCGTACCAGCTGGCGATGCATTGACAGCAGT
>DATJXQ010000028.1:0-2359 GCA_035500015.1 Steroidobacteraceae bacterium
AGCGGCACGCGCGGGCCTGAATTCACGATGCCGGTCAACTGAACCGGTCCCTGGGGAGCAGATGCGGGTCATCAACAGCATTGCGGATCTGCGCGAACTTGCGCGGCGGCGCATACCGCGAGCGTTCTTCGAATATGTGGACGGAGGTTCGTACGACGAGATCACACTCCGGCGCAATCGTGCGGATCTCGAGGCGCTGCAGTTCCGGCAGCGCGTGATGGTGGATGTGACGCAGCAGAATCTGGCGCGGCCCATCCTGGGCACGAATGCCAGCATGCCGCTGGCCATCGGTCCCACCGGCATGGCGGGCATGATCCACGGCGATGGTGAAATCCTCGCCGCGCAGGCGGCGCAGGAATTCGGTATTCCGTTCTGTCTCAGCACCGTGTCCATCTGCTCGATCGAGGATGTGCGCGCGGCGACACGGGCGCCGTTCTGGTTCCAGCTGTACGTGATGAAGGATCGTGGCTATACCGCCGAGCTGGTGGACCGCGCCGACGCGGCCGGTTGTTCCGCCTTGATGATGACGGTGGATATCCCGGTTGGCGGATTGAGGCGCCGCGACGCGAAGAATGGCCTCGCCGTGCCGCCGCGGCTCACGCTGCGCAATGCGCTGGACATCGCCACCAAGCCGCGCTGGGCCTGGGGCGTGGCCACCGGCAAGCGGCGCGAATTCGGCAATCTCGCCGCCGCCGTGGCGCGCATGCGCGGCATGACCTTCTCGCAATGGGTGCAGAGCCAGTTCGATGCCTCGGTGACCTGGAAGGATCTGGAAGCCATCCGCAAACGCTGGCCGGGCAAGCTGATCATCAAGGGGATTCTCGCCGCCGAGGATGCGCGAAGCGCATTGTCCATGGGCGCCGACGCCATCGTGGTGTCCAACCACGGCGGCCGTCAGCTCGATGGCGCGCAATCCTCGATCGGCGCGCTGCCGGGCGTGGTTGACGCCGTGCAGGGGCGCTGCGAAGTCATGCTCGACAGCGGCATCCGTTCAGGGCAAGACATCCTGAAGGCTGTGGCACTGGGCGCCAATGCCACGCTGACTGGCCGCGCGTTCCTCTACGGCCTCGGCGCGATGGGCCGCGCGGGTGTGACCCTGGCGCTGGAGATCATGCGGCGTGAACTGCAGGTGACCTTGGCACTGACCGGCTGCAATGATGTGCGTACGGCCGGTCGTTCGCTGCTGGTTGACTGACTACACGTAAGCCGGCGTCGGTACCAGCCGTACGCCGCGCGCCCGGCCCTTCACCGGCGCCTTGAAATTTGCCGGCTTCACCACCAGCACATCGCAGGGCAGGGCATCCAGCACCTGCTCCGCCACATTGCCGATCACCAGGCGCTTTACCCCGGAGCGCGAGATGGCGCCCATCACCACGATGGAAGCGCCCAGCTTGCGTGCCAGCTGTGGAATCACGTCCACCGCCTGGCCGGCGACGAAATGCTTCTGTGCGCTGCGCAGGCGCGCCTTGTCGACGGTTTGGGTGAAAGTCCTGCGTGCCTGACGGGCCGCGTCGCGGTCGAGGGCGATGGTCATCTCCGCCGCCAGCGCATCCAGCGGTTCAATCGCCTGCGGTGTGCCCGCCCAGGCGTGAGCCACATGCAGCTTGCCGCCCAGCAGACTGTTCAGTTGCTGCGCCGATTCGAGAATTCCGCCGTCCAGCCGTGCCGGCTTCGCGAAACTGTGTGAAGGATCGATGGCGGCGAGCACGGCGGGTTTTCGCCAGGGGCGCGCGCTCTTCACCAGCAGCACCGGAGTCGGGCTCCGCCGCAGCAGCTCCCAGTCATTGAAGCGCAGCAGCCAGGGCAGCATGTGGCGGGTGGCGTGGCGCTCGGCCACGATCAGATCCGCCCCGGTTCGCGTGGTACGGCGGATGATGGCGTCGTACGCAGGGAAGTCCCATTCCACGGCAACGTCCACTTTCAGTCCCGATGCGCGCAGTCTGGCGGCCAGGCGTTCCAGCCTGGCGCGGATACGGTCACTCCATTGACGCTGCGTCTGTTCCAGTGACATGCCCTGCAGCAGGAAGGCATCCAGATACACCGGATCGCCGATGGCATGGAACAGTTCCAGTCGCGCATTGCAGCCCGCGGCGAGCTGCGCCGCCTTGTGCACGGCGGACTGTTTGCGTGATCCCGGATCCTTGACTGCAACCAGAATGCGTCGGGGCGTCTTCATGAAACTCTCCGCGGCCGCGAGGTCGCGCAACTGTTCGGGCCTGCAGGTTACCGCGGATTCACGGCGTGTCCACAGAATTGGAGTACCCTTGCCGTGTGGAATCCGCAAAGTGATGGAGAGCGGCATGACGTCGAAGGTGGCGCTGGTAACGGGCGCGGGATCGGGAATCGGCCGCGGCGTGGC
>DATJXQ010000029.1:0-13285 GCA_035500015.1 Steroidobacteraceae bacterium
CCGCGCTCCACCGGCCAGTTCTGTACCTGCTGGAACTCCGCGCTGACGCCCTGCGCCTGCGTGGCCCAGTTGGCGTCGCCGAACACCACGCTGACGTTGCTGTTGATGCGGCCGGATGCCGCCACCACGCCGGCAATGCGGTCGCGCACCGCGCGCAGGTCCTTCTCGGTCAGCGGCGGCGCGGAACCGAAGCCGCCGCGCACGCCGCCGACGTTGGAAGACCCCGGGAAGATGGTCAGCTGGTTGGTGCCGAGGCTGGAGATCTGGTTCTGGATCTGCCGGGAGGCGCCGTTGCCGATGGCGCTCATCACGATGACCGAGGCCACGCCGATGATGATGCCCAGCGTGGTCAGCACGCTGCGCAGCATGTTCAGCCGCAGCGCCACCACGGCGGTCTTCAGATATTCCAGAATATTCATGCGTGACGTTCGGTCACCGGCCGGTCCTCGACGATCCTGCCGTCGCGTACCCGCAGCAGGCGCTCGGCATACGCGGCCACGTCCGGCTCGTGCGTCACGATGATCACCGTCATCCCCTCTGCACACAGCCGCCGGAACAGCCCCATGATTTCCTCGGAAGTATGCGTGTCGAGCGCGCCGGTGGGTTCATCCGCCAGGATCAGGCTCGGCGAGTTCACCAGCGCGCGCGCGATGGCCACGCGCTGCTGCTGGCCGCCGGACAGCTGCGAGGGCACGTGGTCCATGCGCTCGCCCAGGCCCACCTCGTGCAGGCGTTGCGTGGCGAGCTCGGTGCCGCGCTGCTGCTTCGCGGGGTCGCGCGCATAGGCCAGCGGCAGCCTGACGTTGTCGAGCGCGCTGGTGCGGCTCAGCAGGTTGAACTGCTGGAACACGAAGCCGATGGTGCGGTTGCGCAGGTCCGCGAGCTGATCGCCGCCAAGCGAGGCGATGGATACTCCATTGATGGCCAGCTCGCCCGCCGTCGGGGTATCCAGCGCGCCGATCAGGTTCATCAGCGTCGACTTGCCGGAACCGGAAGGGCCCATGATGGCGACGAATTCACCTGGCCTGATGTCGAAGGAAACATCGTTCAGCGCATGCACCGCCACCTCGCCGAGCTGGTAGGTCTTGGTGAGATGGCGGGCGGAGACGACCGGCGCAGCGGCCTCCGTCACTTGCTGGCCTCGCTGCGGGCCCGCAGGATCACCGCATCGCCGGCCTTCAGGCCGCCGGCATCGATCACCTCCGTGAACTTGTCGTCGGACACGCCCAGCGTGACATCGTGCGACTTCGGCTGGCCATTCTCCAGGGTCCACAGCGTGCCCGGCCGCGAGCTGGGCGCGGCGCTGTTGCGCTGGCTGTTGAGCTTGCGGAACTTGTCCATCTGCTCGGGCGTCAGCACGGTGGCCAGCGTGTTCTCGAAACGGTTGCGCATGGCCTGGCCCTGCGCGTTCTGCTGCCGGAAATTGGGCGGACCGCCCTGCGCGCCAAGCCCCGCCGGGCCGTTGCCGTTCTGCTGCGACTGCATCTGCTGCTGCATGGCCTGCAGCGCCTTGCGCAGCTTCTGCCGCTGCTCCTCGGTGACCCCCAGTTCGCGCTGCAGCTGCTGGTTGTCGAGGAAGTTCTGCCGGCCGCCGTTCTGCGTGCCGTTGCCGCCCGTGGAGGTATTGCCGGAGTCCCCGGCATCGGGCGGCTTGAAACGGGTGGCGTCGTTGGGCACGCGCAGCACGTTCTCGCGGCGGTCGGTGACGATGCTGACATCCGCCGTCATGCCCGGCAGCAGCATCTCGTCGGGGTTGCCCGCCTGCACCATCACGCTGTAGGTGACCACGTTCTGCACGGTGGCGGCATCGAGCCGTACCTGCACCACCTGCCCCCTGAAGGTCTGGTCGGGAAACGCGTCGACGGTGAAGGTGGCCGGATCGTCGGGCTTGATCGAGCCGATGTCGGCCTCGTCGACCTTGGCCTCGATCTGCACCTGCGAGAGGTCCTGCGCGATCTTGAACAGCACCGGCGCCTGCAGGCTGGCCGCCACCGTCTGCCCGAGATCCACGCTGCGCGAGATCACCACGCCGTCGATGGGCGCGCGGATCTGGGTGTGCGACAGGTCGATGCGCGCCTGTTCCAGCGCGGCCTGGCGCGTGCCGAGCGTCGCCTCGGCGTTCTTGACCTGCGCCTGCGCGATGACCACGTCGCTTTCTGCCAGTTCCAGCTGCTTTTTCGCATCCTCGGCGGCGCTTTGCGCGATGAGCTTCTGTGCCGCGAGCTGTTGTTGCCGCGCGTAATCGCGTTTCGCCTGGTCCAGCGTGGTCTCGGCCTTGCGCAGCGAAGCCTGCTGGGAACCCAGCGTGGCGTTGGCCACCGCCAGATCGGCCTCGGCCGAAGCCACCCGCTGCTGGTAGGTCTGCGGATCGATCACCGCCAGCAGCTGGTTCTTCTTCACGCGCGAATTGAAATCCGCGTGCAGCTCGGAGATCTGGCCGGAGATCTGCGAACCGACCTCAACGGTCACCAGCGCGGCCACGGAACCGGTGGAACTGACGGATTTCTCGACCCTGCCCCGGTCGATGGCGCCGGTCTCGTAGGTGAGCCCGGCCCCGCTCCGGTGCACCACCACACGCCATGCAACCAACGCCACGACCATGACCGCCAGAACGATGGCGGCGCGCTTGAACCTGGGATTCACCACTTTATGCGTATCCGGATTGTTTTGAGGGGGTAAACCCCTGATTAAACTTGGACCGGCCGGGCTGGCACAAGTTCTTCAACGATCGGGACGCCGGACATGACTCAGGCGGAAGTGCTCCCACTGCCCAGGGCAGCCGCCTCCAGCAGGCCCTTCCCCGCGAGCCACGCCCGGTCATAGAGCCGCGAGACATATTTGGCCCCCCCATCGCAGAGGATGGTGACCACGCTGTGGCCGGGGCCGAGTTCGCGGGCCACGCGCAGCGCCGCCGCCACATTGATGCCGCTGGTGCTGCCCAGGAACAGGCCCTCCTCGCGCAGCAGGCGATACACCATCGCGACGGTTTCGGCATCCTCCACGTGCACGGCGGCGTCCACCGGCGCATCCCTGAAATTGTCGGTGACGCGCCCGATGCCGATGCCTTCGGTAATGGAACTCTTGCCGGTGGCCTTCACCTCGCCACGCAGCACGTATTCGTACAGGGCGCTGCCCGGCGGATCGGCCAGCACCGTGCGGATGTCCGCATTGCGCGATTTCAGGTACTGCGAGGTGCCCGCCAGCGTGCCGCCCGTGCCGCTCGAGGCCACGAAGGCATCGATCCTGCCGCCGGTCTGCGCCCAGATTTCCGGGCCGGTGGATTCCACGTGCGCGCGGCGGTTGGCGGTGTTGTCGAACTGGTTGGACCAGATCGCGTTGGGCAGCTCCGCGGCCAGGCGCCCCGCCTGGTGCTGGTACTGGTTGGGATTGCTGTAGGGCACCACCGGCACCTTGCGCACCTCGGCGCCCAGCGCCTCAAGCAAATGGTATTTCTCCGGCGACTGGTTGTCCGGCATCAGCAGGATCAGCCGGTAACCGCGCGCATGGCACACATGCGCGAGGCCGATGCCGGTGTTGCCGGCGGTGCCTTCCACCACGGTGCCACCCGGCCGCAGCAGGCCGCGCTGCTCGGCATCCAGCACGATCCATTTCGCGGCGCGGTCCTTCACCGAACCGCCGGGATTCATGAATTCCGCCTTGCCGTAGATGTCGCAGCCGGTCTCGCGACTGAGCCCTTCCAGGCGGATCAGCGGCGTGTTGCCCACCGCATCGATGAAGCCGCGACGTATGGTCATCCCCGGTCCTTCCGCGGAACGCGGGCCGGTGCATCACCCGCCGGCTCGCCTGCGTGCACCGCGCCGCGCAGCCGCGCCAGCGCGGCCACCTGCCCCACCACCAGCAGCGCCGGCGAGCGCAGCTGCGCGGCGGCCGCCAGCGCCGGCAGCCCGGCCAGCGTGGTCGGCAGCACGCGCTCGTCCGGCCAGGTGGCGCGCTCCACCAGCGCCGCCGGATGCGACCCTGGAAGGCCGTGCGCACCGAGCTGCGCGGCGATGTAAGCGCACTGCGCGGCGCTCATGTAGAACACCACCGTGTGGTCGGGCTGCGCCAGCGCCGCCCAGTTCAGCGCGTCGCCCTGCGCGCCCGTCGCGGTGACGAAGGTCACCGCCTGCGCCAGCCCACGCTGCGTCAACGGCATGCCGGCGCTGGCGGCCGCACCCAGCCCGGCGGTGATGCCCGGCACGACGATGGCGGGAATGCCTGCCTCGTGCAGCACCGCGAGTTCCTCGCCGCCGCGCCCGAACACGAAGGGGTCACCGCCCTTCACGCGCGCCACGCGCCGGCCCGCGCGCGCGTGTTCCAGCAGCAACGCGTTGATGTATTCCTGCGTGTGCTCGTGCCGGCCGGGAGTCTTGCCCACGTTGATCTTCACAGCATCGCGGCGCGCGCGCCCCAGGATGGCCTCGGGCACCAGCCGGTCATGCAGCAGCACGTCGGCCTGCTGCAGCAGCTGCTGCGCGCGCAGCGTCAGCAGGTCCGGATCGCCGGGGCCGACGCCGATCAGGTATACCTCGCCGCGTGGCATCACGGCCGCATCGCGCGCGGCCTCCAGCTCTGCCTGCATGGCGGTATCCGCATCGCGCGTGTCGCCGGCCAGCAGCCGCGTTGCCAGCGGACCAGCGAAGAATTCATCCCAGAAGCGCAGCCGCGCCGGCAGCTGCGGCAGCGCGCGCGCGACCGCCGCGCGCCAGTGCGCCGCATGGCGCGCCAGCTCACCCAGCCGCTGCGGCAGCAGCGCCTCGAGCTGCGCACGCACGCGCCTGGCCAGCGTGGGCGAACTGCCCGAGGTGCCGACCGCGACGATGACGGGGGAGCGATCCACGATCGCAGGAAAAATGAAATCCGAAGCCGCGCCATCGTCGACGACATTGGCGAGGATGCCGCGCTCGCGCGCGGCGTGCGCCACCGCCGCATTCACTTGCGGCTCGTCCGTGGCCGCGACGGCCAGCAACGCGCCTTCCAGCTGCGGCGGTGAAAATGGCACGGGTCGATATTCGATGCGGGCGTGGTCGCGGAAGGCCATCAGCTCCGCGCAGAGCCCCGGCGCCACCACGCGCACCCGCGCATGCGCCTGCAGCAGCTGTTCCACCTTGCGCGCGGCCACCGCACCGCCGCCAACCACCACCACCAAGCGCTCGCGCAGATCGACGAAAATCGGCAGGTAATCCATCGCGCGCGGGCGCTCTCTCAACCCGCCGTGGCGGTGCCGCGCTGGCGCGGCTGCAGGCCGCATTCCTTCGAACTGTTCTCCCACCACCAGCGGCCGGAGCGGCTGTCCTCGCCGGGCTGCACGGCGCGCGTGCAGGGCGCGCAACCGATGCTGGGATAACCCTGATCGTGCAGCGGGTTGTACGGGAGCTTGCGCGCGCGGATGTAGTTCCACACCTCGTCATTGGTCCAGTCCAGCAGCGGACTGATGCGCGCGATGCCGCCATTGGCCTCGTCGACCTCGACCGGCGCAGCCAGCGCGCGCGTGGCCGACTGTTCGCGGCGCACGCCGGTGATCCAGGCGCCGGCCCCGGCGATGGCGCGCTTGAACGGCTGGATCTTGCGGATCCCGCAGCAGCCGTGGCGCTGCTCCACGCTGTTGTAGAAGCCGTTGATGCCGTTGCCCGCGACCCATGCCTCGAGCGCGGCGGCGTCCGGCTGGTAGACCTTCATGCGGCGCTGGTAGCGGTTCTCCAGGCGCTCGATCAGGTTCAGCGTCTGCTCGTGCAGGCGGCCGGTATCGAGCGTGAAGATTTCGATCTCCGGTACCTCGGTCCACGCCAGGTCCGTCAGCACCACGTCCTCGGCGCCCAGGCTGTTCGCCTGGACCACCGGGCCATGCTCGCGCACCGCCGCACGCAGCAGCTCCACGGCGGTCTGTCTCCTGGCTTCGATTGACATGTGTGGATTCTCGCCAGCCATCTCATAACATTGGAACATCACTTGTGGCACGATGCACGTATGACTGGAATCACGCTCCGCCGGCTGCGCCAGGACGCGCATATCCGGGCCCTGACCCGCGGCGCGCGGCCACACCATGAGCAGTTCCTGCAGCCGCTGTTCGTGGTGGAGGGCATTGGCGCCCGCGAAGCCATCCCGGGCCTCACCGGCGTGTACCGGGACACCCCTGCCTCGCTGCTGCGGCAGATCGAGGCGGATCTTGCGGCCGGCTGCAGCAAGTTCCTGCTGTTTGGCGTGCCCGCCGGGCACCGCGAGCGCGACATCGACTGGTCCTTCACGGCCGGGCAGATCGCCGCCATCCGCAGGCGCTTCGGCCGCGACCTGTGGCTGGCGGTGGACGTGTGCCTGTGCTCCTCCACGCCGCATGGCCACTGCGGCGTGCTGAACGACTCGCACGACCATCTGGACAATACCGCCACCGTGCGCGAACTGGTGGCCGCCGCGCTGGCGTACGCGCAGGCCGGTGCGGACTGCGTGGCGCCCAGCGACATGATGGATGGCCGCGTCGGCGCGATCCGCCAGGGGCTCGACGGCCATGGCCACGAGCGCACCGTGCTGATGAGCTACGCCGCCAAGTTCCATTCGAATTTCTACGGCCCGTTCCGCGTGGCCGCGGATTCGGCGCCCAAGGGCGAGGGCATCCTGCTCGGCGACCGCTCCTCCTACCAGATCGATCCCTCGCGCGCGAACGATGCACTGCTGTCGGTGGAGCGCGACGTGCGCGAGGGCGCGGACATCCTGATGGTCAAGCCCGGCATGCCCTACCTCGACATCCTCGCGGAGCTGTCGCGCCGCCATGCGCAGCCCTGGGCGGTGTACGAGGTCAGCGGCGAATACGCGGGCATCGAGCTGCTGGCCGATCAGGGCCTGGCCAACCGCATGGGCGCGCACGTGGAAGCCTGGACCGGCTTCGTGCGCGCCGGCGCCTCGATGATCATCAGCTACGGCGCGCGCCACGCGCGGGAATGGCTGGCACGGTGAGCCAGTCTGATTCGCTGTTCGAGCGGGCGAAAAAAGTTTCGCCCGGCGGCGTGCACTCGCCGGTGCGCGCCTTCAAAGGCGTGGGCGGTACGCCGCGCTTCATGACCGGCGGCGCGGGCGCGATGCTGCGCGACGTCGACGGCCGCGAGCTGCTGGATTTCTGCATGGCCTTCGGCCCGCTGATCCTCGGCCATGGCAACCGCGGGGTACGCGATGCCGCGGTGGCCGCCATCGACCGCGGCTGGAGCCTCGGCACCGCCGAGCCGTATTCGCTGGCGTTGGCCGAGTTCATCACCGCGCGCATTCCCTGGGTGCAGAGCATCCGCTTCGTGAATTCCGGCACCGAGGCGGTGATGTCGGCGCTGCGCGTGGCGCGCGGCGCCACCAGGCGCGATGTCATCCTGAAGTTCGATGGCTGCTATCACGGCCATGCCGACTCGATGCTGATCCGCTCCGGCTCGGGCCTGGCCGAAGCCACCGAGCCGGACAGCGCGGGCCTCAACAAGGGCGTGCTGGGCGGGACGCTGGTGGCGCCGCTCAATGACGAGGCAGCGCTGGAGGCCGTATTCGCGAGGCATGGTGGGGAGATTGCCGCCGCCATCATCGAACCGGTCCCTGCCAACTACGGGTTGCTGCCACAGCGACCGGAGTTCCTGCAAACGCTGGCGGTTCTGTGCCGCAAGCATGGAGCGCTGCTGATACTCGACGAGGTAATCACCGGCTTCCGTCTCGGCTTTGCCGGCGCCGCGGGTCAGTACGGCATCGAGCCGGACCTGGTCACCTACGGCAAGGTGATTGGCGGCGGATTTCCCGTGGGCGCGTATGGCGGCAAGCGCCAGTACATGGAGCTGGTGGCGCCCGTCGGGCCGGTGTACCAGGCCGGCACATTGAGCGCGAATCCGGTGGCCATGGCCGCAGGCCTTGCGACGCTGGAACAACTTGCAGACGGCGGCGCCTACACGCAGCTCGAGAAGCTCGGCGTCGAACTGGAGCAGCGGCTGGCGGCAATTCCCGGGCTGACGGTGCAGCGCGTCGGATCGCTGTTCTGGCCGTGGCTGGCCGCGAACGCGGCGCCACTGCGCAGCCTCACCGACATGAAGTCCAGGCCCGCGGCGCCCTTCGGCCCGGTATTCCACAAGCTGCTGGACGCCGGTATCTATCTTGCGCCCAGCGCCTTCGAGGTGAGCTTTCTTTCGACGGCGCACAACAGCGCGCATGTGGAGCAACTGGCGAAGGAACTGCACGCGGCGCTGGCATTCGCCGACCAGCGGTAACGGCCGTTCTCGCGATTCCGTCGTAATGACATCAGCATTACGATGGGCTACGATGCCTCACCGCTTCAGCCCTGGAGCCCGCCCGCCATGAAGCACGCAACTGCCCGCACGAATTCCGCGCCCCGGGAAACCCTCAACATCCGTGTTCCATCCGGTGAGCGCCAGCTGATCGACCGCGCGGCCCGGTCTGCCGGCAAGACCCGCACCGACTTCATCCTGGGCGCCGCCCGCCGCGCCGCCGAGGATGCCCTGCTCGATCGCGCGCTGCTGCTGGTGGGCGCGGCGAAGTTCGGCAAGTTCCTGGCTCTGCTGGATGCCCCGGCCAAACCCGGCGCGCGCCTGCGGCGCACGATGCAGACCGCGCCGCCCTGGCGCGAAGGCTGATCCCCTTCCGCATGCTGCGCGCACCCGCACTGCTGACGGCCGCGCACGACACCGGCGGATTCGACAGCGGCGTTGCTTCGCTGGACGACTGGTTGCGCCGCCGCGCCATGCAGAATCAGGCCAGTGGCGCATCGCGTACCTTCGTGGCCTGCGATGACGGCCGTGCCGCGGGCTACTACGCGCTGGCGGCCAGCGCCGTTGCGCCCGATGCCTCCACCGGGCGCTTTCGCCGCAACATGCCCGATCCGGTGCCCGTGGCCGTGCTGGCGCGATTGGCCATCGACAAGGCTCATCAGGGCAAGGGGCTGGGTCGCGCGCTGTTGGGCGATGCCGCGCTTCGCGTGCACATGGCCGCCGGCAGCATCGGCATCCGCGGGTTGCTGGTGCACGCCATTTCCAGGCAAGCCAGGGCGTTTTACCTTTCGCTGGGACTGGTCGAGTCGCCGCTGGACCCGATGACTCTCATGGTGACCATGGCGGATCTGCAGGCGACGCTGGAGTAAGCTTTCCTGCAAGGAAGCATATCGGGGGAAGAAAATGTCCGGTGACAACATCAACATCCGCCATCGCGACCGCCTGTTCATCGGCGGGCAGTGGGTGGCCGCCACGGCCGGCGGACGCATCCAGCTCGTCGACCCGGCCACGGAAGAGACATTCACGTGGGTGGCCGAGGCGGGCGAAGCCGACATGGATCGCGCGGTTGTTGCCGCGCGCCAGGCCTTCGATGACGGCCCCTGGCCGCGCATGAGCCACGCGGAGCGCGGCACGCTGGTCGCGGCGCTGGCGAAGAAACTCGAAGTCCGGCATGCGGAACTCGCCGCCGCGTGGACCCGCCAGATGGGCGGCCTCGCCAGCTTCGCGCCGAACGTCACCATGGGTGGCACGTTCCAGCTGGGCTATTTCGCGGGCCTCGCCTCCACTTATCCCTTCGAGACGCAGCAGCCGGCCTCGATGGGCCCGGGCAGGGCCATCATCGTGCGCGAGCCCGTCGGCGTGGTCGCCGCAATCACTCCATGGAACGCGCCCTACGCCATCATGGCCCAGAAGATCGCGCCGGCGCTGATCGCGGGCTGCACGGTGATCATGAAGCCCGCGCCGGAGACGCCGCTGGAGGCCTACATCATCGCCGAATGCGCCGAAGAAGTGGGACTGCCACCCGGCGTGCTGAACCTGGTGCCCGCGCAGCGCGAGGCCGCCGACCACCTGGTGCGCAACCCCGGCGTGGACAAGGTGGCGTTCACCGGCAGCACCGCCGCGGGACGGCGCATCGCCAGCGTGTGCGGCGAGCGCATCGCGCGCGTCACGCTGGAGCTCGGCGGCAAGTCCGCGGCGCTGGTGCTGGATGACTTCCCCATCGAGCAGGCCGCCGGCATCCTCACCGGCACCATCTGCACGATGACCGGCCAGGTGTGCGCCACGTTGAGCCGCGTCATCGTTTCGCGGCACCGTTACGCGCAGCTGGCCGCGGCCATCGTCGCAGCCATGGCCGGCATCAAGGTCGGCGACCCGCACGATCCCGCCAGCCAGATGGGGCCGCTGGCCATGCGGCGGCAGCTCGAGCGCGTGAAGGGCTACATTGCAAAGGGAAAGGAACAGGGCGCGACACTGGCCTGCGGCGGCAGGCAGCCCGCGCATCCTGCAAAGGGCTACTACTTCGAGCCCACGCTGTTCACCGGCGTCGACAACCGCATGGCGATCGCGCAGGAGGAGATCTTCGGGCCCGTGATCAGCCTGATCGCCTGCGCGGACGAGGACGATGCGATCCGCATCGCCAATGATTCCATCTACGGGCTCAATGGCGCCGTATTCACCGCGGATCCGAAAAAGGCCTACGACGTCGCGCGCCGGCTGCGCACCGGCTGCATCGGGCAGAGCGGGCTGCGCATGGATTTCATGGCGCCGTACGGCGGCTTCAAACAGTCGGGCATCGGGCGCGAGGGCGGGCCGGAGAACTTCCAGGCGTTCACCGAGACCAAGACCATCCTGATCGACTGATCGGAGAAACCGATGGACCTGCTCAACCTCCGCAATCCGGTGTTCGCGACCTACGTGATCGCCGTCGCGCTCATGCTGCTCAAGGGCATCGCCATGTCATGGCTGACAGTGGTGCGCATGATGCAGGAAAAGGGCGGCTTCCGCGCGCCGGAAGACCTGCGCCGCACGCCGTTCAACCCGCAGCCGGATCCCGCGCAACTGGCCCCCAACGAGCGCGTGGAGCGCATCCGCCGCATCCAGATGAACGACCTGGAGAACCTGCCCTACTTCTTCGCGGCGGGGCTGCTCTATGTCTTCTCGAAGCCCGATCCGGTGCTCGCGAAATGGCTGTTCTACGGTTACGTCGTGACCCGGCTGGCGCACTTCCTCGCCTACCTTGCCGCGCGCAACCATGAACTGCGGGCGACCTTCTGGACACCCGGCTCCCTGATCCTGGTCTACATGACGGTGATGGGCCTGCTGGCGGGGCTGGGGAGCTGATGGACATTTACCTGCATTCGCACCAGTAATTCCGGGTACGCGCGCCGCAACTGGCGCGATAGCCTTCGCCTCATCGCGAAGCCGGCTGGCGCCGGCATCCGGAGTTGTAATACAGTGCGTATTACCATGGCTACCCGCACCGTCCGCCTCGACGCCGAAACCGAACGGGTACTGGCCGCGCTCACCCGCTCCACCGGACAATCCATCTCCGAGATATTGAAGCAGGGCGTGCTCGCTTATCGCCAGCAGACCCAGGAAACCGCGCAGCGCCGGCCCTGGGAAGTGTTCCGCCGGCTGGACCTCGGCCCGGGTGGCTACGCCCGCGCGGCCGCGCGCGACGCGAAGTCAGCGACTCGCGCTGCCATCGCGCGCAAGCACGGCCGATGATCCTGGTCGACACCGGCCCGCTCGTCGCACTGTTCGATCCGGCAGACACTGCGCATGCGTCCTGTGTCGCGATGCTGCAAGGTTTCTCCGAACCGCTCGGCACCACCGTGCCGGTGCTCGGCGAAGCATTCCACCTGCTGACACCCGGCAGCCGCGGAGCGGCGAACCTCGTGCATTTCATCGCCGATGGCGGCCTGACACCATGCTTCCTCGACGCGGCGCGGCTCGACCGCGCATTCGAGCTGATGCAGCAGTACGCAGATCATCCGATGGACCTCGCGGATGCCTCGCTCGTGGCCATGGCCGAGGCCATCAACGTACACAAGGTCGCCACGATAGACCGGCGGGATTTCTCCGCCTACCGCATCCGGCGCGGCCACCGGCTGCGAAGCTTCGAAGTCATCGAACCGCGCGGGGGCCACAGGTAGCGGGTATCATGCGCCCGCCAACAGGGGGTGCATCATGGGTCTCATTGCCAATCTGGTGCCGCGCGAAGGCAAGTTCTTCGACTACTTCAACGGCCACGCCAGCCGCGCGGCCGAGGCCAGCAACGAGCTGACGCTGCTGCTGTCGGAATACGCGGACGTGGGTGCGCGCGCCGCCCGCATCGAGCGCATCAACACCCTCGAACACGAAGCCGACCGCATCACGCACGACACCGCCGCGCTGCTGCACACCATCTTCGTCACGCCGCTGGACCGCGACGACATCCACCGCCTGATCTCGCGCATGGACGACGTACTGGACCTCATCCAGGACACCGCCGAGTCGCTGCAGCTCTATGACGTGCAGCAGGTGACCGCGCACGCGGTGGAACTGGCGCAGCTGCTGCGCGAGGGCTGCGAGAACCTGCAGTCGGCCATCGGCATGCTCGCCAGCATGAAGAACGCGCCGGAGATCCTGAAGCTGTGCCGCGAGGTGGACATCATGGAATCGCGCGCCGACCGGGTGATGCGCAATGCCATCTCCACGCTGTTCCGCGAGGAGGCCGACATCCGCCAGGTGATCAAGCTGAAGGCCGTCTACGAACTGCTGGAAGCGGCCACCGACCGCTGCCAGGACGTCGCCGACATCCTGGAAAGCGTGATCCTGCAGAACGCCTGATGCACGTCGACCCCGCCTTCCTCACGCTGGCGCTGCTGGTGGCGCTGGCCGTGATCTTCGACTTCATGAACGGCTTCCACGACGCGGCGAATTCCATCGCCACGATTGTTTCCACGCGCGTATTGAAGCCCTACCAGGCGGTGATCTGGGCCGCCGCGTTCAACTTCATCGCCATCTGGCTGTTCGAGCCGAAGGTCGCCGCCACCGTCGGCAAGGGCATTATCGCCCCCGGCTTCGTCGACGACGCGGTGATCCTCGGCGCGCTGGTCGGCGCCATCGCGTGGAATGTGATCACCTGGTATTTCGGCATTCCCAGCAGCAGCTCGCATGCGCTGATCGGCGGCATGATCGGCGCGGCCATGGCCAAGGCCGGTGTCGCGCCGCTGGTGATGCCGGGCATCATCCGCACCACGGTTTTCATCCTGGTGGCGCCGCTGCTGGGGATGGTGATCGGCGGGGCGATCATGCTGGCGCTCAGCTGGATCTTCTTCCGCTTTCCACCGGCGCGCCTGGACCGCTGGTTCCGGCTGTCGCAGCTGTTCTCCAGCGCGCTGTACAGCATCGGGCACGGCAGCAACGATGCGCAGAAGACCATGGGCGTCATCTGGCTGCTGCTGATGGCGCGCGGACTGGCGACGCCCGCGCATCTGCCGGACTGGGTTATTGCCAGCTGCTACACCGCCATTTCCTTCGGCACGCTGTGCGGCGGCTGG
>DATJXQ010000030.1:0-7584 GCA_035500015.1 Steroidobacteraceae bacterium
CGCGTGTAGCGCGTCTGGTCGGGATGCTGTTCCCATAGCAGCGGATCGCGCGCCACCGACCACAATGCCTCGAGATCCGCGGCTCGCAGCGGCCGCAGGATCAGGCGTTCGCCCGTGAGTGTGGGTTGCAGGTCGAATTCCATCCGGGCGCGTAGAATGCCACACATGACCACCATCACGAACAGCGCGATCGATTCGCTGCTCACGCGCATGTCGCACCCCGGCTCGCTGATGACCGGGCCCTCGCCCACCGACGAGGAACTGCAGCAGATCCTCGGCGCCGCGCAGCGCGCCGCCGACCACGGCCGGCTGCGGCCGTGGCGCTTCATCGTCGTGCGGCCGGAGCGCTACCAGGAATTCTTCGACCGGCTGGCCGCCGCCGCCACGCGCGTGCAGGGCGACCCGGCCCGCTACCGCATCAACCGCGACAAGTACGAGCTCACGCAGCGCGCGCCGCTGGTGGTGGTCGCCGCCGCCAAGATCGATCCGCACCACAAGATCGCGGCCATCGAGCAGGCGTTCGCCGCGGCCGCCGCCACGCAGCTGGTGCTGAGCGCCGCGCATGCGCTGCGCTACAAGGCCTTCCTGTTCTCCGGCGCCGGCGTGTTCGACCGCGAGTTCAAGGCGGCCCTGGGCCTCGGCGAGCACGACCACCTGATCGGCTTCATCTGTCTCGGCAAGCCGGCCGGCAGCGAAAAGGGCGGGCCTTCCGCCGAAGAGATGATCCGCGAAGGGCTGGAAAAGACAGTCAGCGAATGGCGGCCCTGAAGCCGCCACGCCGCTGGATTTCCGCCAATCGTTCGCGGCCTGCCGATAGAATCGGTCAATGGCCGACCTGAAACTCAAGGATCTGCGCTACCTGGTGGCCGTGGCCGACACGCGCCATTTCGGCCAGGCCGCGGCGCGCTGCCACGTGAGCCAGCCCACGCTGTCGGCGCAGCTGAAGAAGCTCGAGGATTACCTCGGCGTACAGCTGGTGGAGCGTCATCCGCGCCGCATCGCGCTGACCGAGGCGGGCACCGAGGTGGTGGCGCGCGCGCGGCGCATCCTCCAGGCGGGCGAGGAGATCGTCGCACTCGCCGCGACGCTGCGCGATCCGCTGGCGGGCCGGCTGCGCGTGGCGCTGCTGCCCACCATCGGCCCTTACCTGCTGCCCATTGTCGCGCCGCGGCTGCGCCGCAGGCTGCCGCGCCTGGAGCTGCTGCTGTACGAGTACCAGACTGCGCCCATGCTCGAGCACCTGCAGGCCGGCGACATCGACCTGGGCATCCTCGCGCTGCCCGTGCAGGCCGAGGGCCTGGCCGAGCGCAAGCTGTTCGATGAGCCCTTCGTGGTGGCGTTACCGGAGCAGAACCACCTGGCCGGCCGCCGCTCGCTGAAAGTGTCGGATCTGGATGGCGAGACGCTGCTGCTGCTGGAAGACGGGCACTGCCTGCGCGACCAGGCGCTGGATGTGTGTGCGCGCTCGCAGGTGCACGAGAAGCAGGATTTCCGCGCCACCTCGCTGGAAACGCTGCGTCAGATGGTGGCCGCGGGCAGCGGCATCACGCTGCTGCCGCAGCTTGCCGCCAGCGGTGCTTACGGCAGCGCGCGCGGCGTGGTGACCGTGCCCTTCGCCAGGCCCGAGCCGGTGCGCCACATCGGCGCGCTGTGGCGGCGCGCCTCGGCGCGCGGCGCGGCCATCGAGGCGGTGTGCGAGGTCATCGCCGAATCCGCCGGGCGCCAGGTCGGCGGGTGAGCGCCCCGGCGCAAGTCTCGGCCTGGGACCGCATGGTCTGGCCGGAAGGTGAGCTCGAGGCCTGGCTCGCCGGCGGCGCGCACCGGCGCGAGCTCACCGCGTGGTTCGGCGAGGCCGAGTACGGCCTGCTGCAACGGCTGGCGCTGACGGCTGCGGCCGTGGAGCAGGATCCGCAGCGCTGCGTGTACTACGTGCCGGGCCTGATGGGCTCGCAGCTGAGCCTGCCGCGGGCGCGACCGCTGCCCGACAACCTGCTGTGGCTGGATCCGGGCGACGTGCAGCAGGGCAACCTGTCGCTGCTGGCCGTGCCGGGCGCGAAGCTGGCGGTTGCCGGCCCCGTGACCTACGGCTACCTGCCGTTGAAGTTCGCGCTGCAATCCGCCGGCTACACCGTGCGCTGCTTCGCCTATGACTGGCGGCTTGGCCTCGCCGAATCCGGCGTGGCGCTGGCGGCGCAGCTCGGCGCCGAGGCGGCTGGCGAGATCCACATCGTGGCGCACAGCATGGGCGGGCTCGTGGCCCGCAGCGCCTTGCGCAGCGAAGCGGGCCGCCGCGTGCGCCGGCTGGTCACGCTGGGCACGCCGCACGGCGGTTCCTTTGCGCCGGTGCAGGCCGTGCGCGGCACCTATCCGCTGCTGCGGCGCCTCGCGCAGATCGATGCGCGGCACGATGCCGAGACACTGGCGCGCGAGGTCTTCTCCGGCTTCCACAGCCTGTACCAGATGCTGCCGCGCGACCATGTGCCGGATCTCGTCGACCAGCGCAACTGGCCGGTCGCCGGACCGCAACCCAACGCCACGCTGCTGCAGCGCGCGCGTCTGCTCGACCTGGGCGGCGCGGATCGCCGCATTGCGGCGATCGCCGGCCATGGCTTCCAGACCGTGGACGACGTCACGCAGGCGGGCGGCGAGTTCCACTATCGCTACAGCTACGCCGGGGATGGCACGGTGCCACTGGCGCGCGCGGTGCTGTCGGGTTGCCCGGCCTGGTACTGCAACGTGACCCATGGCGAGCTGACCCGCAGCGCGGCGGTGCACGCCGCGGTGGTGGCATTGCTGGCGGGCGATACGCCGCAGCTGACGGCCACCGCGCCGCTGCAGTCCGCCAGGCCGGCCGGCGCTTCGGACACCGGGCTGCGCGAGATGTTCGCCGCCAAGCTCGACTGGACGCGCCTGGATTCGCAGCAGCGCCGCGCCTACATGGATTCACTGAACCGCGCGCCGCCGGCGGCGCCGGCGCTATAGTGGCGCCATGAGGGAAACGAGCTTCCGCTTCTGCATGCTGATCGGCGCGCTGGCGCTCGGCGGCGTCGCGATCTTCTATCTCGTGAAATACGTGGTGCTGAAGATCGCGCTGGACAACAGCGGCGTGCAACCCTTCATCCAGCATTCGGTGCAGGCGATGTGGCTGTCCTTCTCGTGCCAGGGCCTGCTGATCGGCCTGCTGTACCTGCTGGTCGCCTACCGGCCGCATTCGATGTCGCGCGAGGTCATCGTGCTGCTCGGCCTCATGCAGCTGATGGAGGCGGTGCTGCTGTTCGCACTGGCCGTCGGCCAGACACTGGCCATGCTGCTGGTGGTCGCGGCGGCATTCGTGCTGCTGGGCGCGCTGCTGTGGCCGAAGAAACTGCCCGCCACGCCGGCGCCGCCCGCGGACGCAGCCCGGCAGGGCGCCTCCGGCGGACCTTAACCGGCCGGCAACACCGCCGCGGAGCGGTTGCGCAGTTCGCGCACCACGCGGCCTTCGCCAAGCACCAGCACGCGGTCGCAGCCGGCGATGGTCTCCGGCCGGTGCGCCACCACGATGCGCGTGAGGTCGAGGGCGGCCACGGCGCCGCTGACCAGCCGCTCGTTCGCCATGTCCAGGTGGCTGGTGGCCTCATCCAGCACCAGCAGTCGCGGGCGGCGATACAGCGCGCGCGCCAGCAGCAGCCGTTGCCGCTGGCCGCCGGACAGCGAGCTGCCCATGTCGCCGATCAGGCTCTGGTAGCCCATGGGCATGGCGAGGATCTCCGCGTGCACGGCGGCCAGGCGCGCGGCCGCCTCGATGCGCGGCACGTCCGGCTGCGGAGCGAAGAAGGCGATGTTCTCGGCGAGGCTGCCGGCGAAGAGCTGGTCTTCCTGCAGCACGCAGCTGGCGATGCCGCGCAGGCGGCGCGCGCCGATGCGCGCGAGGTCGTGGCCGCCGATGCGCACGGCGCCGGCCTCGGGATGCAGCAGTCCCAGCAGCAGCTTCACCAGCGTGCTCTTGCCGCAGCCGGATGGCCCGACGATGGCCACGGATTCGCCCGGCTCCACCGTGAAGCTGCAATCCCGCAGCAGCCACGGCTCGCCGGCGCCGTAGCGGAAGCCGAGCCCCGCGACCTCGATGCGCGCCGCGACGCCCGGCGGCAGGGCGGATTCATCCGGCATCTCCTCCGCCGGCTCCAGCACGATGTCCGCGAGACGCTCGGCATGCAGGCGCAGCATGCGGAAATCGATGTAGCGGTCGATGAGCGCGCCCACGCGCTGCGCGAACTGGTCCTTGTAGGCCAGATAGGCGATGAGCATGCCCACCGAGAAAGTGTTCTGCATCGCCAGCAGCGCGCCGAGCCAGATCGCCGCGACGCGCTCCGCGCCGAACACCAGCTGGCTTGCGGTGCTGAAGCCCAGTGACATGCGCGCCAGGCGCAGCTCCTGGCCGGTCGTGTCCACCAGCAGGTTGTCGTAGGCGGCGGCGCGCGGGGCTTCCTCGCCGGCCACCTTCAGGCTCTGCATGCCGCGCAGCGATTCCAGCAGGTGCGTCTGCTGCCGGGCCGCCGCGACGAGCTGTCGTTCGCTGCGCTCGCGCAGCGGCCGGTACGAGAGCACGCGGATGGCCAGGTACAGCGCCACCGCCAGCAGCGCGAGCAGTGCCAGCATGCGGCTGTACAGCAACATCAGCGCGAACGTGGCCAGCGCCATCAGGCCGTCGACCAGCGACTCGATGAAGCCGGTGGTCAGCGTCTTCTGGATGACCTGCACCGAGCCCAGCCGCGAGTTGATGTCGCCCAGGTGGCGCTTCGCGAAGAACTCCAGCGGCAGGTGCAGCAGGTGCGCGAACACATTGCCCATCCACTGCAGGCCCAGCCGCGCGGCCAGGTGCGTGACCGTCCAGCCGCGCAGCAGGCCGATGACCGCCTGCAGCGCCAGTGCCAGGCTGAAGCCCAGGCCCAGCACCAGCAGCAGGTCGCGGTCGGCCGACACCAGCACCTGGTCCACCACCCACTGCAGCAGGAACGGCGCCAGCATCACGAAGGCCTGCAGCGCCAGCGACAGCAGGAGCAGTTGCGCCAGCGAACGGTACAGGCCGGCAATGCGCCCCGTGAGCTGCCGCAGCCGGATGGCCGGTGCGGCCCGCCGCGGCTGGAAGCCTTCCGCCGGCGACAGCTCCAGCGCGACGCCGGTGAAATGCCGCGAGATCTCCACGAAGGACAGCCGCCGCGAACCGATGGCCGGGTCCAGGATGACGGCGCGGTCGCGGGCCGTCGCCGCCAGCACCACGAAGTGGTCGAGATCCCAGTGCAGGATGCAGGGCAGCGCGAGCCGGCGCAGGTCCGGCAGTTCCAGCCGCAGCGCACGGGTGCGCAGGCGCAGCTGCCGCGCGATGTCGATGAGCTGGTCGAGCCGGGCGCCGCGCAGCGAGGCCGGAAACCGGCGGCGCAGTTCCGGCAGCGTGAGGTGCAGGCCGTGTGCCTCGGCGATCATCGCCAGCGCCGCGAGGCCGCACTCGGTGGCCTCGGCCTGCAGGACTGGTTTCATCGTGCTGTGCCCGCCGTTTTCAGCGCGCGGCGACCCAGCTGATGACGGCGGCCGCCAGGCAGAAATACGCGGCGATGTCGCACAGCTTGCCCAGGGTGGAGATCTGCGAGCGCGCGGTCAGCATGCTGGCACATGACCGGCGGTTCAGGCCGGCGGTGAAGTCGATGTCGCTCTCGGCAACCGCGATCGCCGACAGCGCGAGGAAGGCCAGCAGGAAGCCCGCCGGCAGCTGCCCGCGATGCAACAGCAGCCCCGCGGCCAGCAGCGCGCCGCAGCCGGCGGCGCGGCTGAACCGCCGGAACGTCGCCAGTTTCACCTTCAGCAAGCCCATGAATCCGCTCCCTGCCGCAGGAGACATCGCCATTCCAGAGCCCGTCGGGAATGGCGATGGCCCATACGTGCGATCTTCAGTAGCGCTTGGTCAGCACATCCACGACCTTCGTCGAAATGTCGTACTCGTCGTTCAGGTACGTGCCCAGCGCGTATCCGGCGCTGAATGCGGCGGTGGCGAAGCGGGTGACGCCGCCGAACACCGAGATGTCGTTGAGCATGCTCAGGGTCAGCGGCGTGGTGAAGTTCACC
This sequence comes from Steroidobacteraceae bacterium, assembly GCA_035500015.1. Classification (GTDB taxonomy): domain Bacteria; phylum Pseudomonadota; class Gammaproteobacteria; order Steroidobacterales; family Steroidobacteraceae; genus ZC4RG30. Next base: position 6,100 of record DATJXQ010000030.1, read on the forward strand.
CCGGCGCCGCTGACGTTCATGATTTCCGTGGAATCCAGTTCGCGCATGTTGATTCTCCTCAAGCTGTCGGTCTGGCGCAGGCCCTGCGCCGTGGGTCCGGGAATACACCCGGCGATTCGTGAATTCCGGTTCAGGCGCCGCCGATCTTTCCCCGCAGCGAATACAGCGGCTCGAACAGCCACTCGAACAGGTGGCGCGATTCCCCGAGGATGTCGGCATCGAGCACCATGCCCGGTTTCAGCGCCTCGCTTCTGCCGTAGGCGGTGACGCTCTGGCGCGCCAGCGCCACCGTGACGCGGTACAGCGGCTGGCCGCCCGCGGTGCCGGTCAGTGCGCCGAGTTCCGCCGGACCGAGTGCGCTGCGGCTGATGGCGGCGACGCGTCCCCGTTGCTGCCCGAACTTCTGCCACGGATAGGCCTGGTAGCGCAGCAGCACGCGGTCGCCCGGCGCGATGAAGCCCACTGCGCGGCTCGGCACCAGCAGTTCCGCCTCGAGCGTGCCATCGCCCGGCAGCAGCGTGAGCAGCGGCTGGCCGTTCTGCACGGCCTGCCCGGACTTGACGATCTGTGCCGCCACGACACCCGTGACCGGCGCGGCGACCGCGAGACTGCCCGGCGCCTGCATCTCGGCGCGTTCCTGCGCCAGCGCGGCCAGATCGCGCTGCGTGCCCGCCTCGACGGCCTTGCGCTGGCCGGGAATCTCGGCGAGCGACTGCTGCAGCTGCAGGATGCTGCGTTCCGTGGCGGCGGACTGGCGCCGCAGCTCCTGCACGGCGCCGCGCTGTTCCAGCGCGGTGGATTCCTGCTGCCGCAGCTGCAGCAGGCTCACGTATTGCCGTTCCTGCAGCTCGCGCATGCGCGCCAGGGTTTCCTCATCGAGGCGCGCCTGCGCTTCGCGCGTGGCGATCTCCGCCTGCAGCTGCGCCAGTTCCTCGCGTGCCGCCGCCAGCTGCGCCGTGAAGCCCGCGGCCTGTGCATCGATCGAGCGCAGCTGGCCGTCGTGCGCGGAGCGCAGCCCCTGCTCCCGTCCGCCCAGGCTGTGGTCCACCTCGAGCGCGAAGGGCTTCGCCGTCACCATGCGCGGCACCGCGAGCATGGCCAGCAGCTGGCCGGCGGCCACGTGCTGTCCCTCGATGACGTGCAGCTCGCTGACCACGCCCGCGGTGGGCGCGAGCACCGTCGCCAGGCCGAGCGCGGGCTGCAGCTGACCCGTGACGGTGGAGCGGCGCGTGTAGCTGCCGAGCAGCAGGAACGCCGCCACCAGCAGCGCGACGAGCAGGGCCGCGCCCGTGAGCAGCCACGGCCGCAGCGGCTGCACCAGCGAGATACTGCCGAGCCGCGCGCCACGGCGGGCCTCGATTGCTTCTCTGCGGAACAGATCATGTGTCATGTGATCCACCTTCAAGCGATGGATGGATTCTGGTCGCGACGGATGCACAACGGTCACGGTGAATGTGGGCTGAATCGCCAGAAACACATTGCCGG
>DATJXQ010000031.1:0-6457 GCA_035500015.1 Steroidobacteraceae bacterium
CCTGGCGGAACTGCACATCGCCGAAGGCGACCTGCCGCTCGCCGTTACACAGCTGCAGCTGGCATTGAGCACACCGGGCCTCAGCGACGTGCAGCGCAAGCGCTTCCTGGCACGCCAGAAGGAAGTCCAGGGCGCGCTGCAGGAACAATACGGCAACCGCGCCCGTTCGCAACAGCCATCGGGGGGCTGATAGACTGCCGCGGATGCATGCCAGAAAGCTTCTGCCGGGTCTGCTGCTGGCAACCCTGCTTCCGGCCTGCGCTGCGCTGCCGCCCGGCACGCAGCGCGACCCGCGCGACCGCTTCGAGCGCGTCAATCGCTCCATCTACCGCTTCAACGATGCGCTGGACCGCAACGTCGCCAAACCAGTGGCGCAGGCCTATGTGCGGGTGACGCCCGAGCCGGTGCGCAACGGGTTTAGCAATTTCTTCGCCAATCTCGGCTACGTCAAGGTGGTCCTCAACGACCTGTTGCAGGGCAAGGGCAGCCAGTTTGCCGCCGACTCGGCACGGCTGGTGGTCAACACCACCGTCGGCATCGGCGGACTGTTCGATCCAGCCGGACAGCTCGGGCTGGCCGCACACGACGAGGATTTCGGCCAGACGCTGGGCAAGTGGGGCGTGCCGCCGGGACCTTTCATCGTGCTGCCGGTGCTGGGTCCCTCGGACGTCCGTGACACCTTCGGCCTGGCCGCAGACCGCCTGACCGAGCCCGACAGCTACCTGGTGAACAGCTGGCAGGTACAGGTTGGCCTGACGCTCGGTTCGCTGCTCGATGAGCGCGCCGCGCTGCTGGGCACGGACGAGTTGCTGACAAATTCCTACGACCAGTACGCCTTCATCCGCAATGCCTATCTGCAGCGGCGCCAGTTCCTGGTCACCGACGGAGCGGCCGCGCCCGCCGAAGACTTCGAGATCTACGACGACGACACCGGATCGAAGGGCCAGGCTGCACCTCCCGCACCCGCACCCTCACAGAGGTCGCCGCAGGAAGTGCGCTAGAAAATGTGGCTCCGTCGACATGGAGCGCTGCTGTTCCGGCTCGCGGCCATCGCCGGGGTGCTGCTGGCGGAAATGCTGATCCGGGAGTCGCTGCTCGGCGGGGTCTTTCAGCAGGACTATTTTCCGTTGCAGCGCGAGCTCTACCGGCTGCCGCTGGCCTGGGCGGGAGCACTGGCCATCCTGACTGCAGCCGAAGGATCCGGAAAGGGTGCCGCGGTGGCGGCGCGCCTGGCCGGGCACCCACCGCAAGTGAGCTGGCTGGTGGTGCATTTCGTCCTGATAGCCCCGGTGGTCCTGCAGAGCTACCTGGCGCCGGCGTTCCGCAGCGATCCGGTGATCCCCCTGCAGATACTGCAGCACGTGCTGCTCGCCGCCGCGGTGCTCGCGCTGCTTCTTGCTTTCGTGCCCGCGCGGCTGTGGCGCGAACTGCTGGGCGGTTCCAGCCGACTGTCCCTGGTCGCACTGCTGCTGGCGGCCGGCGCGGTGCTGATCCTCCAGGCCAGCGAGGACCTGTGGCAACAAGCCGCGGCGGTGACGTTCCACCTGGTGCGGATGATGCTGGCGCCGTTCTATCCGGGACTGCAGCTGCTTCCCGCGTCCCTGTCGATCATTACGGCCGGAGTCGAAATCCACGTGGACAAGGCCTGCTCGGGGCTGGAGGGCGTGGGGCTGATGCTGGTGTTCTGCGCCGGATGGCTGTGGCATCTGCGGCACGAGTTCCGCCTGCCGCGCGCGCTGCTCGTGCTGCCCGTTGCCGCACTGTCCGTCTTCCTGCTCAACTCCGTTCGCATTGCCATGCTGGTGGCGCTGGCCACGCAGGGTTACGTCAAGGTGGCCCTGGCGGGATTTCATTCGCAGGCGGGGTGGATATTCTTCATCGGCGCGGCCTTTCTGGTCGCGCTGCTGAGTCGCAGGATCGCCTGGCTGCGCAACCCGGCAACCGCGGTCAGACCGCCTCGCGTCAGCCACACCGGCGACGACACGTCTGCATTCCTGCTGCCGCTGCTGCTGATGCTGGCCGCCGGGATGGTGACGCGCGCAATGAGCGCCGGAATCGACCAGCTGCAATGGCTGCGGCTGCCCATCGGGGCGGCGATACTGCTGCTCTACCGCGACAGGTATGCGAATCTCGACTGGCGGTGCAGCTGGCGCGGCGTCGCCGCCGGTGTGGCGGTATTTGTCGCGTGGATCCTCGCCGCACACTGGTTGTCGCCCCGCACCGCAATGCCGGAGGCGCTGGCACAGCTGCCGCCGTTGCAGCGCTGCTGGTGGATCACCGCGCGCGCACTGCTCGCCGTACTCGCCGTACCCATCGCCGAGGAGCTGGCCTTCCGCGGCTTCCTGATGCGGCGACTGATGGCGGCGAATTTCATCGCGGTGCCGATACAGAGCGTGAAGCTGCGCGCGCTGCTGCTGTCTTCGCTGCTCTTCGGGCTCTCGCATGGCAGCTACTGGCTGCCGGGAATCTTTGCGGGCCTGGCTTTCGGCGGCGTCGCCGTGCGCACGGGACGCTTCGGTGAGGCCGTGGCGGCGCATGTCACGGCCAATGCGCTGCTTGCAGCGCTGGTGCTGGTTTTCGGCCAGTGGCAGTACTGGTGAGCATCGCCACCTGACATATCATCCACACTTTCCATAACGCAATTAAATCGTGAAGCACCGCACTTTCTGCGCGGCGGCAGCGTGCTACGCTTCACGTCGCTCGGAAAATTGTCGGGCTGATGAATGAGGACTGAAACGATGACCAGGAAATTGCTATGCGCGGGCGCGTTGTGCCTGCTGGCCGGTGTGGCCGTCGCCGGCGATCGTTACGACCGGAATCCGCCGCCTCGCTATTCGCCGCCGCACTTCAACGCGCCGGAGATTGATCCGGCTTCCGCATCGAGCGCATTGACGCTGCTGCTGGGCGGGCTGACCGTGCTGCGCAGCCGTTCATCCCGCAAGAAATAACAACAAACCAGGTGAGGGCTGTCGGTTCCTGCCGCACAGCCCCGCCAACCTGGCCGTGTCTGCGCGGCAGGTTCCGCAGCCATCCATCGTTTCCAGCCGTCAGGCGCCAGGAGCCGCGGGCGGAGAAGCCAGCGCCGCCCCTGCACCCGTAAGTCCCGCGAGCAGGCGCAGGCGCTGCGGCAAGCCGGTAAAAGTCATTGCGCCGCCGGTCTTGCCCCGGGCGGCGCGCCACGCGATCAGCAGCGCCAGCCCTGCGCTGTCGGAATCCGTGATACCCGACAGATCAACCTCGGCGGCAGCAGTCAGCAGGCCCCCGGCCTGCAGCTCGCGCCACAGCAGCGGAGCAGCCTCCAGCGTGAGCGGCCCGGACAAGGCGCAGCGCCCCGCGCCGCGATCGGCCAGCTGCGCCACGGCGCCGGTCACTGGTGCTTCACCGGCAGCTGGCCTTTTTCCAGCCGGTCCAGCAGCTCGTTGAGGCCCTTCTGGTCGATTTCCTGGCCGAAATCGTCGCGGAAGCTGTGCACGTAGCTGATGCCCTCGATGATCACGTCCCACACCTTCCATTCGCCGGTGTCGGTCTTGTGCAGGCTGTAGTTCACCGACACGTCCGAGCCGCTGCTCGTATGCACCACGGTGCGCACCGTGGCCCGGTCCGCGGCGGGATCGCCCTGGAAGGGCAGCACCTTCAGCTGCTCGCCCGTGAACTCCAGCAGCGCCTTGCCGTAGGTGGTGAGCAGCGTATGGTACAGCGCGTCGCTGAAGCGCTGGCGCTGCTCCGGGGTGGCGTCCTTCCAGTGCGCGCCCAGCACCTGCCGCGCCGCGAACGGCACGTCCACGTGCGGCAGGAACTGCATGTCGACGACCTTGTACAGGCCGGAGATATCCTTGCGGTAGGCCGCGCGGTGCGCGTCCAGGTCGGCCAGCAGCGCCTTCGAGCTGGTCTCGATCAGCTTCTGCGGCGAGGAGGCGTCGATGGCCTCGGCGGCGTGCAACGGCGCCAGCGCGCACCACAACGCACCCATCGCCACCGCGCGGACCAGCAAACTGCGCCTGCTCATTTGTCCCCCGATGAGCTGTCGCTCTTGCCCGCGAAGGTCGCGAACAGCTTGCTGATCAGCTTCTCCAGCACCATGGCCGACTGCGTGTTGTCGAGATTGCCGCCGTCCTTCAGGTAGGTGTCCGAACTGCCCGCATCCAGGCCCACGTAACGCGCGCCCAGCAGGCCAGCCGTCTCGACGCTGGCCCAGCTGTCGTCGGGGATGCGGTTGTACTGCCGGTCGATCTGCATGGTGACCACGGCCTTGTAGTCCCGCGAATCGAAACGCACGCCCGACACCCGGCCCACCTTCACGCCGGCCATGCTCACCGGCGCGCCGGGCTGCAGGTCGCCGACATTGTCGAAGCGGGCGGTGACCTGGTAGCCGTCTGACTGCGTCACCACACCGATGCGGCTCCCCGGCAGCTGCGTGGTGAGGAAGGCCAGCGCCGCGAAACCCAGCAGCACGAACAGGCCCGTGCCGATCTCGAGGCTGCGCTCGTTTTTCATGGATGGAATTCTCCGCTTGCTCCGCTTAATGACACCTTAACCCGCCCGGGATCATCCCGCAGCATCACAGGAAGGCGGCCGTCAGCATGTAGTCGAAAATCAGCACCAGCACCGAGGAGGCGATTACCGTGCGTGTCGTCGCCAGTCCTACCCCCTCGGCGGTGGGCTCGGCGTTGTAGCCGTAATACACCGCCATCAGCGTGCACGCCGCACCGAACACCAGGCTCTTGACGATGCCTTCGTTGACGTCGGACACGTCGATCGCGTTCTGCATCTGCGACCAGAACGTGCCGGAATCCACACCCATCACCGACACCCCGATCAGCTGCGTGCCGAACAGGCCGAGGATGTCGAAGATGGCCACCAGCAGTGGCAGCGCGATCAGCCCGCCGAGGAACCGCGGCGCCACCACGCTGCGCATCGGATCCACCGCCATCACCTGCATGGCGGTGAGCTGGTCGGTGGCACGCATCAGGCCGATTTCGGATGCCAGCGAGGTGCCGGCGCGGCCGGCGAACAGCAGCGCGGTCAGCACCGGCCCGAGTTCCTTCAGCAGCGCGAAGCCCGCGGCCTCGCCCAGCGCGGATTCGCTGCCGAAGCGCTGCAGCATGTCGGAAAATGCCAGTCCCATGATCATGCCGACGACGAGGCCGCACAGCATGATGATGACCAGCGAGCGAGCGCCGCTGTTGTAGATCTGGCGCACCACCGCCCCCGGCCGCCGCAGCGCGGGAACCACGGCCGCGAGGGTACGCAGCAGGAACAGCGCCACGGCGCCGAACTGGCGCAGCGCGGCGATCATGAACCGGCTCCCCGCCGCGCGTGCGGCGCCTTCCGGGATGCCGGCCTGCCGGAAGGGATGTCGCTGCCATCCAGCAGCGCGCCGACGTAATCACCCGCGGGGTAATGGAAGGATACCGGTCCTTCGCTGGCACCCTGCATGAACTGCCGCACCGCCGGATCGGCACTGGCGTTGAGCTCGGCCGTCGTGCCCTGCGCGATGGCCCGGCCGCCCGCCAGCAGGTAGCTGTAGTCGGCGATGCTGCCGACTTCGGGCACGTCGTGGGACACCACGATGCTGGTGATGCCCAGGGCTTCGTTGAGGTGTTTGATCAGCCGCACCACCATGCCCATGGACACCGGATCCAGGCCGACGAAGGGCTCGTCATAGACCAGCAGCTCGGGATCCAGCACGATGGCACGCGCCAGCGCCACGCGCCGCGCCATGCCGCCGGAGAGTTCCTGCGGCCGCAGTTTCTCGGCGCCGCGCAGGCCCACCGCCTCGAGCTTCATCAGTACCAGCCGCCGCAGCACCGGCTCGGGCAGATGTGCATGCTCACGCACGGGAAAGGCCACGTTCTCGAACACGTCCAGGTCGGTGAGCAGCGCGCCGTTCTGGAACAGCATGCCCATGCGCCGCCGCAATCCGAACAGCTGGCGCCGGTTCAGCGTGGCCACGTCCCGGTCCAGCACCCGCACGGTGCCGGCATCGGCCTGGATCTGCCCGGTCAGCAGCCGCAGCACCGTGGTCTTGCCGGTGCCGGACGGTCCCATCACTGCGGTGATGCTGCCGCGCTTCACCGCCAGATCCAGGCCGTCAAAAATGACGTGGTCCGCGGCGCTGTACCGGACCCCGGCGAGATCGACGACCAGCGGGCCGGATTGCTGGCTCAAGCGGCCTGGCTTTCCATGCCGGCGGTGAAGCGGCCGGTGGCGGCAAGGCCATTCAGGCGCGCCCACTTGGCGAACTCGGCCTGGCCCCTGGCGAGATTGTTGCCGCCCCATCCCTTGAGCGCCGCATCCTGCAGCGCGCGGCCGTAACTGAAGGTGACCTTCCACGGCAGCGCATGCTGGTTGATCAGCGACAGGTGCAGCGCGGCTTCGGCGGAGCTCTGGCCGCCGGAGAGGAAGGCGATGCCGGGCACGGCGGCCGGCACGGTGCGCTTCAGCGTGCGCACGGTGG